>CAZTUN010000059.1:0-10466 GCA_964616845.1 uncultured Rickettsiales bacterium | reverse complement strand
AAAATTCATTATCGTCGTAAAGACGGTAAATCTATTCCTGTATCAATAAGCACATCTCCAATAATTTGGAAAAATAAACCTATTGGAGCGGTTGAAGTATTCAGGGACATTACTTTAGAACAGCAAGTTGACCGGATGAAAAGTGAATTTATATCTTTAGCATCCCATCAACTTAGAACACCTTTATCTGCAATTAAAACCTACAGCCATATGTTAGTAGATGGCATGATGGGTGAACTAAACTCTAAACAAAAAAACTCTTTGAATACTATAGTAACTGCTACTAATAGGATGAACGAACTTATTAGCACATTGTTAAATATTACTCGTATAGAAAGTGGGATTATTGCCGTAAACCCTAAATTACTAAACTCAAAAGATATAATAAATGAAATCCTACCCGAATTAGAGATTATGGCTAACCATAAGGGAGTATTTCTTCAATATAAATATAAGGGCTCATACTCACTTAACATAAAAACTGATCCTTTAATTGTAAAAGAAGTACTTACTAATCTTATATCTAATGCAATTAAATATACCCCCCAAAAAGGGGACGTAACATTAATTACTACTACTCGTCGCACAGAAATTGAATTTCAAATTAAAGATACAGGGTGGGGGATTCCTAAAAGTTCACAAAGCCAAGTTTTTAGTAAATTTTTTAGAGCCCCAAACATTATAAAAAAAGAAACCTCTGGTACTGGACTAGGTCTTTATCTTGTAAAAGGATTGCTAGACGCGATTGGAGGAAGCATTTGGTTTGAAAGTAAAGAAGGAGAGGGCACTGTATTTTTTGTAACAATACCACGTAAATATAGGTTTGAAAATTTGTAATATTTCATATATCAAGTGTCCCATCTGTATGGTATAAATATAATATAATAGAACATACTGGAGGAAAATTTGTCTCGAATTTTAGTTGTAGAAGATGACAAAGACCTAAATAACGCATATTGCGTGATACTTAAGCACGAAGGCCATGAAGTTGTATCTGCGTATGACGGAAAAGAAGCACTAGATAAAGTTAAAAACTTTGAACCCGAACTTGTACTACTAGATTTATTAATGCCCGTAATGGGAGGATTGGAATTTCTCCAAAACTATAATCTACCAAATAATAATAAAAATGTAACAATACTCATTATTACAAAAATGGAAAATTATCCATAGTTGGTAGAAGCATATAAATTAGGCGCTAATAGGTGCATTATAAAATCTTGGACAGCACCTCATAATCTAAGTAAAGTCGTTGCCGAAACTCTGCTTACCAATAAAACAACTAAAACGATAGCTTAGAAGGCTTTAAATCAGAAATAAATTGATCGTTTTGTAACAGATATAAATTACTAACGTTTAAAGTGTACGGCTGATTTTTACCATATTCAATTATTTTTAATTTCTTAAGCTTATTTAGCTCCGTTGCTGCTGTTTCTCTCGTTAAACCGGTTAAATTAGCAAAATCTTGATGAGTTAAACTTAAATTTATAGTAATAACATTTGGAGTATTGGTTGATTCTCCATGAGTAAGCGCTAGATAATGTAGAGTATAAATTAGCTTATCGCTCGCTCTAGAGTGTTGAAGGGCGTTTAATCTCAAGGAGCCTCCGATTTGGTCTGATAATAGCTTCTCTAGCTCCATATATAGTATATCCGGAGATTTTTTAATAAAATTGACCAGTTCTTGTCTGTCTATTACATAAACTTCTACAACCTTTGAGAATGCTTCATAGTAATAAACTGCACTAGATAATCTTCCATACACCCAAGCAGCGGGGAATACGCTATTTTCTTCGTAAAAAGCTACAGGTTTTTCATCACCGTTAACGCTGATATTGTATGCTTTAATAATCCCAGACTTTACTATATATGCGCTTCTTGGTGCCTCGCCTTGAAAAATTAGTATTTCACCCTTGTTGAACTTTTTAACAGGATGATGTTCCAAAAATGATTTAAATTTTATCTCAGAATTATTAACGGGCATATAATGAGAATATCATTGTGTAAGAATAATGACTACTGCGCAACATTATTTGAATTAGAGTTAGTTGCAGCTTGGTCGCTTCCTACTACTATAATAAAATCAGCATCATACAATTCTCCATATGGATTCTGCGTCGTTACATTATTACCGAAAATTTTTATAAGCTTAGCTTTTGTAGATGGTTTTGAGTTACCTGATAAATTGATAATGGCAGTTGTTGTTTGAGCAGTATTGCCAGCATCTCCTACTTTAAGAGCAAGAATATTTTTAGATTTTAAGGATTTTTGAATTTTAGTAGCTAATCCATTAACTGTGGTGCCGTTTAAAACAACTACTTTAGCTGATTCTTGAACTACAGGGTCATTAGAAGATTGCTTTCGTATAAATGCTTGAATCTCGCTAAAATCAGTAACACCCGCTGCAGGTATTAATGCAGATTGTCCGCTTGGAGAACTATAACTAATAAGCAAACTCTCACCATTTACTTCGTTCAAACTAAGAGATTTTATATTTTTACTATCAATTTTATTTACAATCTCATATAGTCGTTTTACTTCCCCCAATTCAAAATTAGTTTTTACGTTGCTGCCTATTGCATCCGATAAACTAGAAAGTTTAGCCGGATTTGTTAAAACTCCAGCCGAAGCAGCTTTATTTTTTAAGGCTACTAGGATTTTTCGTTGGTTTTCGGTGCGATCAAAATCGCTTCCCGCAAAACCATACGAATTGTATGCATCACCTCTAGCTCTTGCAAGATTAAGAGCCTGTCGACCGTCTAACGTATGAGTACCATTTGTTAACTTAACTAGGGGCCTCTTAGTTGCCCAATCAATGTTAGGATCATATAAACCTCTTGGATCCTTACTTTTAATTACAATATCAATACCGCCGACTGCATCCACGGACTGCTTAAGTGCAGTGTAATTTACTAATGCATAATAATGTATTGGGATATCTAGACTTTGGCTTACTACCTGCTCAAGCTGGCCCATTCCACCTTCTGAATAACCATCTTCTTTGAAATTTTCTTCTTCTCCTCTGACGTAGGCTGCATTTATTTTTTCGCTCCCATTACCGGGTATTTTTACCCATAGATCCCTAGGAATACTCAACATGAAGGCTTTATTATTTTTAGTATCAATACTAACTACCATTATTGAATCAGTGAGCTGGCCTCCATCATGCCCAACATCGTCAGCTGAGTTACCAGCAAGTAAAATATTAACCCTTCCTTCGTCTTCACCCTTTAGCTTTGTGTTGCTAAAAACACCGAATATATTACCACCAAAGATTTTTTGAGTATTATATATAAATTTACCGCCGAGCCAAGCCCCTATAAGCAAAACTAAAATTGCTAGTATTATTACAACTCTTTTTAATGTAACTTTTTGCTTAAATCGTTGCCATCGGCTGTTTTTGACAACAGCGGCCTTAGTTGTAGACCTGCGTCGCTTATCAGTAGGGTCATATTTGTAGCTATGCAAAGTCATACCTATACTGGGAAAATTTCCAGCCTGCTGTGCTGTGACCATATCCTGACCAGGCCGTGGAGCTGATCCGGCTGAATTGATCTTTGAACGACGTGATGTTTGTGACATTTATATTCGTATTATTATACATTTTATGGCAATAAAAGGCGAATAGAATCGAAATATTTTACTCCTATCTACCCCTGTTAGTATTTTTCAGGTATACTGTTACCAACACTTATGAAGTTAGTAGTCCAGATCCCATGCTTAAATGAAGAGAACACTCTTCCATTAGTGCTAGAATCTATTCCTAGCAAGATTAAAGGTATTGATGAAATAGTAATTTTAATAATCGACGACGGTTCTACTGATAACACTATTAAAGTTGCTCAAAACTACGGCGTATCGCATTTTGTAAAACACCCAAAAAACCAGGGACTTGGAAGATCGTTTCATGACGGTATTCAGTATGCGCTCAGCATAGGAGCAGATATTGTAGTCAATACAGACGGAGATAATCAGTATCCACAAAATCGTATCGAAGACCTAGTGCAACCAATAATAAACGGTGAAGCAGACATAGTAATCGCCGACCGACAAACCAGCAAAATAGTTCATTTTAGTTGGTTTAAGAAAATACTTCAAAGATTAGGAAGCAATATTGTCAACAAAGCAGCAGGCACAAACGTACCAGACGCAGTGAGCGGGTTTCGAGCATATAGCAGAGAATCGTTAATGCGCCTCAATACTATAACGCGATTTAGTTATTGCACAGAAACCATTATTCAAGCTGGTAATAAAGGTTTAGCAATCGCTTCAATACCAGTCGAAACTAATCCAAAATTACGCGAATCTAGACTATTTAATTCGACATTTGAACATGTCTGGAAATCTGCAATTATAATAATTCGAGCATTTATTATGTATAAGCCCTATATACTATTCGGCGGCTCAGGCTTTATATTTCTATTAATCGGAGCCGTGCCATTCGCTCGCTTTATAATTCTAAGCATCGAAGAGGGAAGTACGAGTGGGCACATTCAATCATTGCTACTAGGAACGTTAATACTAATTTTAGCTTTTTTGTGTTTTGCGCTTAATATAATTGCCGATCTTATTAGAATAAATAGAGTGCTTATCGAAAATAACTTAGAGCAGACTAAACGAAATACATACAAAAAGCACTAATCTAGAAATTCATTAGGAGTGCTATATCCGGGGGTTATAGGTTCTAATAAACTTTTAATATTTTCATTTATGGAAGTTACCTTATCGTTTCTGTTCCAGCTCCAATCAACTTCACTTCGTAGGATATAGGTAAATACACCACCGCTCCAAACAAAACCCAATACTAAAACAGAAGCGAGTACGGCTCTTAATTTATCTCTGCCTATAGTAATTGTTTTTAACCCCAGAGCTGAAAGTAAAATAATAATTGGCATTATTGGAAGTAAATATCTACCGTTTATTGCTACTGCTTTGCCGGTTTGAAGAAATAACTTGTATTCTTCTAGCCAAAGAATTGGTACGAGCATACAGACAACTAGACAAAATAACAGTATTGCATGTGCATTATACTTTTTTAGAATTTTAGGAAATACGAGTATGAACGAAACAAATCCTATAACTCCAGCAATAATTGCAGTCAAAGCTGGAATTAATAATGGACCTCGAGTTGCATATCCATTTGATGGTCCTGATACAGCAAAATAACTTCGATACCACATTCCATGAGCCCAATCCTGAGTGTAGGCAATCGGGTTCTTGTTAAATTCACCCTTTGTTTTTTCAAGCTTATAATCTCTTGCCCACGGTCCGTAGTATTTGCATTGGTCGTAATTTAGTACTTGACCACAGTCAGGTACGGGATTGTTATATTTAATAAAATTATAGCCGTATCTCTCCACAAATAATCCACTTACCAATATCAATAATGCAATGAGTACAATTCCAGTTACATTTTTTACGTCTTTAAGCCCCTTAACAAAATATTCATAAATGCTTGATATATTTTTGTATTTTTTTATTAACACGAACGATACAAAAATTAATAAAGCAAGAAATATTGGTAAAAACGGATATTTTATAAGACTGGCAAAAATACATACGAAAAGCAGTAATATTATATTTTGCGTATCTATACTTTTATAATTTCTGTTTCTTGTAATATTTAATGCTAGGATTAGCGAAAGTGCAGTTAAGGGCAATATTGCATTATCGTAATTTATTTGAGCTGCTAAAAGGGGAACAATAGGAATTAGTATAAAAACAAACAATACCAAGTTAACTATAGTTTTTGAAGCATTAGATTTAAGCAATAATACCCTATATAGATATAACCCAATCGCAAATAAGCTGATGTTTATAAACCTCAAACTCATTACTAGGTGATATTCTGATATACCGATAAACGATAACACCCTATAAGGAAAGCTCATTAAATAGTGATACAAATACGATGGGTCCCTTGCTACAGCGCCGTAAGCACCGCTATCTGGCGGCGTAGAGGCCCAAAAAGGAGATAAATGTTCGGAATATAGCTTGATAATACCTAAGTGAAAGTTCTCATCAAAAGCCATAGGATATCTACTTGACAGTGCTATCCAAAGAGCTTGAAGAACTAACAATACGACTATAGCCCAAAAGAATTTATCTGATGATATAAAATTAATTAACTTTTTCGTAATATATCCTACTTATCTTTAAAAATACTTAACTTATCACAGTATAATGGAAGCCATGCCTCGACGCACTAATTGGAAGAATTACTTATCAATAGCAATCCTAATACTTACATTTGGTCTCTTTACTTATTTCTTTATTACAAACCCAGAAATAGTAAAAGAAATAAGAAATATTGATGCTAAAACATTAACAATGTTGCTGATATTATATTTTTTATTTATAGGTACATTAGCTCTAGTCAATTCAGCGTCCGTTAAACTATGTAAAACTACCATTAATTATAGTGAAAATCTTTTATTAACAATGTATTCATCTGTAATTAACTTTTTCGGACCGCTTCAAAGTGGACCTGCGTTTAGGGCAATATATTTAAATAAAAAACACTCTATTAAGATAAAAGATTACGCTTCAGCCAGTCTTTTATATTATATATTTTATGGAATTTTCAGCTTGCTTTTACTATTTTCAGGATATATTAATCACTGGTTTTTATTGATAATTTTCATATTAGCAATATTTATATTGATTATTGTAAAATCTGATAATCAATATTCTAAAGGGATCAAATCTTTAAATCTTAGTTCCTGGTATTTAATGGCGATTGCAACAATACTGCAAATACTATTATTAATAATAATATTTGGTATTGAGTTAAAAACTATTGATACTAGTATTACATTGGACCAGATACTGATTTATACAGGTGCGGCTAACCTGGCATTATTCGTTTCAATAACTCCGGGTGCTATAGGTTTTAGAGAGTTCTTTTTAGTATCAACACAGCGATTGCACGGCATTGATAACGCAACAATAGTAGCTGCGAACACGATTGATAGAGCTGTATATATTATTCTATTAGCTATATTAGCTCTAATAATCACTGCATTTCATGCCAAAAGTAGACTTGGCGTAGATAAACTAAACAAAATACTTAATTAATAAAAGAATCGGTTGTGACTAAGAATGAGAATACAACTAGTATTTTAAGCGACAGCTTAAACATATACGTAGACCAGCTAATATCATTTTTAACATTAAAGCCCTTATATGCGTGAAAAAGCCAAAATATTCCAACTAAAACCATAGGTATAACATAAAATATCCCCACATAATCATAAACAAACAACAAAAACGTACTTATAATAAAAGCAATTATGTATATAAATATTTCTACCTTTGTTCGTTTTAACCCTTTAACTATAGGAAGAAGAGGTAAGTTTGCTGACTTATATTCTTTCATCCGAAATATTGCAATAGAATAGAAGTGAGGCATCTGCCAAAATATTAATATTAAGAAAAGCAGTAGTGCTCCTCTATCTAAACTATTTGTTACAGCAGTATAACCAGCTACTGGAGGCATAGCACCCGCTACACTACCCACAAGCGTACCGTAAACTGTCCTTCGCTTGGCAATACCATAAATGATCAAATAGTATAAAAAAGCAAAAATTCCTAGTAGAGCGGTTAGTAAATTTACAAAAATTAATAATATAGCAAAACCTGTCAGTCCAAGTATCGATCCATAGATTATTGCGCTCTTACTGCTAATCGAACCTACAACTAGTGAACGATTCCGAGTTCTTGCCATCTTTGAGTCTATATCTCGGTCAATGTAATTATTGTATGCGCAGGCGGCTGCCATAATAAGCGCAATACCAAGTATGGATAAAACCAACAATAGTAGATCAATAGTTCCATTTGCAGCCAGCATAAACCCTGCAAATGCGGTAATCGAATTACCATAAACGATTCCAGGTTTTGTAAGTTTATAGTACTCGTTAAAAGAAGCTATCGCGTATATCCCTCGTCTTTAATAATATATTCGTCAGATTGTTTTTGATTACTTGTATGATGATAGTCAAGATTATTCATTATCCAAATAGAACCAAACACAAGAATTAATATTGTTATCAGCATAAAAATGAAAACCAGTAACTTCCATCGTGGCTTTGACTCTTTACCAAGGTGTAAGAATAAGATCATCTGCACCCAAAATTGTGCAATTGCTAATACGGCAATTACAAAAATCGAAATTTGTGCTTTGAGCAAATCACCTACAACCACAAAATAAGCAGTGAGCGTAAAAAACAAGGAGATTATATATCCTAAAATATAAGATTTGTAATTACCGTTTTCAGGTATATGATGTGAAACAACCGTATTTTTATGACTACTCATAATACCCCCATTAAATAGACAATTGTAAAGATAAAAATCCACACAATATCTAGAAAGTGCCAAAACATTCCAAATAATATTAATTTACGGATATTAACACTGCTTAGATTTCTATTTACGATAGCTATAATCATTGCTGCAAGCCAGCTTAAACCAATAAATATGTGTAATCCATGTGTACCAACTAACGTAAAATACGACGACAAAAACGCACTAGCCGTCCAACTGTTTCCTTCATTTATTAATAACCTAAACTCTGAAAGTTCTAAAGTTAAAAAAGTCATTCCTAAAATAAAAGTTACAAATAGCCAAGCCAAGGTAGCACTCTTATTTTTATTTCTAGCAGATAGTATTGCTAGTCCACAAGTTAAACTGCTGGTTAATAATATGATGGTTTCTGTAAGAACAAATGGCAGACTAAATATTTCACTTCCTTCTGGTCCACCGTTTGTGCTTTTTCGAAGTACAGCGTAAGTAGCAAATAAAGAGGCGAATAAAACACAATCGGTCATTATATAAACCCAAAAACCGAAAATATTTTTCTCAGAAGATTCAATTTCATGGTTTATTTTGGTTACTTCTGCTGCTGATGAATGGGTGCTCATGGCTCACTCCTTCTAGACATTTCAATCTTGGCTATCTGTTGTGAGCTGAGCATGTAAGTACTATCCTCGTTAAAAGTACGTACAACTATACAAGCTACTAAGCCTAAGACTGCTACCGGCAGAAGCCACGTAATATGCCAAACAGCCGCAAAACCAAATATTAATGATAATATCCCAATATATAATCCTATAGGAGTATTTTTTGGTATTTCTATATCTTGAAAATCACCCAAACTACTTTTGTTCTCGCTTTTTTTATTCTCCCAAAATTCATCCCTGTACTTTACGGTCGGCATCAACGCGAAATTGTAAAGTGGAGCAGGAGAGGGAGTAGACCATTCAAGTGTTCTACCGTCCCAAGGGTCACCTGTAATATCAATATTTTCTTTTCTTTTAATGATGCTCACTATGAATTGGAGAACTTGGAAAAAGACTCCTAATCCAATTATCATAACGCCAGCTCCAGCTACAATGAACAGCCCTTGCCAGCCTAAGGAGGCATCATAGTGATCAAGTCGGCGAGTCGCACCCATAATTCCTAAAATATAGATTGGTATAAAGGCAACCATAAAACCAATGATCCAGCACCATGCGGCATATGTGCCTAAGCGTTCGTTTAACTTAAAACCAAATACTTTAGGGAACCAATATGTAATACCCGCCATATAACCAAATACAACTCCACCGATTACCATATTATGGAAGTGTGCTACCAAAAATAGACTATTGTGAACCTGAAAATCTATTGCCGGAACAGCCATCATCACACCGGTAACACCACCAATAGTAAAGGTTGCGACAAATCCAAAAAACCAAATCATTGGCGTAGTAAATTCGATTCGGCCTTTATACATTGTAAATAACCAGTTAAACACCTTAACACCTGTGGGCACGGCAATTACCATAGTCATTATTCCAAAGAATGCATTAACATTTGCCCCAGCACCCATAGTGAAGAAATGATGTAGCCATACCACAAATGACAAGAATACTATTGCTAGAATTGCACCCACCATCGATTTATACCCAAATAACCTTTTTTTAGAAAATGTAGATACAACTTCAGAAAAAATACCAAAAGCAGGTAGTATTAATATGTACACTTCAGGATGGCCCCAGGCCCAAATTAGGTTTATATACATCATAGGGCTTCCACCAAAATCTGATGTAAAGAAATGCATTCCGAAAGCCCTGTCTAGTGTAAGCAATGCTAAAGTTACTGTTAAAATTGGGAAAACTATAATTACCAAAATCATGCTCCCGAGCACGCTCCAGCTAAACATTGGCATTTTCATCAAGCCCATCCCTGGACGGCGCATTTTTAGAATCGTTACAAAAAAGTTTATACCCGACAACAAACTCCCAATACCCGCTATTTGCAAACTCCAAATCCAATAATCAACACCTACACCTGGACTATATTCGATACCAGAAAGTGGGGGATATGCTAGCCAACCGGCGCCTGAAAATTCACCAACAGCTAACGAGATATTTATTAGGAGTGCACCTGTCGCAAATAGCCAGAAACTTGTAGCATTAAGAAAT
>CAZTUN010000058.1:4880-10829 GCA_964616845.1 uncultured Rickettsiales bacterium | reverse complement strand
TCAATTACGTTATACTAAAGACCTTAGAGCAGATGCTATGGGTATATGGAATATATCATCGCAATTGCGAGAAGCTTCAAGTAATAGTTTTAATTGCTCATATATTGCTAGAGTCTTAGGAGTTAATATTTCAACTTACTCAAATTGGACAACTTGGACAAAATTAGTTCCAACAAATATACAAGAATCTTGGCAAGAACAATGTAACGATATTGAAGATTTTTTTAGAATAGCTAACAAATTCAAAGCAAAATATAATGATATTCTTTATCCAGAAAATAATGACCTAGACGATACCTCTAGTACTGAACCAGATAGATCTGACAAAGATACATATCAGCAATTATACTTAAATGGTATTAAAAGTACAGGTTATCTAAAAATGTGTTCTGAAGTCTACCAAAGGATTGGTAGTGGAAGTAAAGCTCCTAAAACTAGAATGATTAATTCTAATGCAAGCTCATTATCAGGTAGCGAGATGGGACTATGATATAAGCAGACCTATTTACTTATGTCTAATTTGCTTTAACTTCTTTAAGACAAAGCTTTCTAGAGTATTAATAACCGAATTATCTGATTTTTGCTTAAGAAGCGAAACATGAGTTTCAGGTAATAGTGGAAAGTCTTTTATATTAATTATTTGTAACTCATCAGGAATCATCGTACTTGGCATAACCGTAATCCCCATACCAGCCTTTACTGCGGCTACCATACTAGCATAACTAGTACTTGAGAAAACAATGCGCCAAGGTTTACCCATTCTTTCTAGCGTATCAATCGCCGCTGCACGATATACACATGGTTGCGGTGATAGCACTAAAGGAATTGGTTTATTATCTCTAATTAAGCTAGAGTCTCCTATCCATTTTAAAGGTTCAGACCATACATCAACTCCATTAGGAAAATCTTCAGGTCGATTCATTTTTACTAAAACTATATCTAATTCTTTTCTTTTAAATTTATCAAAAAGATTTAAAGTCAAGTCGCATTCAATATTCAGCAAAACAAGCGGATGTGTATGAGAAAAATCTGCTAGTATCTCAGCAAGATAAAAATTAGCAAAATTTTCTGGCACTCCAAAATGAACCTCTCCTTCTAGATCCGGTTGTACAAACCTATCTAATGCTTCTCTATGTAATGCATATATTTGACGCGCATAACTAAGGAAAATTTCTCCTTCATTTGTTAAAACTATATTTTTACCACGTACTACAATTTGCTTATTTAAAATATTCTCTAGTTTACTAATCTGCTGACTAATAGCAGATTGGGTTCTTCCAACCCGCTCAGCAGCCTTAGTAAAACTAGCAGTTTCTGCAACCGCAATAAAGCATTGTAAAGTAATAGTATCTATGTTCATAAGAAAATCTAATTTTAGTTATTAAAACAATTAACTTCTCTAATATTAATTATTCTAATAGTATTTAGCAACTAAAAAATAATTTCTTATAATTCCAATAAAAAAAATACTTATGATGTCTAATTTAGATAATAACGCAATTAATGTAGATTGGTATCTATTATTAGTTATAGCCCTAGTAGTTTATATAGGAATATCTATAGCTATTTTTTCATTACGCTATATGTCTGGAGATAACCAGTACAAATATTTTTTTATTAAGCTTGCAACATTAATTTCTTTGATACTAATAAACTTAACTAGTAACAATTTAATTATCATTTTTATTTCTTGGTGTTTTAGTAATGTGGTTTTAGTGAGCTTAATGATTCATAAAAATAAATGGATTGCAGCTAAAAATTCTGGAATACTTGCTGCCAAGAATTATTTATTTAGTGCCTCTATTTTAGCTATTTCTTTTGTAATATTCTATAATTTAACTAAATCAACCAATATCCGTGATATAATTTCTCACCTGAGCAATAATAATTCTAATCCTTATCTGTTTATAGCGCTAATACTAATGTTAATTGCTGCAATGATGCAATCTGCATTATGGCCGTTTCATAAGTGGCTAATTAGCTCCTTGAACTCCCCTACTCCTGTATCAGCTCTAATGCATGCAGGCATAATTAATGGCGGAGGACTTATTTTATTAAGGTTTGCCCCACTTTATCTGCAAAATAGTACATTATTAACAATAATATTTTGTGTTGGAATTATTAGTGCTTTATTAGGAACTTTATGGAAATTAATGCAAAATGATATAAAGCGTATGCTTGCTTGTTCAACTATGGGACAAATGGGATTTATGTTTTTACAATGCGGTCTTGGTTTATTTCCTGCTGCTTTAGCTCACTTAATTTGGCACGGCATGTTTAAGGCCTATTTATTTCTTGCAAGTAATAGTGCTGCTAAAGAAAGAAGATTTGATCTTAGTTACCCACCTAATATATTAACTTTTTTTTCTGCACTATTTTGTGGTTTAATTGGCAGTATAATGTTTTGCCTTATAACTAAAAAATCTTTATTTATTTTAAATACTAACTTAGTTATTATTTTTATATCGTTTATATCTATAGCACAATTTGCAATGCCTCTCTTAAGAGGTAAAACTTTACAAAAAATTCCTTTAACTTTGCTCTTATGCACAATTTTTGGATCATTTTATGGTTTTAGCGTACATATTATAGAGTTAGTAGCTGAAAACATTAGTCAGCCTCAGCCGCTAAGTATTTTCCATCTATTAGGTATGTCCTTATTATTATTAACATGGCTATCTGTTTTGTTTTTAAAGCATAATGAAAAAAGATTCTCTTTTCCTAATTATTTCTTACAAGCTTATGTAACTGCTCTTAATTCTAGTCAGCCACACTATAGTACAATAACGACTAATCGTAATCATTATAAATATTAATGGTAAAATTATGAATAAAATACTTGCAAAGCAAATTGAATTAAGTCCCCAAGAGCAAATGAAAATTAATACAATAGTTAATGAAAG
Source organism: uncultured Rickettsiales bacterium (assembly GCA_964616845.1). Taxonomy (GTDB): domain Bacteria; phylum Pseudomonadota; class Alphaproteobacteria; order Rickettsiales; family UBA6187; genus CAYZBM01. The sequence continues at coordinate 7,926 of CAZTUN010000058.1, read as the reverse complement.
TTTTAAAACTATTGCCCCATTTTGGCCTTTAAAGAATCTTATAGCGGTAAATCCCCTACAAGGATTAGAAAACATGCCAATTGAAGAAGCTCTCAAATTATCTAATCTTTATTTTGAGCAGGAAAATCTTCCATCAGCCATGGAATCTATTAACCGAGAAACAATAAAATGGCTTCAAGCTTATATAGACGAAGGACAATCGACTATTACAATGCCTTTTAGAAATCTAGGTTTTTATAAAGCTTGGTCAAAACTTGTTTTATACGATAAAAAAATTCACTCTCGGCATAAAGAAAAAAAAGATTTTATAAAAAATCTTCCAGATAATTCTTATGCCTCTATCAAGAAATGTTTAGAAATTCTTAACATTGCTGAACAAGAACATATAAAATTTTTAACTATTATATTATCTACTCTTTCTGGTTGGGCATCTTATATAAAATATCTTTCTCAATGGTCAGAAGTCGATAAAACTCATCGCTACAGAATAACTCTAGAAGATTATTTAGCTGTAAGACTAAGTATTACAGTATTATTATGGCCTCAAGCAAAAAATTTATTACACTGGCATGATAATATTAAAATTCCAAATAGGGATAATTTATTAGATAAACTAAACCATATAGAAGATTCATATAGTAAATCTTTGCTTACAAATTTATCTCTCAACAATGGCTATAACTTATCAAATACTGCAAAAGCTCAATTAATATTTTGTATTGATGTTAGATCTGAACCTTTAAGAAGGCAGATTGAATTTGTAGGTAATTATGAAACATTTGGCGTTGCAGGTTTTTTTGGAATAGCAGTTAATCTTACTAATAAAGTTACGCAAGAAACTTATCCTTCTTGTCCTGTTTTAGTTAGTCCAAAACATAATATAGAAGAAAAACTTCATTACCCAGATCAATATAAAAAAGATAAAAAATCTTATGAACTTATTTGCACGTCTAAAAAACTTTATCAATCGGTAAAATATAATTTTACTACACCCCTTGCATTGGTTGAAACTATTGGACTAATCAGCGGATTCTGGCTTGGACTTAGAACCTTTGCTCCAAACTTATCTTTCTTAATAAAATCTTATCTTCTCAATAAAATAAGAAAGCCTTTAGAATTTATTCCTTCTCTTGATAGTATTTCTTTTGAAGATCAATATTTATATGCTTATAATGCCTTAAGAATAATTGGACTTACATATAATTTCTCTCCTTTAGTCGTTTTATGTAGTCATGGTAGTACAAGCGAAAATAATGCATATGCAAGTGCATTGGATTGCGGAGCGTGTGGAGGAAGACATGGCTCTAGTAATGCTAAAATACTTGCTCAAATATTAAATAATCCTCAAATACGATTAAGATTAAGTGAAAACGGCATAAATATTCCTCAAAAAACAATTTTTATAGCTGCTAAACATAATACGGCAACCGATGAGATAGAATTTTATAATGCTCCAAATACAGATAGTTTTTTAAGCCTTGCAGAAGATCTCAAAAAAGCTGGATTTAATAATAATATTATACGACTAAAAAAACTAATTCCTTATCAAAGCATATTTTCTTACAAGCAGAAGAATCTAACTTTTTCTAGGGATTGGGCTCAAATAAGACCAGAATGGGGACTAGCTGGAAACGCTGCATTTATAGTCGCTCCACGGCATATTAGTCACTCGTTAGACCTTGATGGTCGTTGTTTTCTTCACTCTTATGATTATAAACAAGATCCTCAAGGAACTTACCTAAATACCATTTTAACTGCACCCATGATAGTGGCACAGTGGATTAATATGCAATATTTATTCTCAACTATTAATAACGTTGCATACGGAGCGGGAAGCAAAATAACTCATAATATTACTGGGAAAATTGCCGTAATGCAAGGTAACGCAAGCGACTTGATGACGGGACTTCCTCTTCAATCGGTTTATATCAATGATAAAAAATCTTATCATACGCCGCAGCGTCTTATAACTATAGTTTATGCGCCTAAAGAATTAATCGATCTTATCGTTGATAACCAACCCATTCTAAAGAAAATCTTTTCCAATGGTTGGATAAAACTTGCCTGCATGAATCCAGAAGATAAAAAAATATTTACTCTTAACAGGCAATTAATCTGGGAAGAAATTTTATTATAGTTTGAGTATAACTTAACTAGTTTTAAGGATTTGTAGATTTTTGGAATTATTATTTAAACACTTCCTTTGTTTTATTAACTTAACAATCTATTACTTTCAATTAAGTTTTGATATCTTGCTTGCTGCAATATGCCAGTTGTTGATAGTTTAGGTAAATCTATTTTTTTAAAAGATTTGAAAATGCTACAATCTTTTATCTCTCCGTAATGTTCAATTTTATTTTTATCAATTTTTGCTATTAAGCCATTTTTAACTTGATTTGGCCTTTCAATTATAAGTACACAGGCCTTTGCTCCATAAAGTACGTCTATTTCTTTTGTGAAATCGTTTTGAATATATATTACTTGTTTTTCTTTATAACAAGGATCATTAGGATTTGTATGATCTGGATCAAGATAGGTAAAAATTGTTTGATTTGTCTCTTGATGTTTAACTTTAGATTCAAGAACAAAATTACTGCTTATCTTTAAGATACGATCAATAACTTTATTTTGTTCAATTACTTGATTTTGTCTTCCTTCTTTATTTAGTAATATTTCTTCTGTAGTAAGTGCTTTAAATTCGCTAAATAATTTTTCTTCAGTTTCTGGAATAGCTCTTGCTTGACCTTCCACCATAACCTTATTATCAGAAGTTGGACGGTATTCATGTTTATGATGCTTACAATGATCGCTTCTTTGATCTGCCGAAGGTACATGACGTGGGCTGGGTAAAATTTGATCATGGGAGTGTAAAACATGATGCGAATGTGACTTACAAGAATGGTTATGATGCCGATGATCATATTCTTGATGATTTTCTTTAACTGAGCAAGAACGACTAGAAATTGGAGGATATTCATATTTATGATGCTCACAATGATCGCTTCTTTGATCTGCCGAAGGTACATGACGTGGGCTGGGTAAAATT
>CAZTUN010000058.1:0-4780 GCA_964616845.1 uncultured Rickettsiales bacterium | reverse complement strand
TGATCATGGGGGTGTAAAACATGATGGTGATCATCTAGGTGTAAAACATGATGCGAATGTGATTTACAAGAATGGTTATGCTTCCGATGTTTATGCGAATGAGAATCCTTTTTATTTTGCTTTTCAAGAGCCCAGTAAAAATCATTTAACCCATATTGCTCATATTTTAATTTATCGACATAATCAAACAAAAGGCATTCTTCAATTGAATACATAAAAGCTTTTTTCATAGCTTGATTTTTTTCAAGAGCCTTTAGATCAAAAATAACCTCATCGCCATTTATTGTAAAAAAGCCACTTGTTTGAAGCATGCCCAAATATTCTTCTTTCGTTTTGATACTTGTATCATGTTCAACGGAAGATTTAATAATTGCATTCTTAATAAATCTATCTATCACAATACTATCAATTTCTAATTCCCTACAACTTTTGAAAATCTGCTCACAAACTTGCTTATCTTTATCAAAACAAACTAAATTAAATGTAATTTTATCAGCATCGACAATTTCTTCTAATTCTAAGATTCTTTTCAAAAGCGGATCTATTACTGTTTTATCGCCAGTTTTTTTTAAAATTATTTTAGCATTGACAACTCTTTCAAGTAAATCTAACTTTTCTACGTCACTAGTATCAGATTTAGAAATTCTTACTTGATTTACTTTATGAAGCATTTTTTGTCCTTTTTGACTACAAAAAGGCAAAGATGACAATAAGGAACATCCTAAGCGCCTACCTAATTTATTTGGTAAATGTTTATCCCTATAATTTTTTAGTAGTTTTTTAATTGCACTTCTTTCGCCGATTTCTTGCTTAACTGTATCTAGATCTAATTTAGTTCGATCGATTCCAAGATCACCGTTTCGTGGCTTGAATTTAGCAGTCCATATATTATTAGTTATTCCAGTTGAAACAGCTCCCATAGCAAGTAATGGGATTCCCAGAGCTAAAGCTGGGCTTCCTACTACAGAAATTGATGAAATAGTAGTAATTACTGCTCCTGCGGTAAAGGCTGCAAATCCTAAAGTGTTGGCAGCATAAAATTTTCTTTTCGAGTCGGTAATTTGGTTTATCTTCCTGATACCAACATTCATATTTAACTGAACTTCTTCTCTAACCTCTTCTGGTAAAATTCTGTTCCAAGTTCTCCATAAATCATAACCATTTCTTATGGTCTGACAGCCAGCATATAAAGCTATAACAGGAAGTGCCCAAGGAGAGCTTACTATTGCTGAACTCAAAACCATTGTTGAAGCAGTACCATTTATAAAACCAGGAACAGTGAGGTTAAATTTAGTATCAAACTTTGAATATTTTAAAGTTTCTCTGAATGCTTCTAGCCTTTTAACAACATCACCCAAATCTTTTTTATCTGTGCCTACTGCTTTATCTCTTTGCGCTTCATATCTTAAAATATCCTCTTCTAGACCTCCAATTACATCTTGTAATTTTTCTAGGTTATTTAAAGTTCCTTTTATGTTCCTGATTGCTGCTGTAAGACCAATAAGAGCCATAGGCCCTGAAATTCCTAAAAATATTCCCCACTGCTCACCAGAAGAGAAATCGGCAAGCCCACCTAGAGAGTTGCCATTTGTTTCTGTATTACTGCCGTTTTTAGCTACTTCATTTAAAGCAGCTGCAACTTCATCCAAATCTATTGAAGCAACACAGCAAGGACAGCCTTCATTTTTTCTGTCCATAAGTTTTTTATGACTACCATCCTCACAATCACCGCAATTATCATCACTAGAGTGATCATCGTGAGCATGATCATGATCAGTTTTTCTACTTAAATTAAAGTGAGAGTGATTCCCGTGTGTATGTGATAAAAGATGATAGTGATATTCTTTGCTTATAGCAGATTCTAAAGAAATTTCGTGATCATGGTTATTTCCATGATCATGTTTATGATTGTCTCTTTGCTGAATTTGCTTCATGTATTTAATATTTATTGAGGTTAAGACAATTGTAATTTAATAGTTATCTCAATAGGGTATCGGTCGCATTTGACACCATAAGCATAAAAATGCGGTATTTATCTGGTTGAGATACTTCATATTACTTTGAAATTACTTAATTAAATTTACAGTAAACCCTAATTTAATAGGATGTTAGGTTGTGTAATGTTATAACATAACGCTTAATTAGTAAAGCAATTTGTTAATAATTTAAGCCTACTATTCTAAATATTCTGGCAAAAAGCCTCCTGACTGCATTTTCCACATTTTGTGATAATAGCCATTAGCTTTTAGTAACTCTTCATGATTTCCATCTTCAACAATTTTTCCTTTGTCTAAAACTATAATTCGATGCATATGTTTTAATGTAGATAAGCGATGAGCAACCGCAATAACAGTTTTCGATTTATCGTCAATTATTGCATTAAGACTTTGCTGTATATATTTTTCGGTATTAGAATCAAGGCTAGAAGTTGCCTCATCTAAAATTAAAATTGGCGCATCTTTTAAAATTGCTCTGGCAATAGCGATTCTTTGTCTTTGCCCACCAGATAATTTTATTCCTCTCTCCCCTACCAACGTTTCATAACCATTTGCAAGTGTAGTAATGAAATCATGAATATGAGCTTTTCTAGCAGCATCTTCTATATCGGCTTGAGTTACATTCTCTTTGGCATAGCCAATATTTTCACCGATTGAGCGATGAAAAAGCAAAGTATCTTGAGGAATTAAAGCTATTTGTGAGCGTAAAGAATCAGAGCTTACATCGTAAATACTTTGATCATCAATTAAAATATCTCCAGACGTTACTTTAAAATTCTTTAATAAAAGTGATATAAGCGTTGACTTTCCTGCACCAGATTGACCAACTAAACCTATTTTTTCACCAGCTTTAATTTCAATATTTAATTCATTAAAGATTTGTTTATTTTTATTATAAGCAAACGAAATATTCTGAAAAACTATTTTACCTTTAATAACTTCTAAATCTTTGGCATTACTTTTATCTAGTCTATTATTAGGAATCTGTAAAACTGCAAAAGAAGATTTTAAATCTCCCATTTTACCAATAAAATCGCCGACCTCAGAAACTAATTTCCAAATATTATCTACAACAAAGAAAGTAATAGTCATTACAAAAACGAAATCTCCTGTAGTAATTACATTAATTTTACGCAAATAAATCATAAAAATAAGTAATGCAATTAACTTAACGGAATAAAAAGCTATGCCTACAAAAGCCATTTTTAATTCATATCTGATCCAATTATAATCTTTTTTGGCTGTATCGTTATATAAAAAATCTTTTACTTTTGTTAATTCTCGACTACGTGATGAGAAGGAAAATAAAGAAAATATATTAGTAATAGTATCTGCAATCAACCCTATTGATTCGTGTTGCGAGTCAGTAGTTGTTGTAGCAAGCTTACTTACTTTTAGCGACATTCTAAACATTACTGAGAAAAAAACTAATGCCCATAAAGTTACAAAGACAAATAATTGTATATTAATAAACGCAAGAGCAATTATGGTGACAAGTATCTCAAGAAGCGGGACAGCAAGGCGATGATGCACTCCAAACCAAAAATTATTATATCCTGCTAAAATACCTTTTATTTTACTCACAACCGAGCCACTATGCATATTTTGAAAAAAATCATACGAATGATTTTGAATATAATCATATGATTTTGTTACAATATCCGCCCTAACAAATGGCTGTGTTTTCATCCAAGCAAAATGGCTTAATCTCCAGAAAAACTCCATAATCAGAATAGATCCAACAAATAGTGTAATTGGATAAATAAAATTGGAATATTGAGGAATTTGTGGTGCGGTAAAAACATCAACCACTTTTGCAACCGCAAGCATACTAGAAACTTTATAAAAAGAATTTACAATTGGTGCCAGCAACATCAGCAAATACCACCATTTATAAGGCTTTATAACCGTCCAAAGAAATTTTGTAATTGTGTTTTGAGGGGATTCTTTTGTCATACTATATTATTAAAACTTTAAAATTGTCTGTTAAATAGAATTAAGAAGCCATAGATAAACCATGCTAAACTATTGCTTTTACAACTTAGCATTACAAATGCATTTTCATTCCTTCATGACTTGCCTCAAAGCCAATTTTTTTATAGAAAGTTTTTGCTCTAGGGCGTTTTTTATTTGTCGTTAATTGTATAATTTTTACATTTTTTGATTTTACATAAATGACTGCGGCATTCATCATCCACTCACCAATTTTTTGACCACGATATTTTTCCGCTACGCGCACCGCTTCAATTTGCATTCTTGTAGAGCCTGTAAATGTAAGGGATGGCATTATTGTCAGATGACATGTTGCGACAATCTTATGGTTACTTTCCACTACCATAAGATATTGATTTGGATCAACTTCTATCCTATAAAACGCATCAACATAATTCTGATTTAATTCCTCACCTTTGCTCTCACGAAGTGCCCCAAGCTCGTCTTCAAGAAGCAGCTTAACAATTTGATTTAGATCATTTATTGCAGCTTTGCGATATGTCAGGCTTTGGATCATAAATTTAATTTGATAAAAAATCTCAATTTTAAAATAGTTCTTAAGTTAAGAGAAATTATAAACAAAAATTCAAAAAAATCCTCTTTTATCATAAAAATAACGCTCTCACAAGAACTGAGCGCAGATAGTTTTTAAGCTGTGTTGTTGGCGGAGAGGAAGAGATTCGAACCAAACCTGTCTCCATATTTATAAGGGTTCAATGAGTCTCATGCTTAACCAAAAATTTAGAGAAATTTTTATTGGTTTACATTCAATATACTAAGCAAAATGAGAC
>CAZTUN010000057.1:0-10874 GCA_964616845.1 uncultured Rickettsiales bacterium | reverse complement strand
ATATTTATGATTTTATGCGAGAAAAATTTGGTAAAGATATTGAGTTTATAAAAGTTAATAAAACGGGCGGTTGGTTAAAGCGTAAGCTTGGAATATCAGAAAATAATATTGTTGATAAACTAGCTTCTGTAATAGAAGAAAAACTACTAAAAATAAAATTAGGCTTATAGAAAATTTAAGAGGTTTTGCAGTGCAAGGTTTATCTTTTCAAGATATGATTATGACCTTACAATCTTATTGGGTTAAGCAGGGTTGTGTCATATTGCAACCGTATCATACTGAAGTAGGTGCTGGGACTCTTCATCCTGCAACGGTATTGCGAGCATTAACGGATAATCCTTGGAATGTTGCTTATGTTCAGCCTTCAATGAGACCAAAAGATGGTCGTTATGGCGATAATCCCAATAGGTTGCAGCATTATTATCAATATCAAGTAATATTAAAGCCTTCGCCAGATGATATACAAGATAAATATTTAAAAAGTCTTGAGGCCATAGGAGTTGATTTGGCTAAGCACGATGTTAGATTTGTTGAAGATGATTGGGAAAACCCTACAGTTGGAGCTTGGGGACTAGGTTGGGAAGTTTGGTGTGATGGTATGGAAGTTTCGCAATTTACTTATATGCAACAAGTTGGAGGAATTTCTTGCTCACCTATACCAGGAGAGCTTACTTATGGCTTAGAAAGACTTGCCATGTACATTCAAGGAACAGATAACGTATATAATTTGCGCTGGAATGATAGTGGCGTAACTTATGGAGATATTTTTAAAGAAAATGAACGTCAATATTCTGCTTATAATCTTGAATATGCAAATGTAGATAAGTTATTTGCGCAATTTAAAGGCTTAGAAGAAGAATGTAATGCGCTCTTATCGAAAGGACTTCCTTTGCCTGCCTATGACTATTGTTTAAAAGCAAGTCATTGCCTAAATATGTTAGATGCTAGAGGGGTTATAGGGGTTACAGAGCGTGCATCTTATATTAGTAGGGTAAGAAATTTAGCTAAGGCATGTTGTGAGGCATGGGTAGCAAAAACACAGAAAGTAAGAATTATTTAGTTGAGAGGTAAGGTTAAGATGGCAACAATAACAATGTTAAAAAGTAAAATACATCGCGCAACTGTAACTGAGGCTGACCTTAATTATGAAGGTTCTATAACTGTTGATATTGAATTACTAGAACTTGCAGGAATATTACCATTCGAGCAGGTAGACATATTAAACATTACTAATGGAAATAGATTTACTACTTATACTATAGAAGCACCTAGAGGATCTAAAAAAGTATGTGTAAATGGGGCGGCAGCAAGGTTAGTGCATAAAGGAGATTTAGTAATAATTTGTAGCTATATTAATATGGAAACAGAAAAAGCCAAGAAACATAAGCCTAAGATCGTTTTACTAGATAAAAATAATAAGATTAGCAAATAAATATAGCAAAATTATGTCAGAATTATTATTAGAAATTTTAAGTGAAGAAATTCCTGCGAGAATGCAAGCAGGAGCTATACAGCAACTAGCTCAGGCGATTATCAATAAACTTGGTGATAACAATATTTCATATAAGAATTTAAGTTCTTATGTAACTCCTAGGAGAATGACTGTTTGTATAGAAGGATTGCCAGAAAAACAAAATGATTCTGTTATTGAGCGTAAAGGCCCCAAAGTTGGAGCAAATGACTCTGCAATAGAAGGTTTCTTGAAATCTAATAATTTGCTAAAAAGTGACTTGACTATTCAAACTACAGATAAAGGTGAATTCTACTTTGCTATAATTAAGCAAAAAGGGCGTGAAGTTTCTCAAGTGCTAACAGAAATTATTACAGAAGTTCTAAATAATTTTATTTGGCCAAAATCAATGCGTTGGGGTAATCATGATATTACTTGGGTTAGACCTGTGCATAGAATTATTTGCTTATTATCTGAAAAAATATTGCCGATAAAATTTGGTCACATTAAAGCAGGTGATGTTACATCTGGACATAGAATAAAAGGCAAGGAAACTATAAAAGTTAAAAACTTTTTAGATTATAGCAAGCAACTAAAAGATAATTATATTATTTTATGTAGTGCTGAACGCAAACAAATAATAAATAATCAAATAAATGCTTTAATTGAGCAGCCTAGATTGCGTCTTGTAGAAGACGAACTCTTGCTAGAAGAGATAGTTGGACTAGTTGAATGGCCAGTTGTAATGTTAGGTAAAATAGATGAGCAGTTTATAGATTTGCCAGAAGAAGTTTTAATAAGCGTAATGAGAACGCATCAAAAATATTTTGCGTTAAGAGATAAAGATAATAAACTTGCTCCATATTTTATAGCAGTTAGCAATATTGAGCAGAAAACAGATAATCTTATTATTAAAGGATTTGAAAGAGTTTTAAGAGCAAGATTTTCTGATGCCAGATTCTTTTTTGATAATGATATAAAATCTAAATTATCGTCTAAGGTTGATGAGCTTAAAAATATTGTGTTTCATGAGAAAGTTGGCAGCGTTTATGATAAAATTGAGCGCATAAAAAAGATTTCAGATTATTTAGCATCGAAGCTTCAGTTATCTGAAACAGACAAAGAAAATATAAAAGAAGCGGCAAGGCTTAGTAAAGCAGACTTATTAACTGAGATGGTAGGGGAATTTCCTGAGTTACAAGGTATTATGGGGGGCTATTATGCACAAGCTGAAGGTAAAAATTCTTACATCGTACAAGCCATAAGTCAGCATTATCTTCCATTAGGACAAAACTCAACCATACCAACTAACGCAGTAAGCTATATAGTTGCATTAGCAGATAAATTAGATAGTTTAATCAGTTTATTTCTTGTTGGAGAAAAACCAACAGGTTCTAAAGATCCATTTGCTTTAAGACGTTCGGCATTGGGAATTATTAAGATTATTTTAGAAAATAAGCTTGAATTAGATCTATTGGAGATTATTTCATATATTATTAATCAATATTATCCACGCGATAAATTTCAATCTGAGTACGATAGTAGTCATATAGAAGAATTTTTAAAAAATAGATTTAAAGTAATATTAAAAGAAAGCGGCTATAATAGTTTAGTTGAAGCTGTATTGGAAACAACACAATTTCATGACAGAAAATCTGGATATGATTATTATCATATCTATGAAAAACTAAGAATATTTAAACAATATTTGCAAGAACCTGATGGTCAAAAATTGCTAGAATTATATAAAAGAGCAAATAATTTGATAGATAATAAATCTTCAGTCCGTCTTGTTGATATGCATAAGATTAATAATCAATTTAGAGAAGAGCTCTACAACGCAAGCGAAAAACTTAAATCTTTAAATGTTAAAGGGGCTTCTTATAAAGAAAGGCTAGCTCAAGCAGTTAAATATTATGATACATTAAGTAGCTTCTTGCAGAATATAAGAGTTAGTGAAGAGGAAAACGACAGGATCATATTAACTAATTTTGTTAGACAGCTAGACTGTATTGCAAATTTTGCTCTTATTAATCCTAATCAACTATAAGATATAGTTTTAAATACTTGCAAAAATAGAACTTTTACCTTATGAATTTGCCACGATTATTGCTTATGGAGGCAATGGCGGTTTCAACTAAAAAATCGAGTATTTCTAGGCATGAACAAGTGGGTTTATAGTTTTGGTGATGGTTTTGCTGAGGGCAATTCATCTATGAAAAATCTTTTAGGCGGGAAAGGAGCTAATTTAGCTGAGATGTGTTCTTTAGGTCTACCTGTTCCTCCAGGATTTACTATTACTACTGAAGTTTGTACGGCTTATTATAAAAATGAAAAACAATATCCTTCAGAGCTAAAATCTCAAGTTGGCGATGCTATTGCTAAAATTGAAAAAGTACTTGATGCCAAATTTGGCGATATAAATAACCCATTATTGGTTTCTGTACGTTCTGGGGCTAGAGCGTCAATGCCAGGAATGATGGATACGGTTTTAAATCTTGGACTTAACGATAAAACCGTGCAAGGACTAGCTAAAAAGAGCAATAATGAAAGATTTGCTTTTGATAGTTATCGTAGATTTATTCAAATGTATTCAGATGTTGTTCTTGGAGTTGATCATTATCATTTTGAAGAATTGCTTGAAGCAAGAAAGCAAGAGCGTAAAGTTGTTCAAGATACTGAATTAAATGCAGCTGATTTAAAACAGCTAGTTGAAGAATATAAAGATAAAGTCAAAGAAGAATTGGGTAGGGATTTTCCTCAAGACGTTAATGAGCAATTATGGGGAGCCATAGGCGCTGTTTTTGCCTCTTGGATGAATCAACGAGCGATTACTTATCGCAGACTTCATGATATACCGGCAGAATGGGGTACTGCAGTGAACGTACAGTCTATGGTATTTGGTAATATGGGTAATGATTGTGCTACAGGAGTTGCTTTTACTCGTGATCCATCGACAGGAGATAATGATTTTTATGGTGAATATCTTATTAATGCTCAAGGCGAAGACGTGGTTGCAGGAATTAGAACGCCACAACAAATAACCATCAAAGGTAATAAGAAAAATAATCTTACTTTGCCTGCTATGGAAGAAGAAATGCCAGATGTTTTTGCAGAGTTAGTAAAAATATATAAGCACTTGGAGAATCACTATAAAGACATGCAAGATATCGAGTTTACTGTGCAAAATAAAAAATTATGGATTTTGCAAACTCGTAATGGTAAGCGTACGGCAAGTGCTGCAGTAAAGATAGCTGTAGATTTTGTTAAAGAGGGTATTATAGATAAACAAACAGCTCTTTTAAGAATAGATCCTTTATCATTGGACCAATTACTGCATCCTACACTTGATCCAAAAGCGCATCGCAAAGTAATTGATAGAGGCTTGCCAGCATCTCCGGGAGCTGCATCTGGTATAGCTGTGTTTACAGCTGAAGATGCTGAGGAAAAATCTGCACATGGTATAAAAACTATTCTTGTGAGAATAGAAACTAGTCCAGAAGATATACATGGAATGCATGCTTCGGAAGGTATACTTACCGCACGTGGCGGCATGACATCTCATGCTGCTGTAGTTGCAAGAGGTATGGGTAAGCCTTGTGTATCTGGGGCGGGTGGACTAAGCATTAATTATGATGCTAAAACTTGTAAAGTTGGTTCTGTAACTTTTACAGAAGGTGATGTTATAACTATAAATGGATCAACTGGTGAAGTAATACTTGGCGAAGTGCCGACAATACAGCCAGTATTATCAGGTGATTTTGCAACTATTATGTCTTGGGCTGATGAGATAAGAACTCTTAAAGTTAGAGCTAATGCTGAGACTCCTGAAGATTCTCAAGCTGCTCGTAAATTTGGAGCTGAGGGTATTGGTCTTTGCCGAACTGAGCATATGTTTTTCAGTAATGATAGGATTATTGCAGTAAGAGAAATGATCTTGGCTGAAACATTAAAGGGCAGAGAAAATGCTTTAGCAAAAATACTACCAATGCAAAGACAAGATTTTTGTGAAATATTTAAGATAATGGACGGCTTGCCAGTTACTATAAGATTACTTGATCCTCCACTGCATGAATTCTTGCCAAATAGCAAGGAAGATATGGAGGAGGTTGCAAAGCAAGCTGGAGTTAGTATCGATGTTTTAGAGCGTCGCTCTATGCAACTGCATGAGCATAATCCTATGTTGGGTCATCGTGGTTGTAGATTGGGTATTACATATCCTGAAATTTATGCTATGCAGGCTAGGGCTATATTTGAAGCTGCTTTGGATATGCAAGAAAAAGGGATTAAAGTTCTTCCTGAGATCATGATACCTTTAACACTAAGCAAAAAAGAAATGGATATTCTACGTAAGGTTGTAGACGATGTTGCAGCTATAGTATTTAAAGAAAAAAACAAGAAGATAGATTACCTAGTTGGAACAATGATAGAATTGCCACGTGCGGCACTTAAAGCTGGTGAAATTGCTCAAACAGCAGAATTCTTTAGTTTTGGTACTAACGATTTGACTCAAACTACTTTGGGAATTTCTCGAGATGATGCAGCATCATTTATTAGCAAATATAAAGAGGCTGGTATATTCGACCAAGATCCTTTTGTAAGACTTGATCGAGATGGTGTAGGAGAATTAATTGAAATAGCAGCAGAACGTGGTAAGAAAACACGTAGCGATATAAAGCTTGGTATATGTGGAGAGCATGGCGGAAATCCAGATTCTATAGATTTTTGTCAAACTGCTGGACTAAACTATGTTTCTTGCTCGCCATATAGAGTGCCAATAGCAAGACTTGCTTCAGCTCAATCGGCTATACGCCATGCAGTTAAGAAGAAGGTGGCTGCATAGTTTTGCTATGAACTCTTGTAGTAACTTCTTGTCCGATATAGCAGCCTTTGCTGTAAGAAATGGCGTTTAGTCTATCTAAGTTAAAATTATGGGGAAATGATTTTCCAGCTACAATATCGTCATCGCTATAAAGGATAGCTAGATCTTTGAAGGTATTTTTATATTCTTGGATAGAAACAAAACTATATTCACTAGCAAAAATATTATTTTTTAAGATTGCTCTATTCCATAATTTGATATGACGAGGATCTGAAAACATATAGCCATCATTAGTTTGCTTTGTTTCTCCAAGCAATGTAAATAACGACTCTGTTTTATAAAAAGCAAAAGAGTGATAATCTTTAACATCGCATATCTCAACTTTTGAGCGAAGTTTGTATATTCCTAGTAAACCAATAATATTATTTTGCTGCGTTTTAAAGCATTCTATTAAATATCCATTCTCGTATTGAAGTATAAAAAAATCGTATAATAATTTTCCTTGCGGAGTTAAAAGTAGAGAATAGATAGTTTTATTTGGACTAACTAGGTTAATATCATTACTAACTATTCTTTGTAAGAAATTGCTAGAATCGTCACCTGTAATTTTAATAAGAGCCAAATTGTCAAGCTTTGTATAAATATTATTTTGCATAAAATTATGAATTTTAGAAATAATTATAAAATTTTTATGCTATAATAAATCATGTGTTAGAATCTAAGAAGTAATATTTAATTTTTTATTCAAATGAACATTGGAGTTATTTTATGTTTGATTTGGAATTAATGTTAAATGGCTATCGTATTACAACTGCCGAGATTATATATAGGCTTCCTGACCATCCGCAAATTTTACAATCTTATATATGGCAAGATTTGGATAAAGATCCAAATTTTCCTAAGTTGGCTAAGTTTCTTGCATTTTGGCAAAAAGAATTGGATGGAAAGCTTTTTTCTGTAAGAGTCAGTAGTAGTAAATTAATTAGACCTACTAACTACAATATAGTTACGGGTGAGTTTTCCTTGAGCTAAATAAATTTTCTATTATAGTTAGTTTTTTTGTGGGGTTATTTCTATATAATAACCGATAACCTAATAATTCATAGATAGAAAATGCGAATAATTAATGCAATGTTTTGTAAAAATCTTGGCGGTATTCAGCAGGCATTCTTAAACTATAGCAAGGTTTTACATTCATTAGGGCATAAAGTAACAGTTATAATATTACCTAATTCAGAAATTAAAAAATATATATCAGAAATTGGTGATATAAATATTATAGAAGTTAATAATAGGGGTAATTGGGACTTACTTGCAAGGCATGCGCTTAAGACAATAATAAAGCAAATACAACCAGACATTATCATAAGCCATACTTCAAGAGCAGCTAAAATGATAGGTTCTGTAAGTAACGGCACAAAAAATATAGGTGTTTTGCATAATTATAGCATGAAACGTTTTTCTAAAATGACACATCTAATTGCGGTTAGTAATGATTTAAAAAATAAAGCGCATTTATTAGGTTGGGATCAAGATAAAGTTTTTTATATTCCTAACATGATAGAACTTAATTCTAGTTATAAATGGAGTGAGTTTAAAGAACTACCAATTATAGGAACTATAGGAAGATTTGTAGCTAAGAAAGGCTTTGATAGTTTTATAAGAGCTATGGCTATTTTAAAAAATAGAGGCATAAAATTCAAAGCGATTATAGGTGGCAATGGTGATGAAAGTGCTAATCTTGAGTTGTTACGAAACAATCTTGATTTAAAAGAAGAAGTCGAATTTGTTGGCTGGGTAGAGAATAAAGAAAATTTTTATAAAAAAATAGACGTTTTCTGTTTACCATCTTTACATGAGCCATTCGGTATTGTTTTGTTAGAAGCGTTAAAATATGGGCTTCCGATAGTAACAACCAATACGGAAGGTCCTTTAGAAATAATAAAAGATAAAGAAGATTGTCTTGTTATAGCAAAAAATGATGAAAATGCAATGGCAGAGGCAATATCAAAACTGCTTTCTAATAGAGAATTAGCTAGAAATTTAGCTAATAATGCTCTAGAAACAGTCAAAAAATACGATATAAATGAAGTTACAAAGACAATCGATATAGTATTAAAGCAAGTTGCATCAAATTAATAAAGGTTATTTTTTATGATTCCCCGTTATTCACGTGAAAAAATGGTTAGTATTTGGCAACCAGAAAATAAATTTAAAATTTGGTTTGAAATAGAGGCTCACGCCTGTGATGCGCAAAGTAAATTAGGAATCATACCAAAAGAGGCGGCAAAAGCGGTATGGGAGAAAGGTAATTTTGATATTGCAAGGATAGATGAAATAGAAAAAGTTACAAAGCATGATGTAATAGCTTTTTTAACAAGTGTTGCTGAATATGTTGGTGAACCAGCTAGATTTATTCATCAAGGTATGACTAGTTCAGATGTTTTGGATACTTGCTTTAATATCCAACTAGTGCAAGCAACTGATATCTTGCTTGAAGATATAAAAATAGTATTAACCGCCTTGAAGAAAAGAGCGTATGAATCTAAGCATATGGTATGTATGGGGCGAAGCCATGGAATCCATGCTGAACCAACTACAATGGGTCTTAA
Source organism: uncultured Rickettsiales bacterium (assembly GCA_964616845.1). GTDB lineage: Bacteria > Pseudomonadota > Alphaproteobacteria > Rickettsiales > UBA6187 > CAYZBM01. The sequence goes on along the minus strand of CAZTUN010000057.1, from coordinate 1,990 downwards.
AATGGCTAGATTCTATGCTGAGATGGAACGAAATTATCAAAGATTAGAGAATGCTCGTAAAGAGATAGCAACATGTGCTATTTCTGGAGCTGTAGGTACATTTGCTAATATTGATCCGTTCGTAGAAAAATATGTTGCAGAGAAAATGGGTCTTGAAGTCGAACCTATTTCTACGCAAGTTATTCCTCGAGATCGTCATGCGGCATATTTTTGTACTCTTGCAGTCGTTGCTAGTTCTATAGAAAATATTGCTATAGAAATTCGTCATTTACAGCGTACTGAGGTTTTAGAAGCAGAAGAATACTTTAGTAAAGGACAGAAAGGTAGTTCTGCAATGCCTCACAAACGTAATCCTGTATTGAGTGAAAATTTAACAGGACTAAGTAGATTGGTTCGAGGGTATGCAATTCCAGCCTTAGAAAATGTAGCTTTATGGCATGAAAGAGATATATCGCATTCTTCGGTTGAGAGAATGATAGGTCCAGATAGTACTGTAACTTTAGATTTTGCCCTAGCAAGACTGGCTAACTTAATAGAAAATTTGGTATTTTATCCAGAAAATATGCAAAAAAATCTTGATAAGTTGGGTGGAATTATATTTTCACAAAGGGTTATGTTAGCACTTACTCAATGTGGCGTTAGTCGAGAAGATGCCTACGCTATAGTTCAGCGTAATGCAATGAAAGTATGGGAACAAGGTAAGGATTTTAAAACCGAACTAAATAGCGATAAAGAAGTCAAAGATAAATTATCAGCAAAGCAAATGGACGATATATTTGATATGAATTATCATACAAAGCACGTAGATACTATATTTGCAAGAGTGTTTAAATAATATATTATATAAATTACGACTAGATCTGTAAGGTATATGGGGCTTAGTTTATGTTAAATTCAATTGGTTTATTCTTTAGAATAACTATATCGCTTATATTTCTAGCGATGTTATTGACTTCATTTGATGCCCTAGCCGCAGATCCAGGGAGCTTAGAGGGTACAGTTTGTAATGTTGTAAGTGCGATGCAAGGTCCAATAGCTCGTGGCATAGCTGCGCTTGCTATTATATTCTTAGGGTTTTCACTATTCTTAGGAAAAATATCTTGGGGTATTGCCCTAGCTCTTGCAATTGGAATCGGTGCTGTATTTGGTGCAAATGAAATAGTTGATAAGGTTGCTGGCGGAGGTAGGTCTTGTCAAGGTGTGATTAGTAGTAGAGGTGTTGCAACAACCTCAGCTCCAACTACTGTAACAGGAGGAGCAGTATCATCTTCTGGAACTTCTACCAGCAACAATGGCAGCTCTAATTCTTCTGCTAGCGGATCAAATAACTCTTCTTCCAACGGAGCAAATAATTCTTCTGTTCAAGATAATACGACAACAGATAGCAATACATCAAATGATTCTAATATTTTAAATCAGGAAGATAGTATTACAGATGAAGATAGTTCTGTTGACGAAGGGAATTTAGATTCTTCTTTAGACGGGTTGCCTAGTGCTGGAACTACTTCGCCTGCTTCTCCAACGCAAGATGCTCAAGGTCAAGGTTTAAATGGGCAAACAAATTCAATATTTAATGGTTCAACGCAAGATCAACAAAGTAATAGTATTGGTAATGGCAGTGAATCATTGGGTGGAAATGGAGTAACTACAGATAGCAATATCTTAGTCAATGGTAGTACGGCAAATGATACAGGATCGTCAAGTTCTACGTCTGTAGATAATTTAGTAAGTCCTGTTTTGCCTGGAACAGCTTTGTCAACCACTTTGCCAGATTTAACTAGTGACGAATATAGCGATTCATATACAGGTCCTGTGTTTGCAATAGTTCCGGACGGAGAGGGTGGTTATTATGAATATATTCCAGCTCCTCCAGGAGAGGATCCAGCACTAGGAGCTACAAGAAAAATAAGAGTTCATCAACCTACTTCAGGTTGGTAGTCGCTTGTGAAAAAGTCTCTTTTTGTTATCCATGAAAGAAAATCATGACTTC
>CAZTUN010000056.1:0-10880 GCA_964616845.1 uncultured Rickettsiales bacterium | reverse complement strand
GTATAATTATTATAAATGTTAAATTATTTATACTTTTTCTTTAATAAATATCTTCATCACGATTTTAATAATATCATAGTTATATGACAATATTGTTACAAATTATAACAAATATTATTTTTTTATTATAACGCCCTACAAACCGCTAATTCCGCCATTTTGCTTATTATTTCCTTGATTTCTGGCTAATTCTTTTGCGGCATATCCAGCAGAACCGGGGACAATTCCAGCCATTTTATCTCCATGTCTTGCTGCAACTTGCTTTTCAACCTCAGATGCAACACCCCACTCCTCTACCGCCGCACCTTTAAAATCAAAATTGTTTCTTTGCTTACTTGCAGCTACATTCTCAAGCTCTTGTTTCTTTAAAGTTTCAATATTAGGCGATTGATTTTCTGCTACATATTTACCTTCAACTTGCTCAATTTTATTCGCCCTTAATATATTTTGTACTAAAGCACCAATTCCTTGCAATAATTGTAAAAATAAATTACGCTTTTTCTTACGTTTTTGCTCTTTTAGCTCATTAGAATCTTCTATTGTCTCTTCAATATTTGTAGATGCGGATATTTCTCTAGATTTCTCTCTAATTTGCTCACGTTGCCTACTAGTAAATTGTTCTTCTTTATTATATTTTTCAAGGGTACGTTTTTGACTATACGAACTACGTTGTTTTTCATCATTTTGATTGGCACGAAAAACATTAATAATCATCTCTAAAAAATCAGGTTTTATTAACGACTCATTCCAAAGCCTTCGCTTATTGCTTGCTTTTATTTGTAAATTATCAACTAATTTAGATTTTACAAGTTTTTCTGGTTTTTGTTTAGACATTTACGGCCTAATAATAAACTTTCGCTTTATTAAAAAAAATAGGCTAAATTAAAAAATTTAACCTATTTTTAAATTTATTTAATTCTTTGAGATAAAACTATTTTTTTTGCGATTCACGGAAAATACGGTCTGCCTTGTCACTAGCTTCTTGCGCTGCTTTTGCAGCTCTTTCCGCCGCAGAAGCAGCCGCTTTAGAATCAGAAACCGCTTGTGCCGCCTGAGCCCTAGCCTCATTAGCTATTTGATTACTCTGCATAATCATAGCATTTTGTTTTTCTTGGGCATTATCGTGACTACAAGCTGATAATAAAGCCATAGCAGCAAACACAACGATCGACAAATAACGTATTTTCATAAAATATTCTCCTAAACAAATTAAGCTAATTTAATGTTTTATAACCCTTAAAGTCATAAAACAAAATTGCTAGATAATAATCAATAAGTTCTACAACAACTAAACAGCAATATAAGTTAACTAATCTTGTTTTTCAAGTACTAAAGAAAAAAGGCCGCCCATAAATATGAGCGACCTTTTATAAACTGTATAACCAGTGCTAAATTAGTTAGCTTTAGGAGCTTCAGTTGTAGCAGCAGGAGCAGCAGGAGCAGCTTTAGCTTTTTTAGCTTTTTTGTGCTTTTTAGCTTTTTTAGCTTTAGGAGCAGCTTTTTCAGCAGCAGGAGCAGCTTTTTCAGCAGCAGGAGCAGCAGCAGCTTCAGCAGCTGGAGCAGCCGCAGCAGCAGGAGCAGCAGCATTATCTTGAGCGAAAACAGTAGCAGCAGAAAGTACTACAAACATACTAACTAGCATATTGCATATAATTTTTTTCATAATAGTAAGTCCTTAACTTAAATAGTGTTATTAATTTTTTCAAACTTTTTAAAATGCCAGCAACTAAAAAAATTTATTTTTTAGTTGTTTTTTAACTCTCAAAGAACCCATTTTTATCTAGTTTTCTTTAAAGCTAAACTTTAAGCATTAGACTATATTGTCTATAATCATGTTTTCAAGCTTCTATCAGAAGATAAAAATAAAGGCAAGAGCTTTTATTAAACAGACAAAACTAATATTATTTATTAGCCTAAATACTATAACTATTAAGATTAAAATCTACAAATCTATGCAATTTAAGCATAATTATGCTACAAGTTAATTACAATAATATTCATTACAACTATATGAACTGGCATTTTTTAAAAAAATCTGTATATTTAATCACCTTATAAATTAGATATTAATAAAAATGAGGATATTTGATAATGGTTGTAACTAATAACAAAAAGAAAAATAATTTAAAAATAGACCTACCAGATAATTATAAGCCCAGTGACAAAGAAGAATATATGTGTCCACAACAGTTGGAATATTTTAAAAGAAAATTATTAAATTGGCGCGAAGAATTATTAAACGAATCAATGGATACATTAAATCATTTAAAAGAAGAAAACTGGCAGGAAGCTGATTTTAACGATCGCGCTTCAGTGGAAGCTGATGCTTCTATTGAATTACGCACTAGAAATCGTTATCGAAAATTAATTGATAAAATTGATGCTGCTTTACTTAGAATAGAAAATGACACTTATGGTTATTGCGAAGAAACTGGTGACGAAATTGGTATTAGAAGACTTGAAGCACGACCAATTGCAACTCTTTCTATTGAAGCACAAGAACGTCATGAAAATTATGAGCGCACGCATATTGATGAAGATGATTATAAATAATCTATAATTTAAAAATTAATACGTCCGAGCAAAATTAATTGCTTTTATTGAAATAAAAACTTTAAACCGCATCGGACGTATTTTGATTTTTATATTTATGTTATAAGGTTAAACAGTGAAGATTGAGGATTTATGAAGAAAAATATAGTCAAAAATTTTATTTTAACCTTCTGTTATTTATTTTCTGCAATTACGCTAGCTTCTTGTAATTGCAATACTCCAGTTGCTATAGCTCCAATTCAAAAAAGTGACAAGAAACTTACTTGCAAAGATGTTATCTTGGAAATAAATGAAGCAGAACATTATCGCAGCCTTGGACAACAAGGCAAACGCATAACTTTAGGCGAAGCCTTTATGCCAACCTGCTGGTTTGCCGGATATATGGATGGCTCTACCGCTGTAAAAAATGCCACACAAAGAATTAACTATTTAAAAAATATATATGATTTATTAGATTGCGATGGTAAGCCGATACAAAAAGGCTCTGGCGATAATTCTTTAAATTCTTCTTTGCCTAAAGATTTTATTCCTTTACCTGTAAAACAAAAAAACTTACCTAATCTAGAGCAAAAGACAAAAAATCCACCTGCCAATTCTTCTCCTTCATCTAAATTACCTGCGGCTCCAGCATCTGGAGAGCAAGATGACGAAGATACAAGCCAAATGAATAAATAAATTTATGGTGGTAAAGTTTTATTGCTTAGATTATATCTTGGATTTGTTATAGGACAAAAGGAAAGATATGACTGAACAAAAAAACTCAAGCAAAAAATTATTGCTAATTGATGGATATGGCTTTTTATTCAGAGCATATCATTCATTGCCTCCATTTACTAATCCTCAAGGGACTCCTGTTGGCGCAGTATATGGCTTTGTCAATATGTTATTAAAAGTACTCCATAATCATGAAGCAGATTATTTAGCCGTTATATTTGATGCTGGAAAAAAAACATTTCGTAACGATATTTACGAACAATATAAAGCAAATCGACCTTCCCCACCTGATGATTTAATTCCTCAATTTTCTCTTGTGAGAGAAGCTGTAAATAGTTTTAATGTTGCCGCAATAGATAAAAATGGTTTTGAAGCAGACGATTTAATTGCAACTTATGCACGAATTGCGACAGAAGAAAAAATTAAAGTCACTATTATTTCTGCTGATAAAGACTTAACTCAACTAATTAATGATAATGTATCTTTATTTGATCCCATAAAACAACGTTATATAACTGCCGAAGATGTAAAAGAAAAATACGGCGTACTTCCAGATAAGATGCTTGATCTGCTTTCTTTAACTGGCGATTCGTCTGATAACGTTCCGGGCGTACCCAGTATTGGCATAAAAACAGCCGCACAGCTAATTAATGAATTAGGCAACTTAGACGAAATTTATGCAAAAATTTCTAGCGTCAAACAAGATAAAAGACGCAATGCCTTAGCTGACAATAAAGATAAGGCCATGTTATCTCGAAAACTCATTAGACTCGATAATAACGTACCTGAACTTATTGCCATAAAAGAGCTAGCTATAAAACCTTTTAATAGAGATATTTTAAATAAATTTCTAATTAATAATGGTTTCAAAGCTTTATTAGAAAAGATAAACAAGGCTGATAACATTCAACTAAATAATAAAATTAGCCAAATTAATTCTATTTCACAAGATCTTAAATCAAATCCACCGCAAACATCTAACCCAATTACCATTATTTCTACTCAACAAGAATTTTCTTTATGGAAAAAGAATTTAAAAAACATTTCTTTATTGGCAATTCATTGTCAATATAATTCAGATAATAGTGATATTGATTCCTTAAGCCTTGCCTGCAACGACGGTAATATTGCTATATTAAATCTTAGCAAACAAGATAAAATGATTCAGGCAACTTTATTTAAAAATATTAATAATGAAAATAATTTTACTTTATCTGAAGCACTATTTAGCTTAAAGGAGATATTAATTGATAATTCAATTATAAAATTAATTTATGATATAAAGAAACTACTTAAAATCTTACCACATAATCTAGTAATAGAGCCTTATGAAGATATTATGTTGATGTCTTATTGTACTGGTGCTGGATTATATGAACATAGTTTGCTGGGAATTGGGGCTAATTGTCTAAATATAGAAAATGACGAATATCCTGCCATCAATAAAAAATCTACTTTAGATGAAATTAATAATCATCTAATTAGCTCTGTAAAAATTATTTTACAATCATACCTACCCTTAAAGCAAAAAATATTTACTCACAAAGCTTGCTCTCTATATTATCGCCTAGATAAACCTCTAATTGATGTTTTATTTAATATGGAAAAAAATGGCATCAAACTTGATCCATTATTGCTAAAAACATTATCTGAAATATTCCATAACGAAATTTTGCAACTTGAACAAAAAATTTTTCATCTTAGTGGCAAAGAATTTAATATTGCATCACCTAAACAACTGGGGGAGATATTATTTGTTGATATGGGATTAAGTGGTGGGAAAAAATCTAAAAAAACTGATAGTTTTTCTACTGACGTTAACGTACTTGAAAAATTAAGTGAAGATGGCATTGAAATTGCTGACTTAATTTTACAATGGCGTAGCTTATCTAAATTAAAAAATACCTATACAGATTCTTTGGCAAAACAAATAAAATCAGATCAAAGAGTACATACTAACTATTCAATGGCAGCAGTAAATACAGGTAGATTAAGCTCTTCAGATCCTAATTTACAAAATATACCTGTACGTACCGAACTTGGAAATAAAATACGTCAAGTTTTCATCGCAGACGATAATTGTAAATTAATATCGGCTGATTATTCTCAAATAGAATTACGACTACTTGCCCATATTGCTGATATAAAAACTCTGCAAGAGGCTTTTTGCGATAAAAAAGATATTCACGCCATAACTGCAAGTCAAATTTTTAAAATTCCTCTAAATGAAATTGACGAACAATTAAGAAGAAAAGCTAAAGCAATCAATTTTGGAATTATTTACGGAATTAGTAGTTTTGGTCTTGCAACCAGACTGGGCATTAGCAAAAATGAAGCAAGCGACTATATAAATAATTATTTCAAACAATATCCTGGCATAGCCCAATATATGCAAGATACAAAAGTCTTTGCCCATAATAATGGCTATGTTGAAACATTATTAGGCAGACGTTGCTATATAAAAGGAATTCACGATAAGAATAACCTCGTCAGACAATTTTCTGAACGTGCCGCAATTAATGCTCCTTTACAGGGAACAGCAGCTGATATTGTAAAACTTGCGATGATTGAACTTCATAATATTTTTACAAAGAAATATCCTGAAGCCAAAATATTACTCCAAGTACATGACGAAATAATCGTTGAAGTACCAAACAAATTAGTTGATGAAATCAGTAAAGTAATGAAACAAACAATGGAAAATATTTTACAACTAAAAGTACCTCTTTTGGTTGATGTTGGTAATGGAACTAATTGGAAAGATTTATAAATAAAAAGTCTGCCGTGAAAAAGTCTACGAGCCACTCTTAGATTAGGCTATATAATATTTTCATGGGAAATAAATTATCAGAAATCAGCAGACTAAACTACAAAAGCTTGCAAAAGATTTTGTGGTGAATGCTTGTTAAAATGGCTATTTTTGAATATACATGAAAGAAAATTATGAAGCCGTACCGCAGTTTACTTGATCGTAAATGAGGAACGGAAGTCATGATTTTCTTTAATGGATAACAAAAAGAGACTTTTTCACAAGCGACTAAAAAAGTAATCTAGAGCTATCCTTTTTATCACTAACCATTAGGTCTTTTAGGTATTTTACCTAGCATTCCACCAATACCAGAGCGCATTATTGATTTTTTATCCATCTTGCTAATTTTTTTTATCATGCCCTCCATTTGCTTATGCTGTTTTATAACCATATTAACATCTTGTACCTCAACTCCAGCACCAGCAGCAATTCTTCTTTTACGCGAACCATTTAATATATTAGGGTAGGCTCTTTCTTGTTTAGTCATTGATGAAATAATGGCTTCTACTCTTTTAATTCTCTTATCATCAACATCACTTTCATTAACCATTTCTTTTAACTTACCCATACCTGGCAACATCGCCATAAACCCACCAACTCCTCCTAATTTACGTAAGGTAGATAATTGCTTTGCCAAGTCATTCATATCAAAACGTCCCTGACGTAATTTTTTCTCCATTGCTTTAGTGTCTTCTTCTGCAACTGCCTCAATTGCTTTTTCAACCAAAGAAACTACATCTCCCATACCTAAGATACGCGAAGCTATTCTTTCAGGATAAAATTGCTCAAACTCAGATATCTTCTCTCCAACACCTACAAATTTAATTGGACAGTTAGATACATGCTTCATTGATAAAGCAGCTCCACCTCTTGAGTCACCATCAATACGAGTAAGTATTATTCCCGTAATGCCAACTTGAGTATTAAATTCTTTTGCAATATTTACAGCATCTTGACCAGTAAGAGCATCACCTACCAACAAAGTTTCAATTGGTTGGCTTAATTTTTTAACTTGCTGCAACTCTTCCATTAATTCTTTATCTATATGAAGTCTTCCTGCCGTATCCAATATTAAAACGTCATAAGATTCTATAGTTGCTTTATCTAATGCTCTTTTAGTTATAGATAATGGTATATTTGGTTCTTGGATTGGAAGAAAATCAACGCCTATTTGACTTGCCAATATTTTTAACTGTTCTTGAGCCGCTGGACGATAAATATCCAGTGACGCAAGTAGAACTTTTTTTCCCTGTTTAGTTTTTAAGCGATTAGCTAATTTTGCCGCAGATGTTGTTTTACCAGAACCTTGTAAACCAACCATCATTATAATAGCTGGCGGTTTAGTATTGAGATTTAACTCGCTTACGTCTTTTCCTAAAAATTCTATTAAATTATCCTGAACTATTTTTACGACTAAATTAGCAGGAGAAACACTCTTTATTACTTCTTCACCAATTGCCTTTGGCTTCACTTGATCAATAAAATCTTTTACTACTGGTAAGGCCACATCTGCTTCTAAAAGAGCAACTCTTACACTCCTTAAGGCATCATTGACATCACTTTCATCAAGAAAAGCTTTACCTTTTAGTTTTTGGAAAATATTACTGAAACTGTCACTAAGGGCGTTAAACATAAATTATTTATATGATATTTATTTAAAGATAATTAAAAATTATATTAATGCTACTGGTCAATATTTTTAAACCATTTTAAGGCTAATTTTATATGCATAATCTAAGATCTTGTAAAGCATTCTCCTTAGTAGAATTAAGTATTTCCATAACGATTATTGCACTATTAGCCGCCGCCATAATCGCAGGACAGAGTATAAAACAACGCCTACAACTCAATCAAATCGTTGAACAAGTAGGCAGTATTAACAATGCTGTTAATAATTTTAAAACTTCTTATGGTGGAATCCCCGGTGACTTATATAATGCCTCAACCATATTTGGGGAAACTAAAATTGGCAATAAAATTGCAGATGGTCTTGGAAGCGGTAACGGAAACGGTAATGGTATTATTGAATCTAATTTAACTAGCCCACCACGTAACGAACAATTGCTTTTCTGGCAACATTTAGCAGCAGCCACCCTAATTGAAGGTAGTTACGACGGAAAAACTACTGGTAAAGACGGTTTATATAAAACTTCGTTTAAGAATGTTTATTTTGAGGCTAGTAGTAATATTAGTGAAAATAATAAACTATATCTTATTATTAGCAAAATTATTGATAATCAAAGCAATTATGGAGCATTTACAACTAAACAAGCTTATGAAATAGATAGTAAATATGATGACGGCAATCCTTTAACTGGAACTATACGAGCAATAGACGGAAAAGAGCAAGCAAAAGCAAGCTGCATTATTGAAGGTAATTATAACCTTAGCAATCACAATGATGATACATGTATATTACATTTTTATTTGCAATAATCTTCGCCACTACCACCAAATGGATTACAGCGTAAAATTCTTTTTATGGATAAAAATGTAGCTTTAATAAAATTAAATTTTCTAAATGCTTCAACACAATATTCCGAACATGTTGGAGTAAATCTACAGTTAGTTCCAAGCAAAGGTGAAATAGTATATTTATATATTTTAAATAAAATTTCTATTATAAATACCACCATATTATTTACCACGTAATGTTGGTATAAATTTAACCGCCTTACCACCAGCAATACCTATAATTTCATCTTCTTGCATTACTATACGCCCTCCAATAATAGTATAAATTGCTTTACCTTTTATTGTCATGCCATGAAATGGAGTCCATTTACACTTAGTTGCCATATCTTTATCATCAATAGTATAGGTTTTATTCATATCAACTATAGTAATATCTCCATCATAACCTACGGCAATTCTTCCCTTACCTATTGCTTGATATACACGTGCAGGTCCTGTTGATAATAAATCAACCAGCCTTAATAATGATAATTTACCCTGGTTAACAAAATTTAACATAATAGGAAGAATAGTTTGTACTCCTGGCATACCTGAAGGAGTATTAGGATAAGTTTTTGCTTTTTCTTCTAACGTATGTGGCGCATGATCTGAACCAATCACATCAATAATTCCAACATTTAATGCATGCCATAATGCATCTTGATGTTCTTGCGCCCTTATAGGAGGATTCATTTGTAATCTTGTGCCTAAGCGATCATAGTCACTACTATTAAATGTAAGATGTTGTGGCAACGATTCTACAGTTGCTATATCTTTATTCTTTGCCAATAGCTCCATTTCTTCTTTTGTTGTAACATGCAAGACATGAATTTGTTTTGCTAAAGTTCTTGCAATACGCAAGATTCTTGTCGTTGCAAATAAAGCCGTCTGTTCGTCACGCCAAATTGGATGATATTTTGGGTGAGCACCTTCTATAGCGATATGATGTCTTTGCTTTAACCTTTGTTCATCTTCAGCATGCACCGCAACTCTTCTTGTTGTCTGAGATAAAATTTGTGTTAATGCTTCATCTTCTGCTACTAATAAACTTCCTGTTGAACTACCCATAAATATTTTAATACCAGCACAACCAGGTAACATTTCAAGCTCATGCCAATTAATATTAGGATCTGGAGTTCCGCCAACAAAGAAAGCATAGTTACACCATGCAGTCTTACTTGCACGTTGTAATTTATCAGCTAAAGCATCTTTACTGGTAGTTGGTGGATTAGTATTTGGCATTTCAAATATACTAGTAACACCACCTAATATTGCCGCTTTCGTTCCATGAGCTAAATCTTCCTTATGCTCAAGTCCTGGCTCACGAAAATGTACTTGCGAATCAATAATTCCTGGTAAAACATGCAATCCACTGGCATTTATAGTTTTTGCAGCCAGATTACTATCTATTTTGCCAATCTCGACAATTTTTCCAGACTCAATAGCAATATCTGCAAGTACTTCGCCACTTGGTAATATACAAGTTCCATTTTTTATTACTAAATCAAATTTCATAGCCTATATCCTCTTAAAAATTCTTCTATTGCCATTATTTTTTTACCTTGTCTTTGTACTAATTTTGGCAATATAAAACCATTTTTTACGGCAATAGTAAAATTAGAATTATTTATACTACCTATAGCTATATTATGCTGATCTATTTTATACTCTGCCTCTAGTATTTTTATTATTTCTTGATTATGCAAAAACCAAGCTCCAGGATATGGACTAAATGCTCTAATCTTGCGCTCAATATTTAAAACATCATCACTAAAATCAAGCTTAGCATCATCTTTAGTAATTTTATTGGCATAAGTAGAAAAATTAGAATCTTGAATAGTTAAATTTATCTTATCGGCTTTAATTTGTTCTATCGCTTCTAGGCAAAGATTTGCACCAAGTTGAGCTAATTTATCATGTAACATTCCTGCATTTATTTTCTCATCTATTACAATTTCTTGCCGCAATATAACATCTCCCGTGTCTAAACCAACATCCATTTTCATTATACAAATACCTGTTTGCTTATCTCCAGACAATATAGCCCACTGAATTGGGGCAGCTCCACGCCATCTTGGCAGTAAAGAAGCATGTATATTAATGAAATAACACAAATCTAAAAATGATTTAGGGATAATAAGTCCATAAGCTGCAACCACTACTAAGTCAGCTTTTAATATTTTAAATTGTTCTAATTGACTTTCTTCTCTTAATTTTTCAGGAGTAAAGACAGGTATTTTATGCTCTAAAGCAAATTTATGAACAGGAGTATAACTAATCTTTTGTCCTCTACCTGCTTGTTTTTGTGCTTGAGTATAAACTGCAACTATTTCATCTTTACCTTGCTCTA
>CAZTUN010000055.1:0-11307 GCA_964616845.1 uncultured Rickettsiales bacterium | reverse complement strand
ACGGAAGTCATGATTTTCTTTAATGGATAACAAAAAGAGACTTTTTCACAAGCGAAGATCTACCCTAATTACTCACATAATGTGCCATCAATAATCTTAACCACTCTTGTGGCTCTTTTTGCTAATTCCATATTATGAGTAACAAATAAGATTGCAACTTGCTGCAACCTTGCAGTTGTTAATAATAAATTATATACATCTTCTGCAGTATGAGGATCTAAGTTTCCTGTAGGTTCATCTGCAAGCAATAAACTAGGTTTGTTTATTAAAGCTCTGGATATAGCAACTCTTTGTTGCTCTCCACCAGATAATTCTGCTGGTCTATGATTAAGTCTATGAGCCAACCCCATTATTGTAAGTAGTTCTTGCGCTTTTTCTTGAGCTTGTTTTTTAGAAACAGATTTTAACATTTGTGGGATCACAACATTTTCTAATGCAGAAAATTCAGGCAATAAATGATGAAATTGATAAATCACTCCAATTTCATTTTTTCTTATGTTAGTTCTGGTTTTATCATCAGCATTACTGCAATTTATTCCATTAATTATTATCTCTCCTTCATCTGGCTTTTCTAATAAGCCTGCTATTTGTAAAAATGTACTTTTACCACTTCCGCTTGGTCCTACTAGAGCTAAAATCTCTCCAGACTTTATTTCAAGAGTTGCCTGATTGAGAACTTTTATAGTTCTGTCACCTTGAATAAAGTTCTTAACTATATCTTTTGCAGAAAGAATGACTTTGTTATTCATAACGTAATACCTCTACCGGATCTTGTCTTGAAGCTTTAAGCGCAGGATAAATTGTTGCAAGTAAAGAAAGAACTATCCCCATACCAACAGATAATAATACATCTGACATTTCTACTTTTGCAGGTAATTGTGATAAAAAATAAACCACAGGATCAAACAATCTTTGTCCACTTAACTTTTCAATAAAATTCTTAATTTTATCTATATTGCTTGCAAAACTTATTCCTAGTAAAAATCCTGCTAATGTTCCTGTTATTCCTACCGTAGCTCCACAAATAAAAAATATTTTCAATATCATAGCTCTGGTTGCTCCCATAGTTCTTAATACTGCAATATATTTGCGCTTATCATTTACTAACATAATTAAACTTGAAACAATATTAAAGGCGGCAACACATACTATAAGTGTAAGTATTAAAAACATTACAGTTCTTTCTACTTTTAATGCATTAAAGAGACTGGCATTTAGCATTTGCCAATCTTGTATATAATATTTTCCATCGATATTTTGACTGATTCTATCACCAATAACATTTACTTTATCAGGATTTTCTGTAACTACTTCAATTGTCGTAACTGAATTTGGATATCTAAAAAATATTTGTGCTGATTTAAGCGACATAAATATAGTAGTATTATCATATTCATACATGCCAGAGTCAAATAAGGCTGTCACTCTATAGGTCTTTATTCTAGGCATTGTACCTAGAATAGTTGCATTACCAGATGGAGAAATTAGTCTTAATTCATCACCGACATTAAGACCTAAAGTTCTTGCTAACTGCAACCCTACAATGAGACCATCATCATCGGCACTTAATTTTCCATATTTTATATTATTTGCAATAAGTTTCTTCTTCTTAATATCATCAAAATTTATGCCATATGTCATAGCTCCAGTAGCATTAGAGCCGTTAGATGCCATAACCTGACCTTGTATTACTGGAGTAGCTTTTACCACTCCTTGAACTTTCTTAACCTGTTCTATAAGATTAGAATAATCTTTTATCCCATGCTCTGCTGGTAAAGATATGTTAATATCACCATTAAACCCAAGTATTTTACTAGTTATTTCCTCTCTAAAACCTTGCATAACAGCCATAACAATAATAAGCGTAGCAACTCCAAGCATTATACCTATAAATGAAAATGCTGTTATAACTGAAATAAACCCCTCTTTTCTTTTGGCACGCAAATACCTAAAAGCAATCATGAGTTCAAGCGAGGAAATACACATAGAATTTTTCCTAATCTATTTTGCTAATAATTTATTTAAAGCAGATTCAAAAGATAGTTCGTGTTTTTCACCAGTTTTTCTATTCTTAAGTTCTGCTACACCATCTTTTATTCCTCTAGGTCCAATACTTATTTGCCAAGGCAATCCTATTAAATCCATATTAGCAAACTTCTTACCAGCACTTTCATTTGTATCGTCATATAAAACTTTATAAGATGAAGATATAAGCCTATTATACAACTCATCACAAACCTTGGTAACTTCAGCATCATTTGTTTTTAGGTTAATTAGCCCAACCTTAAATGGCGCAACTTCTTCTGGCCAAATAATACCTAAATCATCATGACTTGATTCTATAATTGCTGCAACTAACCTAGATACACCTATACCATAAGATCCCATATGTGGACATATTTTACCACCCTTACCGTCATCTATATGCACATTCATACTTGAGGTATATTTCTGACCAAAATAAAATATATGCCCAACCTCTATACCGCGTTGAGATTTTAGACGATCGCTTTTTACAGGACAATTATCTGGATCATGTTTCTCATCTACAGCCGCATAAAGATTTTGCAATTCTTGTATACTAACATTGCCTTTACTTATCATTTCTTCAAATTCAACATCATAGTATAGAGCACTTTCTCCTGTTTTAGCCAAAATTTGAAATTCATGACTCAGATCGCCACCTATTGCTCCACTATCTGCTCTAAGCGGAATAGCAATTAGTCCCATCCTCTTAAAAATTCTTAAATATGTTGAATACATATTGTCATATGATTTTTTAGCGTCTTCATAGCTAAGGTCAAAGCTATACGCATCTTTCATATAAAATTCACGCCCCCTCATTAAGCCAAATCTAGGCCTAATCTCGTCTCTAAACTTCCACTGCAATTGATATAAATTAAGAGGCATATTTTTATAACTTTTAACATTCTGCCTAAAAATATCTGTTACAATTTCTTCATTGGTAGGTCCGTAAAGCATTTCATTATCATGACGATCGATAATTCTTAACATTTCTTTGCCATAAGCATCATATCTGCCTGATTCTTGCCATAGCTTTGCTGGCTGTATTGTAGGCATTAATATTTCTACTGCTCCAGCCTTATTCATTTCTTGACGTACAATAGAGGCAACATTATTTAAAACTTCCAAGCCTAAAGGAAGCCAGTTATATATCCCAGCGGATAATTGTCTTATCATACCACTTCTGAGCATAAAACGATGCGATACTATACTTGCTTCAGCTGGATTTTCCTTTATTACAGGAATAAAATAATGCGATAATCTCAATTTATTTTCCTCTTAGAATTATTATTTCTTCTTTGATTAAATATACCAAAAAAATTAATAAAACTACTGTCTTATATTAATAAAATCCAAAAATCCTTTTTTAAGCAAGTAAAAATATAATAAAGAACCTAAAATAGATATAATTGCAGATATAATAATTTTCTTAGTAATCTTAGCATCTTTAGGGGCACCAGGATCATTACCTTGCTGAACAATATCTTCTCTAACTATGCCAACTGGCAATATCATAAAAAGTATAAAACACCAAAATATGGCAAAAACTACAATAAACGAAGCTATATTCATAACTATTTCTTGGACCTTATTAAATATATAGCTTTATCAGCTAATACATTGGGTAATAATTTTGGTATAATACTACCATTATCACTTAAATACATTTTTTTCTCTATTTTCGCCTCCAATTCTTGGCATAGAACTTCAAAATCTTTGGTAGTACAAAAATGTATATTTGGTGTCTCATACCATTGGTACGATAAAGTCTTTGTTACGGGCATTGTCCCCTTGAATAATAAATGTATCCTATTTTTCCAGTGACCAAAATTAGGCAAAGAAATTACTACATGCCTACCTATTCTTAACATTTCTTTTAATACTTCTTTTGGATTTACTGTAGCTTGCAAGACCTGAGATGATATAACAAAATCAAAATTTTTATCTGGATAATGTATAAGATCGGTTTCTACATTACCTTGAATAACTATAAGACCTTTCTGTACACAGCTACTAACTCCTGCTTGAGATATTTCTATCCCTCTTCCATCAATTTTTTTAACATCAACCAGATATTGTAGTAATTGACCGTCTCCACAGCCAAGCTCTAAAACACTAGAATGATTTTTTACCATGCTTGCCAAATTAAACAAATCTAATCGCAAATTATTATCTTTTTTCACGCTCTAACCCCTTTATAAAACCATCTAAAGTTTTACTAAATTCAGGTTCTTCTAACAAAAATGCATCATGACCTTTATCTGTATCTACCTCAACAAAACTAACCTTAGCTCCAGCAGCATTTAAAGCATGAACTATAATTTTAGCCTCGGATGTCGGAAATAACCAATCACTTGAAAATGATATTATACAAAATTTAGTTTTAGTTCCCAAGAAGCCATTTGCTAATCTTCCATTATATTCTGATACTAAATCAAAATAATCCATAGCTCTTGTAATATATAAATATGAATTGGGATCAAAGCGTTCAACAAAACTATAACCCTGATAACGTAAATAGCTCTCAACTTGAAAATCAGCATCAAAGCCATAAGTTATATAGTCTCTATCTTGCAAACCACGACCAAATTTACGATGCAGTCCTGATTCAGATAAATATGTTACATGAGCAGTCATTCTTGCAATAGCTAATCCCTTAGAAGGATAAGTGCGATTCAATATATATTCTCCAGAACGCCATTCAGGATCTGCCATTATTGCCTGCCTGCCTATTTCATGAAAAGCAATATTTTGTGCTGTATGTCTAGCTGATGCGGCAATAGCAATACAAGATAAAACCATTTCTGGATATCTAACCGCCCACTCTAGGGCGATCATCCCACCCATTGATCCACCAATGACCGCAAATAGCTTTTTTATACCAAAATATTCCACAAGTAATTTTTGTGCCTTAGCCATGTCAGAAATTGTAATAACAGGAAAATTAATTCCATAAGGCTTGTTAGTAGATTCATCTATAGTTTTAGGACCAAACGATCCCATACAGCCACCTATTACATTGCTTGATATCACAAAATAGCGATCCGTATCTATAATTTTACCTGAACCTATAATATTATTCCACCAGCCATCTTTTCCTGTAACAGGATGTATTTGAGCTGCGTATTGATCCCCTGTAAGACCATGACATACCAATATTGCATTGTCTTTATTGGCATTTAACTTACCATAAGTCTTATATGCCATAGGAAAGTTACTAATCTCTTTGCCGCAATCAAGGCGCAGAGATCTATCTTGGGCTAGATATAGTATGTCTCCTATTTCTACTTCCCTATAGCTAGGTCCAAATTTGTCACTTATTTTTTCTACCATAAATCTCTTTATAATCTTGTATTACTACTATATAAAGTACAAGGAAATTGTAAGCTAGGAATATTATCATTATTAACAAAAAAAACTATTTAAAAGTCATGCAAACACCACAACCAAAAGAAACTATCCTAAAAATCAGCCCTTATAAACCGGGTTTATCTAAAACTGGAAATAATCAAAAAGTTATTAAACTATCTTCCAATGAAAATCCCTTCGGCTCAAGTCAAAAGGCAATATTTGCATACACAAACTGCTCTAATATTTTACACCGCTATCCAGAAGCAAATCTCCTTAATCAAGAAATTGGCAAAACATACGGACTAGATCCAAATAAGATTGTTTGCGGCGCAGGCTCAGATGAGATAATTTCTTTAATTTGCCTTGCTTATTCTGGCGTTGGCGATGATGTTTTATATAGCCAATATGGATTTTTAATGTATCCTATCTCCTCTATGACTGTTGGAGCAAATCCAATTCCCGTAGCAGAACAAAATCTTAAAACCGACATCGAGGCTTTGATTAAAGCTGTAACCCCAAAAACAAAAATTGTTTTCCTTGCTAATCCAAATAATCCAACTGGAAGCTATCTAACCAAGTCAGAGATTTTAGATTTAAGAAAAAGATTGCGACCAGATATTTTACTTGTTTTAGATGGAGCATATTGTGAATACGCTTTTGTTGACGATTATAGCGATGGAATCGATGTAGTTGATCTAGGTCATAATACAGTAGTTACTAGAACATTCTCAAAAATATACGGTCTTGCTAATTTAAGGGTTGGCTGGGCATATTGTCCAACTGAAATTGCCGATATTTTAAATAGAGTACGCGGACCTTTTAACGTCTCAGGTCCTGCAATATTTACAGCAATAGCTGCTTTATCTGATCAAGATTTTATAATCAAAGCAAAAAAACATAATCAAGAATGGCTAAATTGGATGGATAAGCAATTGCGTAATCTTGGTTTACAAACTCACCCTAGTATAGCCAATTTTATTTTAGCAACATTTAATGATCCCAAGAAAAATGCCTCTGATGCTAATTTATTTTTACTAGAAAGAGGAATTATAACAAGACCCGTAGCAAATTATGGTCTTCCAAATTCAATCCGTTTTACAATTGGATTAGAAGAAGATAACAAGGCAGTAATAAATGCTTTAAAAGATTTTCTTATAAAATAAAAAATTGTTTGTAAGGAAAACTATAATTTTATAGTTTTCCTCAAAACATAATATTTGCTAATTATCCTCAAGTACCGCTTAAGAAACAAACTAAGCTGCTTCAAACTCTTCATCTTCTACTAAAGCAAAGTCAACTTCATCTTCTTCAACTATCTTCATCTTCTTATTGCTATTAGCAGGTTTACGTAATTTTAGAACATTTTCTAGTCTTTTAGTTGCTTCTTCTACAGGTATAGATTCTACAGCTGCCATCTCTCCAGCTAAACGTCCTAACGCAGCTTCATAAATAACCCTTTCGCTATAAGAGCGATCTGGATCATCAACATTTTTATGAAGATCTCTAACAACTTCAGCTATAGACATCATATCACCTGAATTAATCTTTCCTTCATATTCTTGCGCACGACGACTCCACATACCACGTCCTGGTCTTGCACGACCTTTTAAAGTTTCAACTGCCTGATCAACTAATTTTGCATTACTTAAAGCTCGTAACCCAGATGCAGCAGCCCTACTTACAGGAACTCTTAGTGTCATTTTTTCTTTTTGAAATGAAATAACGTAAACCATAAGTTCCATACCAGCAACTATCTGCTTTTCTTTACCAACTATTTCTCCAACACCATGTGCAGGATAAACAACTTTATCACCATTTTTAAATTCGGAGCGTGTTGACATAATTTTAACCTCTCACGTTAAATAATATATTATAGGTCTTAAAAATATTAAAAACCAATAACTAACTTTTAAAATCAATATGTTTTAGGTATAAAAATAAATGCTAAATTTTTAACCCAACTATTCCTAACAACTAAAATATTTAAAAAATACAAAACATTTAGCTTAAATGAAGGGATTGAATAATATCATAAAAATATGCAAATTGGAAGATATATATATGATACATATATAAAATATTAAAAATCTATTTATTCAATCATAAAATTTGCAGTTTGACGAAATGAATTTTTGTTTATATTCTAGCCTCTTAAATTAACAATATTTTAGCTAAACGCTTGCTCTTTTTGTGCAAAAAGCAATATCATTTGACAGGTATTTCTATGAAATTAATCAAAATATTACTACTTTCACTCTTATGCTCATTTAGTGTTACTTTAAGCATTTTAGCCGCAGATCTTCCCGCACCTCAATCCTTACAAAAAGAAGCGATGGTGATAAGGTTTAAAACAAATGATGTAGAATATCAAAAAACCTTAACCCAATTAGTTAACCAGTCTTTAAAAATAAAACCTAAAACGTTTTTTGATATTGTATCTGTAATACCTAATGGCGGCTCATCAAGTGAGAATAAAACCGCACAAGCCAGTGCAAACTTACACTCTCAGCAAGTTATAAAGCAAATAAAATATCTTGGAGTTTCAGAAGATCGAATAAGATTAACTAGCCAAAGCTCTAAGGATATCTTGAGCGATGAAATTCATATCTTCGTGAGGTAGTCTAAAATTATTTTCTTTATAAATAATTGTTTTAACAGGTGTTAACATCCTTGCTGTGTTGGTGATAAATACCAACTGACTTTCTTTTATATCGTTAATAGTATATTTGCCCGTATTAACTGGATATATATTAATTTCAATTATCCTTCTTCTAATTATACCACTAACTATTCCAAGGCTAAGACATGGTGTGTAGAGTTTACCATTTTTAAACCAAAATATATTTGCTGAGCTTGTTTCGCAAACATAACCATCTTTATTTATTAGCAAACCATCTAAACAGCTATTTTTTACCGCCTCAATTTTTGATAAAATATACGGCTTTGCATTTAAAGATTTATATTTATTTACTCCACAATAAGCAAAAGACGAAACATACAGATCTATAGCATCTAAAGAATTAGATGTCGGCAAGTCTCTAATTGTCACAACAATACTAGCATTATTTATGTCTTTGGGTAAATACCCCATGCTTTCACTATTTCTTGTTATAGTAATCCTAAGTAACCCATTATCTAAAGGATTCAAGCTAATAGTTTGCTCAACTATTTTAGGAATATTTTGTAATATATCTATATTATCTATTAAAAGATCCTTAAGCGCAAATTCCATTCTTTCTATATGATATTCCAAGAAACAAGCTTTCCTATCCTCAAATCTTATAGTTTCAAAGAATCCATCTCCAAACAAGAAACCTCTATTTGTTATAGGAATATTAGCATTATTTTCTTCTATAAAAGAATCATTAACATACGCATAACGTTTTGACATTTTAACTAACCTAGCTTAAAAGCTTATTTCTAATTTATAACTAATGCTTAAATTTATAACACATACAAGCATATAAGGGTAATATTTTAATGATAATCTTAGGGCTAGGTTCTAATCTAGGAGATCGAATTAACCATATTAATACAGCTATAACTAAGCTAAATCAATATGTTAGCATAACTAATCTATCATCAATTTATCAATCTGATGCCTTAATGCTTCCTAACTCTCCTCCTGAATGGAATATTAAATTTTTAAATATGGCAATTAGTATAAAAACCTCAATTGCACCACACGAACTGCTAGCCTTATGTAAAGAAATAGAAAGCCAAATTGGTCATAACAATCTACAAAGATGGGCACCAAGACAAATTGATATAGATATCTTAACTTATAATGATCTTTATCTGAACGAAGATAATTTAACAATACCACATAAAGATTTAGCTATAAGGGATTTTGCTATAATTCCTTTGGCAGAAATTGCTCCCTATTGGCAACATCCTATTTTAAAAAAAATAGCTAAAGAAATAGCAACAAATATTACAAACTCAAATCACGTTCAATTATGGTCAAAATAGTTGGAATTTTAAATATAACTCCAGATTCATTTTCTGATGGCGCAAAATTCATTGCCAAAGAAAATGCCTTAAGTCATTGCCAAAAATTAATTGATGATGGAGCTAATATTATAGATATAGGGGCAGAATCGACTAGACCTTCAGCTAATAAACTTTCTCCTTTAGAAGAATGGCAACGCTTAGAACCACTACTTAAAGATTTAATTATGCTTTGCAAAAAAAATGGCGTACTGAGCAGTCTTGATAGTTATCATGCAAATAATGCTGCCAAAGCAATAAATTTAGGCATCGATATTATCAATGATGTTAGTGGATTTAGTAGCCCAGAAATGATTAATCTTGCTAAAAAAAATACTAATACCACTTTTATTATTATGCATAATTTGGGAATACCTGCAAATCAAAATATAACTATTGCCGAAGAACAAGATCCTATTGAAGTAATTAATCTTTGGATTGAAGAAAAAATTAAATTACTAAATAAACATCAAATTGCTAAAGAGCGTATAATTATAGATTTAGGAATAGGTTTTGGCAAAACAGCAAAACAATCATTATGTTTAATTAATAACATTAACCGAATCAAATCTTATGATCTTAAATTAATGGTTGGACATTCTCGCAAATCTTTTTTAAGCTCAATATATCCAAATATTTCTAAAGAAAGGGATATTGAAACCTTAGAAATATCTAAAATACTTTGTTTAGCTAATATCGACTTCTTAAGAGTACATAATGTTAAGATCCACAAAAATTTATGTTAGGTAATTTATGGTTTTCATGCCCCACTGGCCACAAATGATA
Source organism: uncultured Rickettsiales bacterium (assembly GCA_964616845.1). GTDB lineage: Bacteria > Pseudomonadota > Alphaproteobacteria > Rickettsiales > UBA6187 > CAYZBM01. The sequence goes on along the minus strand of CAZTUN010000055.1, from coordinate 1,155 downwards.
GGCAAAAGACCAACTATAGATTTAGGTCTTGAACCTATTTTAAATTTATTAGATAAATTAGGAAACCCTCATAAATCAATTCCTCCAGTTATTCATGTAGCAGGAACTAATGGTAAGGGTTCAACGATAGCCTTCCTAAAGTCAATCTTAGAGGCAGCTGGTTATAAAGTTCACGCTTACACCTCTCCACATTTACTTAATTTTAACGAAAGAATTGTTTTAGCTGGAGATACCATTAACGACAACTATTTATACCAACTATGTGAAGAATGTAGAATAATTTCGGAAGAAAATAATATTGATGTAACTTTCTTTGAAGGCACAACTGCTGTAGCCTTTCTTGCTTTTGCACGAAATAATGCAGATATAGTCTTATTAGAAACTGGACTGGGTGGAAGATTAGATGCAACAAATGTTATTGCAAATCCCATGCTAACCATAATAACTTCAATATCGCTAGATCATACTGAATATTTAGGACCAACCGTAGAGCTAATTGCAGGCGAAAAAGCTGGAATAATGAAAGAAAATGTTCCTTGCATCTCAAGCTTACAAGAAGAAAATGTTCATGATACTTTAGAAAATTTTGCTCAAATATATAAAACAAATTTATATGCTTATGGATATGATTGGCATAGCACATATGAAGATGATATGCTTATATTTTTTGATGCACATACGGAAATAAAATATTCTTATCCTCTACCGAATTTATCTGGATATCATCAAATAGTAAATGCTGGTAACGCTATTTGCGCAGTTAAAATGCTAAATAATTTTAATAAATTTCATATCAGCGATGACAATATTGCTAAAGGAATTACAACTGCATATTGGCCTGCAAGAATGCAAAGAATTAGCGATGGCTATCTACCAACATTATTTGCACCTAAATCAAAGTGGGAATTATGGATTGATGGTGCTCATAATGAAGCAGGAGCTTATGTACTATCTGAAAACTTAAAAAATGATCCGTCTTTGCCTATATATTTGATATTTTGCATGACCAAAGGAAGGGATATCAAAAAATTTCTTAGCCACTTTAAAAATCTTGCCTCTTTAGTCGTTGGTATATTAATTCAAACCGAACCTTCTGCCTATAATGGAGAATATATAGCAAAAGAAGCTAGCGAAATGGGCTTTGAAGCAATTAGT
>CAZTUN010000054.1:0-11336 GCA_964616845.1 uncultured Rickettsiales bacterium | reverse complement strand
ATTTGTTCATGTCTTCTCAAACAACACACGGACGATTTTTTTTCTAACTTGATACCACCGCGTAAAATGCACACCCGCGCAGGCGGATTTTACGCAGTGTCTATACTTTTAGATTTACAATTGCGGTTTTGGTTTGGATTGTTGGCGATAGTATAACAGATATGGAATGTGCTCATAATTGTAATATGAAAGCTGTATTTTATGGTAATGATGATACAACCCATGAGAGGTATAAGCATTGTCAACCTGATATTCATTTTCTTGATCATTATGAATTTGGTCAATTTATTGCTAATTTATAGAAGAATAATTCTTCATAAAGACTTATAAATTATACTAATCTTATTTTAGTATAGAGTAAGGGCTTAATGTTTTTTCATAAATATGTTATAGTCACCATTAATGAACTACAATAAAGAGTATTTATATATATTATGCAGGCTATAATTATACATCCATATTTAAAGCATATTGAGCTAAAAAATAATTATACGATTTCTTATAAAATTGAAGAAGCTATAAGATTAGCTAAGACAATAGACTTAGAAATTTTTGAAGTAGTAAAAGTGCCATTAAATAAAGTTGTGCCAGCTACTTATATTGGTGGTGGTAAGGTTGATGAATTAAAAACTATTATTTCTGCCAATAAAATTCCACTTATTATATTTAATGATGTACTAACTCCTATTCAACAGAGAAATTTAGAAAAAGTTTTTAATAGTAAAGTAATAGATCGAACTGCTTTAATAATTGAAATTTTTGCTTCAAGAGCAAGAACCAATGAAGGAATTTTACAAGTTGAGCTAGCGTCTCAGGAATATCAAAAATCAAGATTAGTAAGGTCTTGGACTCACTTAGAAAGACAACGTGGCGGTACTGGTGGAATGGGCGGTCCTGGCGAAAAACAAATAGAATCAGATCGTAGGGCTATAGCTGAAAAAATTCTTAAAATTAAAAGACAACTTGAAAAAGTTGTAAATCGTAGAGATTTACATCGTAAGGCAAGGCGTAAAGTTCCTTATCCTATAGTGGTATTGGTTGGTTATACTAATGCAGGCAAATCAACATTATTTAATTTACTTACTAAGGCAGATGTTTTGGCTGAAGATAAATTATTTGCAACATTAGATCCTACTATGCGTATGTTGAAATTGCCGTCGGGAAGAAAAATTATTTTAAGTGATACGGTAGGATTTATTTCTAACTTGCCAACAGAATTAGTTGCAGCGTTTAGAGCAACTTTAGAGGAAGTAAGTGAAGCTGATCTTTTAATACATGTAAGGGATATAGCTCATGATGCAACCGAAGAGCAAAAGCAAGATGTACTTGATATTTTAACAACATTGCTTAGTGAAGACAGGTTACAAAATAACGTAGTTGAAGTTTTGAACAAAACGGATCTGTTAGATAAAATAAAATCTGAACATTTACAAAATTTACCAAAAACAGCAATCGCAATTTCTGCTCTAAAACACACAGGTATAGAGGATTTATTTTTTCAAATTGATCGTAAATTGGGTAGTGAAGAAAAAATTCAACATCTTGATGTACAAATGAGTGATGGCAAGCAAATAGCATGGCTATATAATAATAGTGATGTCCTAGAAAGAGTCGATAATCATATGGAAAATACTATTCATATGACTTGTAAAATATCTGATAAATTGTGGGGAATATATCAAAAATCTTTTTTGCTATCTTAAGATTCTTATAGTCTTTAATATAGCTGCAATTTTATTTTAAATATGTTTGTTTTGGGCTCTATTCTACAGCATAAGCTTTACCAATTATATTGCTTAGTTTAGTATTATAAAAAATAATATTTAAAATATAACAAATAGCTGATTTTTATATAATATGCGCCACGATCTAATTGTTCAATCTGCGATAATAGCAGGAAAATATATAAATGATGATAAAGTTATTACTGTATTAAATCCCTATGATCACCGTTGGATAGGAACGGTTCCATCTTTAGGAACAGATATGATAAATCATGCTATAGCTGTTGCAAAAAGAGCTTTACCAGAATGGCAAAATAAATCTGCAAAAGAAAGATCATTCCTATTACGTAAATGGTATGATTTAGTAATAGAGCATATAGATGATTTAGCCATGATTATGACAATGGAGCAAGGTAAGCCATTATTAGAATCGCAAGCAGAAGTAAAATATGCGGCCTCATTTATTGAATGGTATGCAGAGGAAGCGAAAAGAATATATGGGGACATTGTTCCATCTCCTATAAAAGATAGTAAAATTATTATTACAAAACAGCCAGTTGGTGTTTGTGCTGCGATTACACCATGGAATTTTCCTTCTGCTATGGTTACAAGAAAAGTTGCGCCTGCCTTAGCAGCAGGTTGTACGATGATTTTAAAACCTGCTAGTAAGACACCTTTCTCAGCGCTTGCGCTAGCAAAACTTGCTTTGGAAGCAGGTATTCCAGATGGAGTATTTAATGTAGTAACTGGTCAAGCAGATGAGATTGGTAAAATATTTGCCACGCACAATGATATAAAAAAACTCAGTTTTACAGGTTCTACAGAAATAGGCAAAAAATTAATGGCAATGAGTTCGCAGACAGTTAAGCGGTTATCTTTAGAATTAGGAGGTAATGCTCCATTTATAATTTTTGCAGATGCGGATATTAATTTAGCAGTTGAAGGATTAATGATAGCTAAATTTCGTAATAGTGGACAAACTTGTATTTGCGCAAATCGAATTTTTATTCATAAAGACATACAAAATAAATTTCTAAAAGAACTGACTAAAGAGGTTGCTAAATTAAATTATGGCAATGGTATGGATAGAGATAGTAATCAAGGACCATTAATTAGTGAAGGAGCTTTAGATAAAGTAGATAATTTAATTGCAGATGCTTTGCAAAAAGGAGCAAAGTTAATTGTCGGTGGAAAAAGACATGGCAATTGTTTTATTCCAACAATAATTTCTAATATAAGTTCTGAGATGAAGATTTTTCATGAAGAAATATTTGCTCCAGTTATATCTTTAATTGCGTTTGAAAATGATGACCAAGTTATATCTATGGCTAATGATACATTATATGGATTAGCTTCTTATATTTATATTGGAGATATTGCTAAGGGCTGGAAGATAGCAGAACGACTAGAATATGGTATGGTTGCAATAAATAAAGGTATATTATCTACGGAAGTTGCTCCTTTTGGCGGCATCAAGCAATCTGGTTTTGGAAGAGAAGGTTCTTATATGGGTATAGAGGAATATTTAAATACTAAATATATGTTAGTTGCAGTATAGATTGCTAAGAAACTATATCGCATAATTAAGAATGATTAGCATAGTAAAGAAAGCAAGAATTGTGGTAAGTACTATAATGCCTGCGCTAATATAGGAATTACCTCTCATATTTTTTACTAATAAATAAGTTGCAGTTCCAGTTGGTAGGCTAGAGTAAAGCATTAGCATCTTTGCTTGAATTGAGCTTATATTAAAAAGCTTAATACAAAAAAGAGAAACTATTGGATAAATAGCTAATTTTAAAAAACTTGTTAGATAAATATGATTCCATGATCCTCTAATCGCTTTAATATCTAAAGCACCTCCAACAATTATTAGTCCCATTGGTATTGCAGCCTTACTAATAATTTCTAGAGTAGAAAAAATTGACTTGGGTAAATTTATTTCCATATAAGAGCTGATAATTCCTAATAGACATGCAATTATTTGTGGGTGACGAATTGTTCTTTTTATAACACAGATAAATACATTGCCGCTATTATGAGAGTAATAACTTAGTATAATTACTGCAATAGCGTTTGATGTAATGCTAAGACAACCAAGTAATAAAGCGTAAGTAGCTAAATATTCTTTACCAAATATTGCTATTGCAATAGGAATGCCAATAAATGCTCCATTGGGACATATAGTTCCTGTGGTTATAGAGGTAAAATCTTGAGAGGATATATTGAAAATATATTTACAGCAAAATACCAGTAAGCAAGTAATAATTAGCGAGAGAATACCTGTTTTTATCATGTCAGTAAGCACGGTAATGTCTTTATAAGACCCAGTTGCTATACTAAGATATAATAAAATTGGTAAGAGAATATAGTAAGATAAACGTTCACAAGAATGCCAAAAACCAGATTCTAAGAATTTATAATGCTTAGCAAAATAGCCAAATAGTATAATTGCAAATACAGGAAATAAAGAATTTAATATAATTATCATTTTTTATTCCTGTTAAATTATTATTTTATACAAAATAAAATTCTCGGAAACTCTATAAATATGTTTTAAATAACATAAGAGAGTTTCCGAGATCTATTTTAATAACTATTTTAAAAAATATTAAGCAGCTATTTGCTTAACTCTTTTAGAAAGGCGGCTAATCTTACGAGAAGCTGAATTAAGTTTTGTTACGCCTTTATTTACGCCACGCATAATTTCAGATTCAGCTATCTTAAAAGCTTCTTGAGCAGATTTTTTATCATTGTCCGCAATAGCTTTTTCTAGCTTACGAATAAATGTTCTGATTCTATTACGACGTTCATCGTTTATTTTAGTACGTTTTTTAGTTTGACGATTCGCTTTATCAGCTGATGCATGATTTGCCATAATCTATTATTATCCTTATCTATAAGTCCTTAGTAAATATCTAACAAAAATCCAATCCAAATTGGCGGGCAAGCATAGCTATGCCATTTGAAACAGTCAACTATTTTTTAGAATTCTTGCTAGAGTTATTCTTAAAACCATCTGATTGAACCGCTGCTAAAGCTGCAGTATTTAATATCTCAGATACTGTAGCTCCCATTGGTACAATCTGCACAGCCTTTTCTAGACCAACTAACATAGGTCCAATTAGACTGCCACCGCCAAGTTCTTGTAATAACTTAGAAGAAATATTAGCTGAATGTAAAGCAGGCATTATAAGTACGTTAGCTGGAGCAGATAAACGACAGAAAGGGTACATTTTGAGCAATTCAGCATTCAAGGCTACGTCCGCTGACATTTCTCCGTCATATTCAAATTTAACCTTTCTTTTATCTAATATATCTACAGTAGCTTTTATATCGCAGGATCTTTTTCTCATCATACTACCAAAATTTGAGTAAGATATTAGAGCAACTCTTGGTTTATGTCCCATATGTTCTGCTTCAGCAGCTGTTTGTTCTGCAATATCTGCAAGCTCTTCAGGAGAAGGAAGTTCATTTACAGTAGTATCAGAGATAAATACTGTACGACCACCAGCTACCATTATTGACATACCAAAAAGACGTGAATTATCTTTTCGATCAAATATTTCTAATATATCTTCTAATGTATCGTAATAATCACGAGTTATGCCAGTAATGAGAGCATCGCCATCGCCACATTGTAACATCGCCGAAGCAAAGAAGTTACGATCAGTTTTAGCAAGTCTTACGCAATCGCGGTGTAAGTAACCTTTGCGTTGTAATTTGCTGTAAAGGAAATCTATATATTCGTTATTTTTCTCACTTAGAGCGGCGTTATGAATTTCGATACCTTCTTCGCTAATATTTAAATGTTTCATGGCTTCAAGGATCTTATCTTTACGCCCAACTAGCTTAGCCGTTCCATAACCTTGATCGCGCCAATGTGCTGCGGCACGAATTACTTTATCATTTTCACCTTCAGAAAAGATAATATTTTTTGGATTAGTTTTTATTCTTTCAAAAATTAAACTCATGCTATTTGCAGTTGGATCTAATCTACTACGCAATTGCTGTACGTATTTATTCATATCTGAAATTGGTTTACGAGCAACCCCTGTATCCATGGCAGCTTGAGCAACTGCTGGAGGTATAGTGTAAATAAGTCTAGGATCAAAAGGTACAGGAATGATATATTCTGGTCCATATTGTAATTTTTTGCCAGAATATGCATTGGATACTTCTTCTGGTACTGGTTGTTTTGCAAGGTCAGCTAAGGCACGAGCTGCCGCAATTTTCATTTCTTCGTTAATTTCACGTGCACGTACATCAAGAGCTCCTCTAAATATATAAGGAAAGCCCATAACGTTATTTACTTGATTATTGTAATCAGAACGACCAGTTGCAATTATTGCATCGGGACGTACTGATCTTGCATCTTCTGGTTTAATTTCTGGATCTGGATTGGCCATGGCAAATATAATAGGATTTGCAGCCATTTCTTTAATCATTTCTTTGCTTAGAGCATCTTTAGAAGAAAGACCTAAGAATACATCAGCACCCTTTAAAGCATCAGTTAAAGTTCGAGCTTGTGTTTTTACAGCTAAAGCTGATTTCCACTGATTCATTCCTTCTTTGCGACCTTCGTAAATTACACCACTACGATCGCAAGAGATAATGTTTTCAGCTCTAACTCCCATAGTTTTTAGTAATTCTACGCAAGCAGTTCCTGCAGCTCCAGCACCATTTAATACGACTTTAATATCTTTAAAGTTACGACCAGTTAAATCTGCTGCATTAATAATACCTGCGGCACAAATTATTGCAGTTCCATGTTGGTCATCATGAAATACAGGAATATCCATTAACTCTTTTAGTTTTTGTTCAATTACAAAACATTCAGGTGAAGCAATATCTTCAAGATTTATTCCTCCCCAAGAAGGACCTAAATATCTTACAGCATTCACAAATTCATCTATGTTTGTAGTATCAACCTCAATATCTATGGCATCTATATCTGCAAAACGTTTAAATAATACAGCTTTTCCTTCCATTACTGGTTTTGAAGCAAGAGCTCCTAAATTTCCAAGACCTAAAACGGCAGTTCCGTTTGAGATAACCGCAACATAATTACCTTTTGCGGTATAATCATAAGCAGTATCAGGATTTTTTTCTATTTCAAGACAAGGATTGGCAACTCCAGGAGAATATGCAAGTGAAAGATCGCGTTGGGTCATTAGTGGTTTAGTAGGTTTCATTGAAACCTTACCTGGTATTCCATCACGAGTATGAAAATTTAGAGATTCTTCTTTAGTTACGCGTAAATTTGATTCTTTCTTATCTGACATAATAGTTTACTTACCTTGATTAAAAATTCTTACAATTTAATGCAAATTAACACAAATGCAAATTCTGAGCCTTACAATACAAAAGATCGCAGTGATAAACAAGGAAAAATTGTTGAATGGTTGTACTTGACTGTTATAACATAAGCCTTAAGTTTTTAGCGTATAATTCGAGTATAAGGGGTATCAAAGTTAAAATGAAGGGGCAAATTACCTTAGATGAGCAGCAAGATAGCACCACGCCAATGATGCGACAATATTTAGCTACCAAGCAACAATACCAAGATAGTTTATTATTTTACCGAATGGGAGATTTTTACGAATTATTCTTTGAAGATGCAATTATAGCATCAAAAGTGCTAGATATCACATTAACTAAAAGAGGAAAATATAAAGATGCTGATATACCTATGTGTGGAGTTCCTTGGCATAGTTATGAGCAATATTTACATAAAATAATAAAATCTGGATATAAAGTTGCTATTTGCGAACAGATGGAGTCTCCAGAAGAAGCTAAGAAAAGAGGGCATAAAGCGGTAGTTAAAAGAGAGGTAGTAAGAATAGTTACTTCTGGAACTTTAGTTGAGGATAATTTGCTGGAAGCTAAGCAAGCAAATTATTTGGCATCAATAGGAAAGACAGGTGATAAGATTGCATTAGCATGGGTCGACGTATCCACAGGTGAATTTGCTACAAATTTAACTTCAGCAAATATTTTATCTTCTGATTTAGCCAGAATTAATCCAATGGAATTGTTAGTTTCTGATAAATTAATTAATGATGAAATAATTTCACATCAACTTAGAGAATATAAGCAAAAAATTACTATACAGGTGGATAGTTTATTTGATGAAAATAAGACTGCTACAAAATTTAAAAATTTTTTTGCTATAAAATTTATTGATGGGTTAGGAGACTTTGAGATCTGTCAGATAATTGCTTGTGGCGCATTAATAGAATATATTGATATTACTCAGAAAGGTCAGTTGCCAAGATTATGTTATCCAAAATTGATAAAAAATGATCAGTTTATGGCAATTGATCCAGCAACTTATAAAAATCTTGAAATTTATACAACATTAAGTGGTCATAAGAATGGAAGTTTTTTAAATAATATAGATTATACAATGACAAGTAGTGGAGCAAGATTACTAAATAAGTTTCTTGCAACTCCCCTAGCAAGTAAAGACGGTATAAATGCTAGATTAGATGCAGTAGATTTTTTTTCCTCTAATATTAGTATTAGAGAAGGAGTTAGGAATCTATTGAAAGAAACTCCAGATTTAGAACGTTCTTTATCTAGAGTTTGTATAAAAAAATCAGGACCTCTTGATATACAAGCCATAGCTATAGCTTTAAATAATGCTAATAAAATATATGAAATTTTTTCTAGTCATAACGTTCAAATTCCTAGAGCTATTTATGATAATTTGCAATTTTTGACAAATATGCAAGAGTTGGTTGTCGAATTGTTTTCTGCATTGCAGAGCCAATTACCAAGATTTGTTAGAGATGGTAATTTTATTGCTAGTGGATATAATAAAAAATTGGACGATTTAAGATTATTAAATAGCAATGCAAAACAGGCTATAAATAATTTACGTGATAAATATCGCCAATTAACTAATATAAATACTCTGAAGATTTCAGATAATAATGTACTTGGTTATTTTGTAGAAGTAACCCCAAGTAACAGTAATAAAATTACTCAAGATATATTTATTCATCGTCAAACATTAGGTTCTAGTTTGCGATATACTACGGTTGAATTAAAAGATCTTGAACGCAATATATTAAATGCAAGTCATGAAGCTTTAAATTTAGAAATAGAATTATTTGCTTATTTAGAAAATTTAGTTATTGCAAATGCAGAAGAAATATATCTCATAGCTCAGTCCTTGGCGTATCTAGATGTATTTTCTTCGTTTAGTTATTTAAGTCAAACAAATGGATATGTAAAACCAGTTATAGATGATTCAACTAATTTTGTAATTAAAGATGGTCGCCATTTAGTAGTTGAAGAAAATCTAAACAATAAATCTGAATTTATTACTAATGATTGTAACTTATCACCAAAGCAAAGATTATGGTTGCTCACAGGACCTAATATGGCTGGTAAAAGTACTTATTTAAGACAAAATGCTCTAATAGTTTTATTAGCGCAGATAGGTTGTTATGTTCCAGCTTCCTATGCTTATATAGGGGTAGTTGATCGTTTATTTAGTAGAGTTGGTGCTTCAGATGATTTAGCAAGTGGTCGCTCTACCTTCATGATGGAAATGGTAGAAACAGCAATAATTTTAAATCAAGCAACTAGCAAATCATTTGTTATTCTTGATGAGATTGGCAGAGGTACTTCTACATATGATGGACTGGCAATTGCATGGGCAGTGGCTGAACATTTACATAATCATAATAAATCAAGAACTTTATTTGCAACCCATTATCATGAGCTTACCTTACTAGCTGCAAGGCTTTCTAATCTTGCTCTATATACTATGCAAGTTAAAGAGTGGCAAAATGATATAATATTTTTACATAAAATTATTGAGGGAGCAGCTAAATCATCTTACGGTGTCCATGTCGCAAAGCTTGCAGGATTGCCAAAACTTGTCGTAAAAAGAGCAACGCAAATATTATTAGAGTTAGAGAAAAATAAACAAAATTATCCTGAGAGCTTATTAGTTGGCGATTTACCATTATTTTCAAGTTCTCATAAAAATAATGATGAGCAAGAAAAATCATTTCAGGATAATAATTATTCTATAGACTTGGCTAATAAAATAAGATCAATTAATATCGATGATTTGTCGCCTAAAGAAGCATTAAATATTTTATATGAATTGCATAATATAGTTTCCAGATAAAAATAATAAGGGGTGGTTTTAAATGTTAAGACGTGATTTAAAGGCTTATATGAAATTTGCTGAGAATTTAGCAAATAAGAGCGGTAAGGTAATTAATAAACATTTTCGCAATTTAGATGGATTCATGTCTAAATCAGATTTTAGTCCTGTTACACGTGCAGATACGGAAGCAGAGGCTTTAATTAGAGAGTTAATAAGAAAAGAATATCCAGCTCATGGTATAGTAGGTGAAGAATTTGGAGAAGAAAATAAAAAATCCGAATTTAAGTGGGTAATAGATCCTATAGATGGTACAAAATCTTTTTTAACAGGAAGACCTCTATTTACTACACTTATCTCATTGGTTCACAAAGAACAGATATTAGTTGGTTTAATTGATCAGCCTATCACCAAAGATCGCTGGGTAGCAGGAAAGGGAATTAAAACTACTTTTAATAATAAGAAGGTAAGAACTAGAGAGATTACTAATATAAAAGATGCAATTATTGCTACAACTGATCCTAATTTGCTAAGTAAAAAAATATTATCTAAATTTAATAAATTAGTTGATATGAGCAAATATGTAATATATGGAGGAGATGCTTATAATTATGCCTTACTTGCGTCAGGATATATTGATATAATTATAGAAACTGGCTTAAAAAAACATGATTTTTGTGCTTTGGTAAATATCGTGCAAGAAGCTGGTGGGATAATTACCAATTTATCTGGAGAAGTTTTGGATTATAAGTCTTCTGGTGATTTGGTAGTTTGTGCAAATTTATCAATTCATAAGCAAGTTATGAAAATTATTAACGGATAATATTAAAGAGTTTAAATAATTGCAATTAGTTATAATTGGTGGCGGACTTGCTGGCTGTGAAGCGGCTTGGCAAGCGGCAAATTTAGGAATAAAAGTTACTATATATGAAATGCGTGACGGCTTACGTAAAACGCAGGCGCATAAAAGTGATGGTTTGGCAGAGCTTGTTTGTTCTAATTCATTTAGATCTGACGATGCTACAAGTAGCGCTATAGGGTTACTACATCAAGAAATGCGATTACTTAATTCTTTAATTATAAAATGCGCTGATGAACATAAGCTTCCAGCTGGAGGAGCATTGGCTGTAGATAGAGATAATTTTTCTAGAAGTGTCACTACAGCAATTGCCAATCATCCTAATATTGAAGTAAAGCGTGAAGAGATAGATAATCTTGAGAGATTTAAGCAGTCAGATAAATTAATTATAGCAAGTGGACCTTTAACTTCAGATAAATTAGCTAATAAAATATTAGAAATTACAGGGGAGCAATACTTGGCATTTTTTGATGCGATTGCTCCAATTGTCTATAAAGAATCTATAGATTTTTCTAAAGCTTGGTATCAGTCTCGCTATGATAAAGTAGGTCCAGGTGGTAATGGCAAGGATTATATAAATTGTCCATTAAATAAAGAGCAATATGAGAAGTTTGTAAATAGTTTG
>CAZTUN010000053.1:0-11420 GCA_964616845.1 uncultured Rickettsiales bacterium | reverse complement strand
GAGTCCATTGCTTGTTCGATGGCACGCATGCTCTGTGGTCGTGCTACATAGAGAGAAACCATAACCGACGGAAATGGCACCAGCTCTTTAGCTGGCAAAACAGGAAGCTGCTTGGGTATGACGATATCTTCGGCTAAATTACTACCCGCTTCATCCGAACTATCTTTTTTCTTTTTACTCATGAGATTCTCTCATTACCCCTCATCATAATCTGTTCTGAACTAGAACCTGGCCCAATATCTATGCTCTCGGCAAGCCCATTTTTTGTGACCGAAATTATCTTGAATTCTCTAACAATTTCACCCTTTGCATTTACAGATATATTACCAGTTAACCCATCGTACGGTGGCAACATTCTAAGGGCTTCGACAAAATTAAGGCCTTCCCCGTGCGCTTTTTTAAGCGCAGATAAAACTATTGTACCCGCATCAAAGCCTTGTGCCGCTAAAAAATTAGGCGATGTCCCATACTTGCCTTTATATGAATCGATAAAACTCTTAATTGTAGGATTACTACTCAAAGTAAAGAACGGGCTAACAAAGATTGCTCCTTCAAATAAAGCCTGTGAATTCGCAATTTTTGTTGGATTATCCCAAGTAGCTGTTCCTAAAATTCGAACTTGTTTTCTAAAACTTTGTGAAAGAGTGGATAAAAATCTTGAAGACACATCAATATTATCAGGAATAAGCAACGCCTCGATATTTGACTGCTCAATCGTTTCGCCAGCTTGAATTAAATTAGGTTCGTGGTCAGATTCACATAGAAATCCAACCGATCAAAATAAACAAGACTATCCTGATAGCTTTAAAGAACTATCCCAAGATTTACCAGGAGCAATTTTTACAAAATTTTTAACTACAAATAATGTTTACATTCCCACCCCTCTAGATCCTAAAGTTGGTTTGCCAAGCAAACCTGTAATTATTTTTCCTGGACAAGGAAACTTAGATGCAAAAGATCTTGCAAAACTTGTAAAGATTTTTAAAAAATACTTTCCCTTGGGAGGATTAGAAGGAAATATAATTTCTCCTCTATATCGACAAACAAACCAGTTTATCATAGATCATAATATCGCAGGAGTTACCAATTTATTCGACTATCTTTCCACTCCTCTACTCCACACTTCGGTTTTTGATTCTATATATACCAATACTGATAATAAGCCATTAGATATTTACGCATATAGTGCTGGGTCCTTACCAGCTCTTCATTTGGCTAATCACTTAGCAAAATCAAATCCTGACCTACCAATCAACTTAGTTGCTATTGGTAGAAAACCTCAATTATTAAGTAATTGTAGACTTCCTAAAAATGTTAAAGTTGTTTACGTGTTTCAATTTAGTGATATTGGCACAAAAGAAAGTCATGCAGAATTTAAAACCAGAATAGCCTTACTTAAAGGAGGCGATACCACTTGTGAGAAGTTAATAATTCATCAAATAGATAAAAACTCTTTATGCCTAGTCTTACCAGATAAATTAGTTGATGAATCAAATCCACCTGATATTAAACATTTAAATTATTTTTCTCATAGCCCTTCCCATACATTACAAACGTTACAAGTCAATGGTTTGATAGAAAAAATAATCGATCCTTTTTTCTCTGGTTCATTAGATATAACATCAATTAAATTCCCTCATATACAGTTTCCACCTCAAGACTATTTCAATCTATGGAAAGGGGTTAGTACTGATGAGACCAGAAGTGTGTACACTGATATTCTTCATAGAAATGTCGAGATATTCGGTGATCGTCCTATTAAATCTGTTGGGACACCCTTGACTGGATATAATAGCGATATAAATGTTGGAAAACCAAAACCACCATCTTCAAAGTTACAATTAGCAATTGTTGGTCAATCACCAGAACAAAAGGTGTTTAACAGTAGATAAAAAAGATTTCTAAGATGAAGAAATTCAATTTTTATAAAAGCTCTATTAGTAAAGATTTTTTAATCTTGGTATCTTTTATAATATTATGCACTTTAACTTTATCTTGTTACTTTACTTGGCAAATGTACAATTCGCAAATTAAAACAATTGAGTCTAAGCTTGATTTACAAAGCGACCATCTAAAAGTAAGCTATAGGGAATTAACCGAGTTTACTATAAATCAAATTAATTTTATTGCTCGAAAAATGAATAATCATAACCCCAATGATCTTGAATTTATTCATGATATTTTAAATGTTTTTGCCTCTCAAGAAGATTCTAACTTTTTATGGAGTACTTTCTTTTGGCTTAATAGCAAGCATAAAATATTAGTAACCAACGACAAAGGAATTTTATCAAATTCAGTTTACCTTTCTGACCGCAAATATGTAAAGGACTCTCAACTTAATCCCAATAAAATATTTATAGGCAATATTGATTATGGTCGAATAAGCCATAAATTAATGCAGCCCTTTGGTATGGGAATCGTTAACAAAAAAAATCAATATGTAGGAACAATTGTAACTGGAGTACTGATAAGCCGAATTATAACTCATCTTAATACCTCTATTAATATAGAAGGCACTGGTTTTGCTATATTAAATCATAATCTTGAACTTGTAGGAAAGTCTAATGGCTTTAAAAACTTAGACAATTATAAAATTTTACAAGAAAGTAAATATTTTAAAAATAAGCAAGCATACTGGAAATTGGATAAATTAGAAAATTCATCCGCCTATATAGTTACAAGTTACGATCGAACAATTAGCGACAGACAATTACATTATGCAATTGCAGAACGATTACTCGAATTATTAAATATTTTATTTATAACAGGGATATCTCTGCTTCTAATTAGGTTTAGAATTATAAAACCACTAACTTTACTTGCACAAAATGCTTTTGATCTAACTCATAATAAGAAATCATTACATTTTCCTCGGAGCAATATTTCTGAAATTAGAATACTCACTGACAAATTAATTACTCTAAAACGATATATAAATAAAATAACTTTAATACAGGAACACCTTAAGCAAGCAAAAGATCTCGCTGAAAGAGCCAATATTGCAAAAGCAGAATTTCTTGCCAATATTAGTCATGAACTAAGAACTCCTCTTAATATTATTATTGGCTATTCTGATTTAATAAAAAGTAAAATATTTGGTTCTCTAAACAACCAACATTATGAAGAATACATTAAAGATATTAATAATTCAGGACAAAATCTATTGGCCTTAATTAATGAAATTCTTGATGTCGCTAGTTTTGAATATGGAAATAGTAATGTCACAGAAGAATATTGCGATATAAAATCCATATTAGAATCTGCAATATTATTATTAAACCCTAATGCTAAAGCAAAGAAAATTAGTATTTTACTAGAATGCGACGATAATATTCCTCAAATATTTATTGATAAACTTCGCGCTAAACAAATGGTTATGCACCTTATATCTAATGCAATAAAATTTTCTCATATATCCCAGAATGTTGAAATAAAAGCAAAAATTGTAAAAGATGGACTAGCCCTTTCTATAAAAGATTATGGCATTGGTATGAATAAAAAAGATATCCCCAAAGCAATGGAAAAATTCTCTCAATTAGATAGTTCCATTGCCCGTAAAGAAGAAGGAGCAGGAATCGGTCTTTGGCTTGTAAAAAAGTTTGTTGAATCTCATCAAGGAAGAATTATAATAAGGTCTAGAGTTGGCAATGGTACTAATGTTATAGTTATATTACCAAATAAGCGTATAAAACACTAATTATAGCAATATATAAGATGATGGCATTATGAGCGAACAAGCAGGTACTAATTTTAGTCAAATGTTGGCACAAATGGGTGCTGGCGCTGGTGGTATGGGAGGACAGGGAGTTGGTTCTCTTAAAACTTTATGCGGCATAAATTTCGATGGTGATAGTTTTTTAGTCAATTTTCAAGACAATAAAGATCTTCATTTAAGTGGTTTTGAAGCAGCCTTTGGAGAGAGCGGTCAAGGATTGTTACCTCAACTCTTTAAAATGAGAGGCGAAGGATTCTTTGGAAAAATTCTTCACGAATTATTTGCTAATTTAAACGAAAGTATTGAACATACCCAATCAATGAACCATATGTTTAATGCAGGAAATGACATGATGGGGGGGCATGGTGCAAGCATGCCACACGGTATGATGTCAAGCAGTAGCTCTTCTGGCAGCTCTGGAGGTGGTGGCGAGAATTACCAAGGTGCTCACCGTCCATTTACTGCACTTCCTAATGTTGGCATGAATACAGTAGGACCAATATCCAATGTGCCGATGTCTCAACTTGGATCACTAATCCCATCTCCCACTCCAGGAATGGGTCAAACAAGACAGGTGGAAAGATAAGTTTTCCAATTTTTTATAAAGATTTTTTAAGATATTGACCCGCCGCATTACGGTCTTTCGATAATTTTGCATAAAATGCTAAATTATTTTCTATAGCCTCATAAGAAAGATATTTCTTAAGTATCGCTTCTGCCTTAGATTTTTGTCCACTTATACCATATGCCAATGCAAGATTAAACTCAACTTTCTTACGTCTTGGATCATTATTAGGCAAATTATTGATAGCCGTTTTTATAACTTCAATTCCACCTACTCTATCCGATGTAAGAACCATAGATAAGCCTATATTATTTAATATAGAAGGATTCTTATCATCTATTGCTATAGCAATTTGATAATACATTTTAGCTTCGTCTATATTTCCCTCTAATGCCTTTATTATGCCTAAAGCATTTACTGTCTTCCATCTTTTAGCATCTTTATTTAGTACAGAATCAAATATTTTTTCTGCCTCATCTAAATCGCCAAGTTGCAACAAACATAACGCCTTATATTCACTTGCATTTATATCGTTAGCATCTATCTCAAGAAGTTTATCATAAACCATTATTGCATCTTGATATAAGCCCTGCATTTGCAACGCTTTAGCATATTTATAATCAATTTCTTTATTGCTTTGATTGTTATCATAAATATTTTTATATAATTGGGCAGCTTTTTTGTAATCACCGATATCTTCAGCTTTTTTTGCTTCCGACAAGAAAGTTTGCTCTACTGCCGAAGTTTTCTTTTTATACCCAATTTCTCCACAAGAGCCAACCATTCCTAAGATAAGTACATTGATTAATAATAAAGAGAATCTTTTCATAATAATTATCAATTAAAGGATTTTATATTTAGCAAGCTAAGATACTAGCTATTCTATGTTTATAAATCAAGTTTACAAAAGCAAAATAAAAATACAAATTACTGACTAAAATATAGAGGATATTTATAATACTCTTCATCTATATCAAAAGGCGTGCCGCCACTATAGGAGTTATCTGCATCAGGATCATACACTGGATAACTCGTAGTCCCAACATCTGAATCATTATCCGAAGCAGAATTATTATTGTTAGCTTTATTAATAGGAACTAAATAATATTTAGTATTACTATTTCTATTTTTTTGATCATTATTTTGAACTTGATTATTTTGTAAATTATTTTGTGTAGCTGAGTTTTTCTTTATTTTTTCATTAAGACTTCTAGCTATCTGCCCTGGGTCTTGATAATCATCATCAGCTCTTGCCTTGGTATTTTCAAGACAAAAGAAAATTATCAGACAAAACACAATAGCCCTGAGGAAAAGCATTATCTTGAAGCTCAAATTAATAGTATAGATCTATATTTCCAGTAACATAGTAATAAAAAAGATATTTTTCAAGTAATTTATCTGTTCTTATTCTAAATAATTGTAGAAAATCAGATATTTCCTTATATCAGCCAAGATAATATTTATACGATTTTAGCATTTACACTTGAGTTATTAAGCTCTTAGGTAAATTTAATATATATGTTGTATTTTTAGAATTATTACGTTTTTCCTTTTAATGAAAAAATGTTTTATGTATATAAATTGTTCTAGTTAAATTATATAGAAAAACATAAGCAGAAAATTAAAGATAGGATATAGAACAATGAACAGCCCGCAATCTATCAATTTACTCCCAAAAGATGTTGGTATTATACATTTTTCTGGGATTGGCGGAATAGGAATGAGTGGTATAGCTGAAATATTAAATAACCTAGGATATAAAGTTCAAGGTTCAGATCAAACAGAAAGTTACATGACAAAAAAACTAGAAGCCAGTGGTATAAAGGTTTATATTGGTCAAAATGCTGCTAATGTTGATAATGCTGCCGTTATAGTTAGATCATCTGCAGTAAGTGATAATAATCCTGAAATAGTTGCTGCTCGTGTAAAAAAAATTCCTGTGATATTAAGAGCAGAGATGCTTGCAGAATTAATGAAGTTAAAATACTGTGTCGCTGTTGCAGGAACTCATGGCAAAACAACAACTACATCTATAGTAACTGCTTTATTTGCTGAAGCAGGAATGGATCCAACCGTAGTTAATGGTGGTATTCTTAATGCTTATGGTACAAATGCTAAGCTTGGAAAAGGTAACTGGCTAATTGCAGAAGCTGACGAATCAGATGGAACTTTCTTAAAATTGCCCTCAACTATTGGCATTATAACTAATATTGATCCAGAACATATGGAACATTATGGTAGTTTTGATAATCTAAAGAATGCATTCAAAACATTCATAACTAATTTGCCATTTTATGGGTGCGCCGTTGTCTGTATTGACCATCCTACGGTAAAAGAAATTTCTTCTACTATTAAAGATCGTAAAGTAATAACCTATGGCATAAATTCAAAAGATGCTGATATTATAGCCACTAATATAAACCTTGATCGTAACTCAAGTTCTTATGATATTATAATCAAACCTAATTTATCTAAAACAGTCAAAGAAATTAAAAACATAGTTTTATCTACTCCAGGACAACATAACGTACTTAATTCACTAGCTGCCATAGCAATTGCTATTAACCTTGGTTTCTCTGAACAGCATATCAAAAATGCTCTTGCTAATTTTACTGGAGTAAAACGTCGCTTTACTAACACTGGAACAACAAATGGAATAACCGTAATCGATGATTATGGTCATCACCCAGTTGAAATTCAAGCGACTCTAAAAACCGCTCGTACCGTACAAGATAAGGCTGGAGGAAAAGTTATAGCAGTAGTACAACCTCATCGCTATACAAGAGTAAATAATCTTTTTAAAGAATTCTCAAATTGTTTTGAGAGTGCTGATATGGTGGTTGTTGCTCCTATATATTCTGCTGGAGAACAGCCTATAGAAGGTATAAATCATTCCAATCTTGCCAATAGTATTGAAACATCTCTTTCTAAACCTGTTTACCAAATAAATGAAGAAAAAGACCTAGCTCCTCTAATTAATAAAATTGCCTCATCTGGAGACATGGTTGTATGTTTGGGAGCTGGAACAATTACTAAATGGGCTAACGATCTACCAAAACTTCTTATGATTAAATAAATCAAAATAATTATGCACCTAAATAAAGAAAATAATCTGATTAATCGTCTGCCAAAAGTAGTTGGCTCATATCGTGAGAACGCTGATTTATCTAAAACCACTTGGTTTAATGTGGGCGGAAATGCAGATATACTATTTCGTCCCCACGATGTAAATGATTTGGCTTTTTTCTTAAAAAATAAGCCTCTCGATATTCCTGTTACTATTCTGGGGGTAGGATCTAATTTGTTAGTACGAGATGGTGGAATCCGTGGAGTAGTAATAAAATTAGGCAGAAATTTTGCTCAAGTAAAAAATTATGACAATATAATTGAAGCTGGAGGAGCTTGTCTTTGTTATAATATAGCTATGTATGCAAAAGAAAATTCCATCAGTGATCTAGAATTCTTAGTCGGCATTCCAGGTAGTATTGGAGGGGCTACTTTCATGAATGCTGGCTGCTACGGTTCTGATATATCTTCTATCCTTATAGATGCACAAATAGTTGATGAGGCTGGAAATATAAATACAGTAACCCCTAAAGATATCGGATATATCTATAGAGGTAATACATTGCCTCATGGTATAATTTTTACTAAAGCAAGGTTCAAAGGAACACATAAAGACCAAAATATAATTGCGCAAAGAATTGAGGAAATAACAAAACAACGCAATGATAGTCAGCCTATAAAAAGCAAAACTGGAGGAAGTACTTTTAAGAATCCTACTAATCTTAGAGCTTGGCAACTAATTGATGAAGCTGGCTGTCGCGGTCTTACAATAGGTGGCGCACAAATCTCTCACTTACATTGCAATTTCTTAATTAATAATGGCAACGCAACTGCTAAAGATATTGAAATGCTTGGAGAAGAAGTACGAAAACGAGTAAAAGAAAAGACTGGGATCGAACTAGAGTGGGAAATAAAAATAATCGGCGATCCTTTATAAAAAATAGGAACATAATTATATGATAAAAGATACCAATACTAAATTTAAGAAAATTGCCGTCTTAATGGGAGGTTTATCTTCAGAAAGAGAGGTATCCTTAAGCTCTGGTAAAGAAATATATAAGTCTTTGAAAAGACTTGGCTATGATGCCATAGAAATAGATGTCAATTATGATATAGCAAAAGTTCTAAAAGAACTAGCACCAGATGCTGCTTTTAATGCATTGCATGGAACTTATGGTGAAGATGGTTGTATACAAGGGCTACTTGAAATATTGCGTATACCTTACACTCATTCAGGAGTTTTAGCTAGCAGTCTTGCCATGGATAAAGGCAGAACTAAGCAATTTCTAAAAAGCTATGGAATATTAACTCCTCATGGTCAGGTTATGGATAGAGAACAAGTCATAGATAATCTATCAAAATTCGAGCCTCCTTACGTAATAAAACCAGTAAGCGAAGGATCAAGTGTTGGAATTAATATAGTCCTAAATAAAAACCAAGTTCCTAATAATATTTTTAATGCCAAAAAGTTTTTAGTCGAAGAATATATTGAAGGATTGGAGTTAAGTGCTGCAGTAACAGATGAAAAACCTTTAGGCGTTATTGAGCTAGAACCTCACAGCGGATTTTATGATTATAAAAATAAATATAGTGACGGAATGACTACTCATCATATGCCTGCACGCATAAATAAAGAAATATACGACAAAGCTTTAGATATAGCTTTCCAAGCACATAATTTAATTGGCTGTAAAAATATTAGTCGCTCAGATTTTCGTTACAACCCTGCAACTAATAAGCTTTATTTATTAGAAATTAATACCCATCCTGGAATGACTCCATTGTCTTTAGTTCCAGAAATTGCTAATTATTGCGGAATATCTTTTGATCAGCTGATAAATTATATTTTAGAAAATGCAACATGTGAGAAATTTTAATAAGTTATCCTAACTAACTTTGGTATTCTATAAATGCGCAAGACAAGAAAACGCAAAAAGAAGTCAAAATCTGGTCTATTTTCTAGCTTAGCTGCTATTATAGCATTTATCTATTATTTTCTATCAAAGCCAATTATATTCTCTTTAACTGTAATATTTATAATTGGTTATTTCTTATATTCTCATGGATACTATGAGCAATTTTCTAGTTTTATAGAAGAAAAAGAGGCTCACTTCTCTAAATCTTCTGGATTAGTGCTAAAAGACATTTACCTAGAAGGACAACATCATACAAAAGATAAAGAAATAATTAAAGTCATGAATGTTAAGATAGGTCAACCTTTAGTAAGTCTTAATATAAGAAAGATTAAACAAAATCTAGAGCAACTACCTTGGATAAAATATGCAGTTGTTGACCGTCTCTATCCATCTACTCTTAGCATTAAGGTTATAGAACGTAAGCCAATGGCTTTATGGCAATATGAAAATAAATTACACCTTATTGATTTTACAGGTACAGTAATTGAGGAATCAGATTTAAAACAATTTTCGCATTTACTTTTAATTGTAGGAGAAGATGCAAAATCCTTTACCGATGATCTAGTTGCTATATTAGACTATGATCAAAAAATTGCCGCTCAAGTTTCTTCCGCAATTAGAATAGGTCAACGTAGGTGGAATATTCGGTTAAAGAATGGAACCGAGATAAAACTTCCAGAACATGGAGCAGAAAATGCTTGGAAAACTTTAATTAATTTGAATAAGTCTAATAATATTTTAAATTCTAATTTACAAACTATAGACTTACGCATAGAAGGAAAGATGTATACTACTGCTAAGCCAAATTCTTAAAATCACTGTTATGGAAATATAAAATGGCAAAACCACGTAATAATTATCTAGCAGCACTTGATATCGGAACTACAAAAGTTATGTGTGTCATAGCTGAAGTAATATCAAACGACCATCTAAATATAATAGGAATTGGACATCAAGCTTCTTTAGGAGTAAAGTCTGGTATTATTACCAATATTCAAAAAGCAGAAAATGCTATAAGAGAGGCCGTAGGAACAGCAGAACAAATGGCAAGTATTAACGTGCATAATGTTATGGTTAATATATCTGGAGCAAAGCAACAGTCTCATTCTTTAAACGTTGAAATTCCTATAGCTCACGGTCAAGAAATAACCAACAAAGATATCCAAAGATTACGAGAAGAAAGCTGCAAATCTATAGATCCTAATTCTGGAGATATTATACATTGCATTCCTATCGAATATAATATTGATAATAATGGCGGCATTACAGATCCTATTGGCATGTTTGGCAGCGTACTTGGTGGATCTGTTCATATTATTACAGCATCAAGTAGTGCTATTACCAACTTAACAAATTGTCTAGCGCGTTGTCATCTTGATGTTGATCGCTACATTACTAGTTCTTATGCTTCTGGCTATACTTGCTTAAATGAAGATGAAAAAAACCTTGGTGCAATCCTTGTAGAATTTGTCGGAGGTAATACAACAGTTAGTCACTTTAAAAATGGTCATATTATCCATATTGATTCAATACCTCTCGGCGGAATTCATATAACCAATGATATTGCATTAGGACTCTCGACAAGTGTTGAAAGTGCTGAACGCATCAAAAATCTTTATGGTAGCTTATTTAATAGTCCTGGTGATTCAGAAGAAATGATAGATATACCTCAATTAAATCTAGAAATTGATAATGAAAATAATCATATATCTCGCTCTAACTTACTTGAAATTATTAAACCAAGAGTTGAAGAAATCCTTGAGAATGTTGCAATGTGCATAGAACGTAACACCATGAGTAGATCTATAAAAAACATAGTTATTTGTGGCGGAGCAAGTCAATTATCAGGAATGAAAGAATTTGTTAGCCATTATTTAAATAAAAATATTAGAATTGGCGTACCTAATAAAATTCAAGGACTACCTGACCATAATCAAGGATCTGCATTTTGCACAGTTATTGGAATGCTACAGTATAGTTTTGACTTAATTAAAGCAAAAGACCCTCTTGGAAGCAAAGGCGAGTCTAAATTAAAAGCAGGAATTGGTACAATTAGTAAATGGTTTCATGACAATTTATAATTGCTAATAAAAATTCAGCTTTTAAAGTCTGCCGTGAAAAAGGCTACGAGCCACTCTTAGATTAGGCTATATAATAT
>CAZTUN010000052.1:0-11524 GCA_964616845.1 uncultured Rickettsiales bacterium | reverse complement strand
TAATATTTTGATTATTGTTTGCTTCATTAGCATCAACTTTAACAGGTTCTTCTGCCGAAGAAGTAATATGAGTTACTTCAGATGAGCTGTCTGATTTTTTAGCCGCAGAAGAAATGTGATCATAAATCATTTTATCTTGATCAGCTATAACCATTCCACCTGGATCTCTTGGTTTTACTCTGACTGGAAGGTCATCTGCTAAAACTACTGGTACATTTTCTTGGGCAGTTCTGGTTAATGCAAACTTATCTGTATACCATGACCAACCTATAAAACCTGCAACCGCAACAAACATCAAAGGTAATATTACTTTCTTTTTAAAAGAAGAGTCTTCTTCTTCACTAGAAAAATCTTTTGATCCAGCAATACCTATATTATCATCAATATTAGGTTCAGCAGACGCATTATCGTCATAGTCATTATGGTTAAAAAACATTTATCCATTCCCCCATTGCTATTGAGTTTAGTCCATGTTTTCTAAAGGTACAACATTAAGCAAACAAAGACCAGAAGCTATAACATTTCTCGTAGCTTCTACTAAAGCAAGACGAGCTGCTGTTGCATCAACATCAGAAGTTATAAATTTTAGCATAGCATTATCCTTACCTTTATTCCATAAACTATGAAACGAAGATGCCACTTCATGCAAGAAAAAAGCTATTCTATGTGGCTCATGTGCTATAGCACTCGATTCTACAATACGCGGCCAAGAGGATAAAACTCTAATTAAATTTAATTCAGCCTCATCACTTAATAAAGATAATATTTTACTATCTATTTTTTCCTTTTTACTCAAGCTTATAGGACTTTCTTTGGTTGCTAGCCTTAATACAGAACAACATCTGGCATGAGCATATTGCACATAAAAAACAGGATTGTCTTTTGATTGTTCTTTAACTAAATCTAAATCAAAATCTAAAACCATATCATTTTTACGAGTAAGCATAATAAATCTTATTACATCACTACCTACTTCATTAATAACATCACGAACTGTAGTAAAACTACCTTTACGCTTTGACATTTTCATCGCCTCGCCACCAATCATAAAGTTAACTAGCTGAGCAATTTTTACATCAATTTGGGCTCTATTGTCACTTAAAGCCGCAACGATCGCCTTAAGTCTTTTTACATATCCGCCGTGATCTGCACCAAGGACAATAACCATGTTATCATAACCACGGTTAATTTTATCAAGATGATAAGCAATATCTGCTGCAAAATAAGTATAGCTACCATCAGATTTTTGCAAAGGTCTGTCTATATCATCACCAAAATTACTTGCTTTAAATAATAGCTGTTCTCTAGCTTCCCAATCTTCAGGAGTCTTACCTTTAGGAGCATCTAGAACCCCTCTATATACAAGTCCATTATTTTCTAATAATTTTATTGCTTGAGGTATCTTTCCTTGGTCTTGCAATTTTTTTTCAGAAACAAAAATATCATGCTTAACTCCAAGATCAGCAAGATCTTTTTTGATTAACTCAAGCATTGCCAAAACAGCAAATTCTCGAATTAGAGGAAGATATTGCTCCTCACTTTGGTTAATTAATTGCTTACCGTATTTTTTATATAACTCCTCTCCAACAGGAATTAAATATTGCCCAGGATATAATCCACTAGGAATATCTCCTATATTTTGTCCAGCAGCTTGAAGATATCTTAAATAAGCTGACCTTGACAAAGTATCCATCTGACTTCCAGCGTCATTAATATAGTATTCTCTTGTAACCGCAAATCCAGCTTTTTCTAGAAGTGATGCCAAAGCATCTCCATAAACGGCACCGCGAGCATGACCAATATGCATAGGACCTGTTGGATTAGCAGAAACATATTCTACATTTACCTTAGTTTTTTTGCCAATATTGCTATTACCAAAATTGCGTCCTTGTTCTAATATGTTTATTACTACTTGATACCATAAATGTTCCTGAAGTTTTATATTTATAAAACCAGGTCCTGCTATGTTAATAGATTTAAATATTGATTTATGTTCTAAATTTTTAACAAGTTTTTGTGCTATATCAAGAGGTTTCATTGCTAGTGGCTTAGCCAATACCATGGCTGCATTAGTAGCCATATCTCCATGCGCAAGATCTTTAGGAGGCTCTACTACTATTGCGCTAAAATTAGTTACTTGTGGAAATAATTCAGATAAAGTTGATATTATTTCTTCTCTAATATTTGCAAATATATTCATAATTTTTGCTTACTCAAACAATGATAAAATTCTAAACTCTAGTATCTAAATCAAATAACCTTTTATGTTCATCTATAGCAAATCTATCTGTCATACCAGCTATAAAATCGGCAACAAATCTAGCACGTTGCTCATCATTAGCAGCCATTTCCGTACGACTCCGCCAATTTGTAGGCAAACATTCAGGCTTATTATACAAAACTGTAAATAATTCCTTTACAATAGTCTTTGCCTTATTACTCATGCGGCAAACTTTGTAATGTTTATACATTTTTTCGTTTAAAAATTCTTTAATCGACCTTACATTGCCTGCCATATTTTTTGAAAAAGAAACCAAAGGTCTATCTGCATTATAAACATCTTCTAAAGTTTTAATATTATTTTCTTTTATATTGATCAAAGTTTGTCTGGTTAAATCAACAACCATACGATTTATCATTCGACGATTTGCCTCATGAATCAATCTTGCCTCAGCAATATCTGGAAATTCATTATGCAACTCTCTAAACATATTCCCAACCATTGGCAATTGTTTGACTTCTTCTATAGAAAATAACCCAGCACGAATACCGTCATCAATATCATGGTTATTATAAGCAATATCATCTGCAAATGAAGCAATCTGAGCTTCTAGTGAAGGAAATTTATCTAAGTCTAAGTTAAATACATCATTAAATTTTGCAATAGTTGCAACTAATGAACCATCGTAAATATCTTTATTTCTATATTGACCAATTAGTGGACCATTATGTTTTACCAAACCTTCTAAAGTTTCCCAAGTTAAATTTAAGCCATCAAAAGAAGCATATTTTTGTTCAAGATTAGTTATAATTCTAAATGACTGAGTATTATGATCAAAATCACAAAGACCTTTGGTTGCTTCAGACAATGCGTCCTCCCCAGCATGACCAAAAGGAGTATGACCAAGATCATGAGCTAAAGCTAAAGCTTCAGCCAAATCTTCGCATAATGATAAGTT
Source organism: uncultured Rickettsiales bacterium (assembly GCA_964616845.1). Lineage (GTDB taxonomy): Bacteria > Pseudomonadota > Alphaproteobacteria > Rickettsiales > UBA6187 > CAYZBM01. Next base: position 8,345 of record CAZTUN010000052.1, on the reverse strand, counting down.
TCTGCTAATAGAGCGAGCAATTTGCGCAACTTCTAAACTATGAGTTAATCTTGTTCTGTAATGATCACCCTCGTGATTAACAAAAACTTGAGTTTTATATTCCAATCTACGAAAAGCGGTAGAATGTATAATTCTATCACAGTCTCTACGATATTCAGAACGATTAGAGCTAGACTCTTCTTTATATAACCTGCCCCTAGTTTTAAATGGATTAGATGCATATGGAGCCAATTCATGCTGTTTTAAATTAAGACTTTGCTCTACATCTTCGGCTATAATAAATTCCTTTGTCATATGTATCTCCAATCAATATAATAGCTACTAACTAAAAATTTGATTCTTTTCTACACAACAAATAGAAATAACGCAAACATATTATATGAAGCAATTTGAATTTTATATTACAGATAGTGCAACAAATAGAATTTTTGACATTATCAAAGCCAACCCTAACCATAAATTCTTAAGAATATCTGTTAATGGCGGAGGATGTTCAGGCTTTGAATATGATTTCAAATTTATTTCAACACAAGAACAAGATGACATAATCATAAGCCATAATGGTATCACCGTCTTAATTGATCAAATTTCAGCTAAATTCTTAAAAAATGCTACCCTCGATTATATTAATAAACTTGGTAATAGCTCGCTAACAATAGTTAAAAATCCTAACTCAGCCAGCAGCTGTGGTTGCGGCAAAAGTTTTTCTGCAATAATTTAAAGAAATTAGACAGCTTTAATCTTTTAATTTTATTTTTTATAGTTGTTTTTCATCGAGTTACTTGGCTTACTATCACTTATTTGCTTTAAGGTTTTATTAGTAGCACAATCTTCAGCTACAGAACAATTTGAACATACATAAGCTTCGATTGCGGCAAGATCTTTAAACTTAACTATTGTTCCCGATACAAATACTCCTTTATCTTTAAGCAATGATAATGTACGAGAAAAAGTTTCTATTTCCATACCCAACCTAGAGGCTATTAATCCTTTACTATATGGCAAAGTAAATTCGCTAGGATTAAGATTATACAAGACGCAAATTCTTTTAAGAAAACAAGCAACTAATTGAGCAGATGACATAGTAGCTTGATGCTCTGCATCTATTTCCGCACGATTAGCTATTTTAGCAATAAATGATAATAAATTTAAAGCAAAAGCATTATATTTTTGCGCTGACTCTCTAAGCCACATAATGGGAAATTTCATAACTATAGTATCATTTACTACCTGACAATTCGCATTATGATTTTTTAGCCCGTCAAAAAACTCTCTATCACAAAGAGTCTGACCAGAAGTTAATATATCTATAGTTTTTTCATGTCCTTTAGAATCTTCGCGAAATAACCTAACTGTACCGCTACATATAATATAAAAATCAGTAATTTCTTGACCATATATATATATATTTTGTCCTTTATCTAATTTGCAAACTCGCCCCAACGATAAAAGCTCATCTCTTTCTTTTATGGAAAGATCAGAAAAAAGACTGGAATTCTCAGCCTCTTTTGGAAATAAAGCCACATATACCTCAGTAATAAATAAAGTATTCTAAATTTAATAAATTTTAAAATACCAATACAACTTGTCGATCTTAGTTTCAAGGCAGAAGCCTAGCTAGTGTCTAATTTTGCTAATTATTTATAGTAATTAAGGTTAATTTCTATAATATTTTTATAGATTTAAAATTATCGTTTAAGAGTCACTTGGTTGATATATCTAAATTTTATCATCCAATTCAGCCAATTTAATTTGCATTGACATAATTTTCTCATTATTGCGTAATATAGCTGAGTTTTGAATAAGCTTTGATAATTGATCAAATTGTTTTAGCAATTCTTGATTATTTTTTTCTATTTCTAATGTTAGTTTATTATCTATGTTTATAATATAGTTAGATAATTTAATAATATTATTGCAAACTTGTGTTTCAGATTTTAATGTTGATTTTACAATATTTGCAATATCAATAATCAAGCTTGCTCTGGCTATATAAGGAACATCTATATTTTTTTTAGAAAAAACTTGCCAAAATCTCATCAAAACCTCAATCCAATAGAAATATTACACTATATAATTAAAATGATATCCCCTTATAACAAAGCCTTCTCTATAAAAGAATTTATGTGCAGAAAAATTTTCAACATAACTATCCAATATTATCCTATTGCAATTATTTTCTTTAGCAATTTCTTTTATTCTGGAAACTAATATATTTCCTGCCTTTTTATTGCGATATTGTTCTGTTACCAGCAAATTGTCTATCTGTATAAATTTACCGCTATACAAGCGATATCCTATCCAATAGCCAAGACAAGCTATACAAGATCCATCACTTATAAAAACCCCCATCATAGCGTAACCTTTATTGACCATCTCATTTAACATTATTAGATAATCTTCGTAGCTCAAATTTGAATACATATGACGCAAAATATCATATAACTTTGCCATATCTTCTATATTTTTTATCTCACGCACCTCCACTGGCTAATACAACCTCCATTGACTAATATTATAATTTATATAGATTAAGTAAGTATATATTAGCATCATAGAAAAATAATCCAATATAAGAATATATAGTTAGATTATAAAATTTTATCATACTAATATAGAAAACAGTAAGTTATAATTTATTTTTAAATAAGAACCTTAGATATAATGTTAAGCGATAAACAATTAATTGAACAAGTTCAATCATATGACCCTAATTTAGATATAGAGCGACTACAAAAAGCTTGTGATTTTTCTAAAGAAGCTCATGGTATTCAAAAGAGAAGCTCTGGTGCTCCCTATTATATGCACCCTCTTGAGGTTGCTTATATTCTTGCCAATATGAAAATGGATATAGATACTATTATAACTGCACTCCTTCACGATATTGTTGAAGATACAAATATTTCTGCAAGCGAACTTGGTAAAATATTTGGCAGCCAAATTGCTAAATTAGTTACTGGCGTGACTAAACTTGCAAAAATTGAATATCAAACTGAAAATATTCGCCAAGCAGAAAATTTCCGTAAGTTACTTGTTGCTATGAGTGAGGATATTAGGGTTTTAATTGTAAAATTAGCCGATCGTCTTCATAACATGCGTACTCTACATTATATTAAATCTCCAGAAAAAAGAGCTCGTATTGCTCATGAAACAATGGAAATTTATTCTCCTTTAGCTGAAAGAATTGGTATGCATCAACTTAAAAACGAATTACAAGAGTTGGCATTTGCTGAATTATATCCCGAAGCAAGAGAATCTATCATTAGCCGTCTGCAATACTTACGCAAATACGGACAAGAAGTTATTGATGAAATATTAGATACTTTAAATAAAATTTTAGCTGATGCAGGTCTTGAGGGGAAGTATAATTTAACTGGTCGCGAAAAAACTCCTTGTTCAATTTGGAACAAGATGGAAAGTAAAAATATCAGCTTTGAGCAATTATCAGATATAATGGCTTTTCGTATTATAACTGATAATGTTGATAATTGTTATAAAATATTGGGAATAATCCATACGCATTATCAAATGATTCCCAATAGCTTTAAGGACTATATTAGTACTCCAAAAGAAAATGGTTATCAATCTATCCATACAGTTGTGATAGGACCAAAACAACGTTTTATCGAAATACAAATTCGTACCAATGAAATGCATGAAATTGCTGAACTTGGAGTTGCCGCTCATTGGAGCTATAAGCAAAAACAACAATCAGGAACTGATGGCAAGCAATATAAATGGATTAGAGAACTACTCTATATGTTGGAGCAAACAGATTCTGAAGAATTTCTTGAAAATACAAAAATTGAAATGTATTACGATCAAGTTTTTTGCTTTACTCCAAAAGGAAAGCTTATTCCATTGCCTAAAGGCTCTACAGCCGTAGATTTTGCTTATGAAGTTCATTCTGATATAGGTCATCATTGTAGCGGTGTTAAGATAAATGGTAGAATAATGCCACTTAGAACCCAGCTTACCAATGGTGACCAAGTACAAATTATTACATCAGAAAATCAGACCCCTTCTGCCTCTTGGGAAGAATTTGTTATAACCGCAAAAGCAAAAAGTGAAATTCGTAAGTTTATTCGCTCGCAAAAACGTCAAGAATATATAAAACTTGGTCGCTCTCTTATTGAAAAAAGAATAAAACTTGAAGGATTTAATTTAAAAAAGAACCAAGTTAAAAATGCAATAAAAATTCTTAACAAAAAGAAAGTTGAAGATATTTATTCTGCATGTGGAGAAGGAACTATTAGCATAGAAGAAATCATGAGAGCATTCTTCCCCGATAAAAAACTAAAGCGCAAACGTAAAAGTCCTTTTGCTTTATTAGGAATAAACTTAGACCGCAATAACAAAGATGCAATTACGATAAAAGGAATGACTCCCGGAGTTGCAGTCTATTTTGCTGAATGTTGTAACCCAATACCAGGTGATATGATAATTGGCGTTGTAACTACAGGCAAAGGTCTTACGGTTCATACTAGTGACTGTGAAACATTAGCAAATTTTTCTAGCACTCCAGAACGTTTAGTAGAAATTTCTTGGGGCAATAATAATATGCCAAATAATAATTTTATTTGTCGTATTGATGTTATTTTATCTAACGAAGCAGGATCGTTAGCTACTCTAACTAATGTAATTGCTAAGCATAGAAGTAATATCAATAATTTAAAAATTGTTGATCGTTCAACAGAATTTTTTGAAATGATAGTTGATATTGTGGTAAAAGGTGATAGTCAGCTTGATGATATTATAAGATCTTTACGAACTAAAAGATGCATTCAATCCGCAAAAAGAGTTAAACGATAATTATAAAGGGATAACATGAACGATATTGAAAATGCAAGGCATGCTATTGAGATAGAAATAGACGGTTTAAAACAAATGGAAGAATGGCTAGATAATAGCTTTTGTAGGGCTGTTGACCTAATCTTTAACGCTCAAGGTCATGTTGTTATTGGTGGAATTGGCAAGAGTGGACATATCGCCAATAAAATTGCCGCTACACTTACCTCAACAGGAACGCCTTCTATTTTTATACATCCTACCGAAGCAAGCCATGGTGATCTTGGCATGATAACAAAAGAAAGTGTAGTAATTTTACTTTCTAATTCTGGAGAAACTCCAGAATTAAAAAACATTATAAACTATACCAAACGATTTTCTATACCTTTAATCGGCATAGTTCGTAATAAAAACTCTATTCTTGCTGAATCTGCAGATGTAGCATTAATATTACCTGGTGCTAAAGAAGCTTGCATTATTAATGCACCTACAACCTCAACTACTATGATGTTGGTACTTGGTGATGCATTGGCGGTTGCTTTAATTAAAAGACGCAACTTTAATCAAGACGATTTTAGCATTTACCATCCCGGTGGTAAACTTGGTGCGTCTTTTGTGAAAGTAAAGAATCTTATGCATACTAAAACTCAATTACCTATAATACATAAAGACCTTATTATGCCAGAAGTAGTAAAAGAAATAACGCTTAAATCTTTTGGCTGTACTGCTGTAACAGACGATAATGGCAACATGGTAGGAATTATTACCGATGGCGATATTAGAAGACATATTGATGCAAATTTTATTCAAAAAAGAGCCTTTGAAATTATGACAAAAAATCCTGTTACAATTTCAGAAGAACAATTAGCCTCAGAAGTATTAGCCTTAATGCAAAAAAAAGCTATAACCAACTTATTTATTGTACGTGATGGAAAGCCTTCTGGCATTATCCACATTCATGACCTTTTGCGTGCTGGCGTTTTATAATTATAGTTTTGCTGCAAGCATCAAATAGTCGCTTGTGAAAAAGTCTCTTTTTGTTATCCATGAAAATATTATATAGCCTAATCTAAGAGTGGCTCGTAGACTTTTTCACGGCAGACCAAATAAGAAATCCTAACTTTCTATGAATGACTGCCTTACAGGCTGAGATAAATATTTATTATTAATATAATTTTCTAATATTTGTTTAAATTCAGAAGCTATATTATCGCCTCTTAATGTATGTGCTTTTTGTCCATCTATAAAAACTGGCGCAACAGGATCTTCTCCTGAGCCAGGTAAACTTATGCCTATATCAGCATGTTTACTTTCGCCAGGACCATTTACTATACAGCCCATAACAGCAATTTTTAACTTCTCTACTCCATGATATTTATTTTTCCAGATCGGCATAGATTCTTTAATATGTTCTTGTATTTCTTTTGTTAACTTACGAAAATAGCTACTTGTTGTTCTACCACAGCCAGGGCAAGAAGTTACAGTTGGTACAAATGATCTAAGTCCTAAAGATTGTAATATTTCTTTTGCCACGATTACTTCTTCAGTTCTTGGCGCATCTGGTTCTGGAGTTAATGATATTCTGATCGTATCGCCTATTCCTTGATTTAGCAAAATTGCTAAAGCGGCACTAGAGGCAATTACTGCACTTCTTCCCATACCAGCCTCGGTAAGTCCAAGATGCATAGCATAATTAGATTTTTGTGCTAATTTATTATAAACTTTAACTAAATCTGCCACCCTACTTACTTTACAAGAAACTACTATTTTATTTGCAGCAAGACCTATTTCCTCAGCACGTTTAGCACTCGAAATCACTGACTCAACTAATGCATTTTGTAAAACTTCATCTATTGGTTTAGGATTTTTACTGGTAGCATTTTCATCCATTAATCTTGCTGACAGAGCTTTATCTAAGCTACCCCAATTAACGCCTATTCTAACTGGCTTATCATATTTTAAAGCCAGTTCTATCATTTTGGTATAATTTAAATCTTGTTTTTGTCCAAAACCAACATTACCCGGATTTATACGATATTTAGCTAAGGCTTTAGCACAATCTGGATTTTCTTGTAATAAACTATGACCATTATAATGGAAACAGCCAACTAAAGGTGTATTTATACCTTGTTTTACTAGATTTTCTTTAATTTTAACTACACTACTTGCTGCTTCTTTATTATTGATAGTAAGACGAACAATTTCAGAACCAGCATTAACTAATGCTAAGATTTGCTCACTAGTTTTTATAATATCTGCAGTAGAGGTGTCAGTCATTGACTGAACAATAATAGGATTATTTCCCCCAATTTTAACCCCACCAATATCAACAATATGTGTTTTATGTCGCATAGCAAGGCAGTTTAGATTATTTTTTATAAAAAAGCAATAAACAACATCTATATCAAGACACTTTAAAAAAGATAAGACTTATTTACAATTTAAAGCTATTTCCAGCTAATTATAAATAAGTCTTATAGGTTTTTTAGTCTAAAATTATTATCTACTATTACCTGTAACTTGCACAATCTCTCTGGCAGTACTCGGAGATACAGGTAGATCACTGATACTTCCTTGAGCTTGTTCAATTTGCTTGCTTAGTGCTGCAACTCTATGTGATTCTATAACTTCTCCTCCATATGATAATGAATTAGCCTCTAGGGCAGAAAACAAATCATTTGTGGCTCCAAGTTTTAACCGATTAGCATCTTTAATAAGATTCTTTGTCTCTTGTATATAATCTTCATTTTTTTCATATCCCTTAAACCCCTTATATACGCCAGCTAAGAAAGCAGCTCCTCCAAGAGAGGCAAATAAAGCTCCTGCAATCACTCCACCTGGAGTAGCTACGAAAGCCAACAACATCGCACCAAGAAATATAGCAGACCCTGAAGTAAGCATTATTTTTCCTGCGGTTTTATACTTCTCACCTTTTTCTCCCTTATATTGAGCAAGCTCTTTTCTAAGAATATTTTCATGCTTATGTAATTTCTCTATATTGTCAGTGCTTACCTGCTCTAAGCCATCATTTGTCGCTAAAGCATTATGCAGCAAATCGCCAACTTGCTTGCTTGTTTCATTTTGGGAAACAATGCGTCTTAATTTTTCTATTTGACCAGATAGATCTTCTGCTTGTTCTCGTGCTTGGCGTTCTGCTTGTTCTCGCGCTTGGCGTTCTGCTTGTACTTGGTGTACTGCTTCTTCTGCTCGTGCTGCTTGTGCTTCTGCTTGGCGTTCTGCTCGTTCTGCTCGTTCTTGAAATGCTTGCAATGCTTGTTCTGCTCGTTCTTGAAATGCTTGCAATGCTTGTTCTGCTCGTTGTGCTTGGCGTTCTGCTTGTTGTGCTTGGCGTTCTGCTTGGTCTGCTCGTTCTGCATATCGTTGTGCTTGTGCTCGTGCTTGTGCTTGGCGTTCTACTTGTAATTGGCGTTCTTCTTGTAATAATTCTTCTTGTGCTCTTTGTATTTGATCTTGCAATAGTTGGAATTGTTGAGCATTTTGATTACCTTGACCTCGACCTTGATCTTGATTATGTCCAGCTGCCATACAAACTCTCC
>CAZTUN010000051.1:11066-11654 GCA_964616845.1 uncultured Rickettsiales bacterium | reverse complement strand
GACAGGATCTGCGTCTTATGTATTTAAGGGGAGTTTTAATTTGGAGAGTTTTGCGTGAGTAGTAATCAAGTAATAAATTTTGGTTGCCGCTTAAATTCTTTTGAAAGTCAGGTTATCAAAGGACAATTAAATAAAGCTGAAGATAAGGATCTTATAGTAATTAATACTTGCGCAGTAACAAAAGAAGCACAGCGGCAAGCTCGTCAAGCAATACGTAAGGCAAGAAGAGAAAATCCAGATGGTAAAATTATTGTAACAGGTTGTGCGGCGCAAATTAATCCAGAGCTTTATAGTTCTATGCCTGAAGTTGATAAGGTATTAGGGAACGAAGAAAAGCTAGATATAAATAACTACCTGCACGAAGATAAGATAGTTGTAAATGACATTATGGAAGTAAAAGAAACTGCTCTACATATGTTGAGTAGTTTTGAAGGAAATGCTAGAGCATTTGTTCAAGTGCAAAATGGTTGTAATCATCGCTGTACTTTTTGCATAATTCCTTATGGTAGAGGCAATTCACGCAGCGTAGCAATTGGTGAAATTGTTGAACAACTACGCACACTTGTAGATGCCGGGTACCATGAAATT
>CAZTUN010000051.1:290-11056 GCA_964616845.1 uncultured Rickettsiales bacterium | reverse complement strand
CAATAGTCGTTCAGTGCCAGTAGGACAAATAGTAACCTATGTTAAAAAATTAGTTAGCGAAGGTTATGGAGAGATTGTATTAACAGGAGTTGATATATCAGATTATGGTAAGGATCTTCCGGGTAGTCCAAGCCTAGGGCAAATGATAAGAAGAGTTCTTAATTTAGTACCAGAGCTTAAAAGAATTCGATTATCCTCAATAGATGTTGCAGAAATAGACGAAGAATTATTTACCTTAATTGCTAATGAACCAAGATTAATGCCTCATATTCATATATCTTTACAAGCTGGAGATGATTTAATCTTAAAAAGAATGAAGCGTAGGCATAGTAGACAAGATGTAATAGATTTTTGCGATAAAGTAAGGTCAGTTAGAGATAATGTTGCGTTTGGTGCAGATATTATAGCAGGATTTCCTACAGAGACGGACGAAATGTTTCAAAACAGCATGAAATTAATTGAACAGGCAGATCTTCAATATTTGCATGTTTTTCCATTCTCTGCTCACGAAATAGTTCCAGCGGCAAGAATGCCACAAGTTGCAGAAGCAATAAGAAAAGAGCGTGCGGCAAAATTAAGAGAAATAGGAGAAATTAACTTAAAGAAATTTCTTAATAAGCAAATTAATAAAAGCCTAAATGTAATAGTAGAGCAACCTTTATATGCAAGAGCAGATAATTTCTTGGGAGTAAAACTACAAAAGGAAGCAAATATAGGAGAGGTAATAAAAGTAAATATTATAGGGGTAGGCTTAGATAATAACCTACTGGGAGAATTTTAAATTATGGGATTTTTTAATTTTAAGGGCAAAAAGGATAAACAGGAAAATTTAGTAAAACAAGATGATACCCTCAATAATGATGTTAATTTTGCCTCCAATAATAATTCTTCTTTTTTAAATAAAATAAAAAAAGGTCTTGGTCGTACTTCAGCTAAATTAAATGATGGATTTAGAGATATTTTTATTAGAAAGAGATTAGATGATCAAACATTATCTGATTTAGAAGATTTATTAATAACTGCTGATTTTGGTATAGATACAGCAAATATGTTATGCTCATTAATAAAAAAAGAAAAATATGAGAAAGATATAACTGTTGATGAAGTTAAGAAAATTATATCAAATAAGATCGAAGAAATTTTAACTCCCTTTGCAAAGAAAATAGAAATAAATCCAGAACATAAGCCGCAAATATTATTATTTTGTGGAGTTAACGGTACGGGTAAGACTACAACTATTGGTAAAATAGCATCTGGATATGCTAATCAAGGAAAAAAAGTCTTTATAGCAGCTTGCGATACATTCAGAGCTGCTGCGGTAAAAAAGATTGCAGTAAGGGCAAAACGATCTAATGTTTAAATTATAATAGGAAAACAAGATGCAGATCCAGCATCAGTGGCATATGAAGCAATAAGCAAAGCAAAAGAGGCTCAAGCAGATATTTTGATTATTGATACGGCAGGTAGGTTGCAAAATAAAAAAAACTTGATGGAGCAATTAGCAAAAATTATCAGAATTATAAAAAAGATAGACGATACTGCGCCACATAACACTTTAATAGTTCTTGATGCAACTACTGGGCAGAATGCTGTTTCTCAAGTAAAGGTTTTTAATGAAATTATTTCAATTAATGGAATAATAATAACTAAATTAGATGGCACAGCAAAAGGTGGAATTGCGGTTAAGCTGGCTCAAGAATTTAAATTGCCAATTCATGCCATAGGGGTTGGTGAAGGAATAGAAGATTTAAGAGAGTTTGATCCTAAAATTTTTGCTAATTCGCTGGTAGGACTTGATTAAAATAAAACAATATTTATGTTAGAAATGGCTTATCGGAGAATTGAAGGGATTGCTATGTCCAAATTTAATAAATTAAATTTCTTATCAGTTATATTGGCTATAGTTTTTATAGCTTCTTGTTCTGGTAAAAAAGATGATGAGAACTTACCTATAGAAGTTCTTTATTCGCAGGGTGTTGAGCAAATACAAGCAGAAAAATATCGCAAAGCTATTGATAGTTTTGAAGAAATTGATCGTAATTATCCATATTCAAAATGGGCAACTAGAGCTCAGTTAATGGCAGCATATTCTTACTATCAAGATGAGGCATATGATGATGCTATTTCTGCATTAGATAGATTTATTAAAATGCATCCTGGTAATAAGGACGTTGCTTATGCTTATTATCTTAAAGCTATGTGTTATTACGATCAGATAGCTACTGTAGAAAGAGATCAAAGCAACACAGAAAAAGCTAGAGATGCTTTAAAAGAAGTTTTGGCAAGATATCCTGATACTGATTATGGTCGTGATGCTAAAATTAAAATAGATTTAGTCAATGATCATTTAGCAGGAAAGCAAGTTGAGGTTGGTAGATTTTATGCCCAACACAAAGACTACATAGCAGCAATAAATAGGTATTTAATCGTCGTACAAGATTATCAAACTACGACTCATGTTGAAGAAGCTTTATATAGACTAGTTGAAGCTTATACTATACTTGGAATAAAAGAAGAGGCGCAAAAATATGCTGCTGTTTTGGGATATAACTACCCTGGCAGTAAGTGGTATAAATATAGCTACGATTTAGTAAATAATAAATTTTCAGGAGTTGTTCTGGATAAGCCTGTGGATAAGTCTTATTGGTGGAATTTTCATTCTAAATCTGCAAATAAGAATGATCAGTCTAAGAGTAGCAAAAATATGACTACGCCACCAAAATAATTTATTAATCAGTATTGTTTTAATTATCATAATGTTAGTTAGTATATCGATTAGAAATATAATCCTAATCAGGTCTTTAGATATAGATTTAAGTAAAGGTTTATGTGTTCTAACTGGAGAAACTGGAGCTGGGAAATCTATATTATTAGATGCTCTTGGTTTTGTATTAGGTAAAAGAAGTAACACTACATTACTTCGAGCTGGAGAAGAAAAAGGAAGTGTTACGGCTATATTTGACATAAGCTCCTATGATAATATTAAGCAGATTATTAGAGATAATGATATTTTTGAAGGTGATGAACTTATATTGCGCAGGACTATAGATTCTAACAATAAGAGTAAAGCTTTTATAAATGATAGAGTTGTTACTGTTGGTTTGTTAAATGAGATTGGAAATTATTTAATTGAAATTCATGGACAACATGAGCAATTTGGCATTTTAGATAATAAGAATAATAGAATAATATTAGATCAATATGGTAATATTTCTGATGAAATAGAACAAGTCGCTAAGTCTTATGAAGAATATAATAAAGCAAAACAATATCTTGAAGAATTGGTCAAAAATAATGACAAGATTTTACAAGAAAAGAGTTATATAGAATATTCTTGTAGGGAGCTAGAAAAATTAGATTTTAGTTTTTCAGAGCAAGAACTTGTTGAAAAAAGAACTTTTTTAATGAATAGGGAGAAAATATCAAAAATTATCAGAGATTCTTTAGTTAGTCTTGATCAGGGAAGTATTATATCGATCTTGTCAAAAATACAATTAGATCTAACTAAAATTGAAAATGTTGAATCTAGTATAGTATCAATTAATGATGCCATAAATCGTGCTATAATAGAAATTAATGAGGCAGAATCTTATTTATCTAAACTTGCTTTAAAATATTCTAGGCAAGACGAATCTTTAGAAAAGATAGAAAATATATTATTTGATTTGCGTGCAGTATCAAGAAAATATAATTTAGGTATAGATGAGCTGAAAGATTATCTTAACTTACAATATTCTAAGTTAGAGACTATAGAAAATTATGATAATTTATTAGTAGAGGCTAATAAGACATTAGAAGCAAAGCGAGGTAATTACTTAGAATTATCTACAATATTAACAAATAAGAGAATTTCTGTAGCCAAAGATCTTGAAGATAAAATAACTAAAGAATTGAGCGATCTTAAGATGGCGGGGACTGTATTTAAAGTTAATTTTGAACAGTTAGACGAGTCTAATTGGGGAAAATTTGGTAGGGATAAAATTAATTTTATGGCAAGCACAAATATTGGAATGCCTTTATCTCCCTTAGCAAAGATTGCATCTGGAGGAGAATTATCAAGATTTTTATTAGCAGTAAAAGTAGTGTTAGCTAAAATCAGATTAACGCCTACTATTATATTCGATGAAATAGATACGGCAATTGGAGGGGCTACTGCTGATGCAGTGGGAAAAAGATTAAAATTACTTGGAGATAATGTACAGGTTATAGCTATAACTCATCAGCCTCAGGTAGCATCGAAGGGTGATCTTCATTTACATATCTCTAAGGTACAATCTAATAACGCTACAGAAACTATAGTTAAAATATTAGAAAATTTAGAGCGTACCGAAGAAATAGCAAGAATGCTTGCGGGAGAAATAATTACTTCACAAGCGCGTGCTGCTGCGGAGATGTTATTAGTTAAATAGAAAAATAGTTAGGTAGTTTAAGTATGATAAATATCCCTGTAGATAAATTAACAAAAATTCAAGCACAGGCAGAATTGGTCAAATTATCTCAAGAAATTCAAAGGCATGATAAAAATTATTACTTACAAGATTCTCCAGAAATTAGTGATGCAGAATATGACGAACTAAGACAAAGAAATTCTGCCATAGAAGCTAAATTTCCTGATTTAATTAGACAAGATAGTCCCAATAACAGGGTTGGTACAAAAATTGGTAGTAGATTTAAGAAAATTGAGCATTCTGTACCGATGTTATCATTAAATAATGCATTTACTGAGAATGATATTATTGATTTTATTGAAAGGATTAATAGATTTTTAGGAGATGAATTAACCAAAGACAGAGTATTTTTTTGTGAGCCTAAGATAGATGGCTTATCTTTTACAGCAAGGTATGAAAAAGGAGTATTAGTAAAAGCTGCAACAAGAGGAGATGGAGCTTATGGCGAAGATATAACAGAAAATATAAAAACAGTTATAGACATGCCACATAAAATTGACGCTAAAGATGTGCCACATATATTAGAAGTTAGGGGTGAGGTATATATGCGTCATAGTGATTTTGCTTTTGTTAATGAAGAGCAGGCAAAAAAACAAGATAAAATATTTGCCAATCCTAGAAATGCTGCTGCAGGTTCGTTGCGCCAATTAGATTCTAAGATTACGGCTAGTAGAAAATTACGTTATTTTGCTTATGGATTTGGTCTAGTTAGTTCGCCTATAGGAGAAAAGCAAAGTCAGATTATTAAAAAATTTCAAGAATGGGGATTCTCTACAAATCCTTTAACCAGAATATCAAATAATATTGATGAGATTATGCAATATTATAATGATATATATAATAAAAGATCTAATTTAGAATATGATATAGATGGTATTGTTTATAAAATTGACGATTTAGAATTGCAAAATAGATTAGGCTTTATAACAAGATGTCCGAGATGGGCTATCGCTCATAAATTTCCTGCTCAGCAAGCAAAAACTATACTAAAAGATATTATAATTCAGGTTGGACGTACTGGAGCATTAACTCCAGTAGCAGATCTTGTTCCGATAAATGTTGGTGGAGTACTAGTTTCAAGAGCAACATTACATAATCAAGACGAAATTGAACGTAAAGATATTAGGGTTGGTGACTTAGTTATAATACAAAGAGCAGGTGATGTAATTCCACAAATTGTTGCGGTTGATTACAGTGCAAGAAAAGAAATTTTAAATAAGTTTGTTTTTCCTCAATTATGTCCAGTGTGCGGAGGTAAGGCAGAAAGGGAAGAGGGAGAGGCGGTTACTAGATGCGTTAATGGTTTTGCTTGTTCTGCTCAATTAGTTGAAAGTTTAAAGCATTTTGTCTCTAAAGATGCGTTTGATATATCAGGACTTGGAGATAAACAGATAGAAGAATTTTATAATGATAAAATGATTAGTAATCCTGTAGATATATTTTCTTTAGAAGAAAGAGATAAAAACAATCCGCTCATTTCATTAAGTAATAAAGAAGGTTGGGGTAAAAAGTCTGTTGTTAATCTTTTTAACTCAATTAATTCAAGAAGAGTTATTACTTTAGATCGGTTTATATACGCCTTAGGAATTAGGCATATAGGCAAGACTACCGCAAGAATGCTAGCTTTGTTTTATGGAGATTGTAACAAATGGTTTTCTGCGATGTTAAATTTATCTAATCAAGAAGAATATGATAATTTATTGGCACTAGATGGTATGGGAGATAAGGCTCTGGGAGAAATAAAATTATTTTTCTCGCAAGAAAATAATATTAATGCAGTAAAAAAATTACTTGAGATTATAACTGTTGAACCAGTTAAACTTTCCGCTCAGAAGACCGCTATATCAGGCAAAACTATAGTTTTTACTGGCACTTTAACTAAAACGACTCGTAATGAAGCGAAGGCACTTGCAGAAAAATTAGGTGCAAAAGTATCTGGTTCTGTATCAAAAAAAACAGATTATGTAGTAGCAGGACAGGAGGCTGGCTCTAAATTAAAAGTAGCCAGAGAGCTGGGGGTAAATATAATTGATGAAGATCAATGGCTTGAGTTGACAAGAGAAGATGCAAATACCTAATAAGAAAAGAAATATAGCAAATAAGGTAAGAATGATAATTTTTTTGATTTATCGTTGTTTTATAATAAAAATATGTTATGTATTACATAAATATCCAATATATAATAAAATTATATTAAATGATTTGGAGAATTAAATAGTGCAGGCATCGGTATATAAAATTCAAGCTATAAAATTATTTGCGATAGGTTTTTTAACTATTTCAGCAATAGGATTAGCAAGTTGTAGTAAAGTTGATACTGGTGAGCGTGGCGTAGAAACTCGTTGGGGAAAAGTTATAAGTGGTAATCTGTCAGAGGGATTATATTTTTATAACCCATTTATTACTACGATGAATATTTTTAATATTAAAACAGTAAAAAAATCTTTGAAAACTACTGCTTATACAAAAGATGTTCAAACTGCAACTTTAGAATATAGCATTAATTATAATTTAGATCCTGAAGCCCCAGTTAAAATAATAAAAACAGTTGGATTAGCGTGGGAAGATATTTTAATTCCTCCTATTGTAGAGTCTACAATTAAAAATGTATTGGGTAAGTGGGACGCTTTAGATTTAGTAGAAAATAGAGCGGTTGCATCGCAATCAATTTATAATTCAATAAAAACTCAGTTTGCAAGTAACGGTATCGTACTTAGTTACTTTTCGATAGATAACGTTGATTTCTCAAAAGAATTTGAAGCAGCGGTTGAGGCAAAAGTTATTGCGGTTCAGAAAGCTAACCAAGCTAAAAACAGAACTATTGAAGTTCAAGAAGAGGCTAATCAAAAATTAATTTCTGCTAAAGCAGAAGCTCAAGCCATGCAAATTAAATCTGATGCCTTGGCTAGAAATAATAATTTAATTCAATATGAAGCTGTGCATAAATGGGATGGAGAGTTGCCTGAATATATGCTGGGCAATAGTGTGCCATTTATTAACATAAAATAGTAAATACGTCTAAAGACCTATAGAAATTATCTAGCCTTAAAAATAGGCATTATTTCTAGAGGCTTAAAGGCAAACGGATATGATTATTAATACTGTCTTCGACTATGCAAGAAAAGGAGAATTAGAAAGTTTAAAAAAATTTTCTAAAAAAGAATTACTTTCAAGCGACTTAGACGGCGAGTCAATTGCTCATCATGCTGTATTTAATGGATAACAAAAAGAGACTTTTTCACAAGCGACAACCTAACAGCTACTAGATACACTTACTAATGCGCCAAATTCTTCAAGTGCTTTTGGTTTATGGATAGTTACTTTGCAATAAATAACTCTGTTGTCTTGTAAAATAAGTTCTTTTACTTTGGCAATTAAAGTTTCTATTAGGTTATAGCTTGTTTTATTGGCTAGGGCGATTATTTGAGTAGAAATTTTCCAGTAGTCAACTACATCAATTGCCTTATCAGATTCTATTGCTTTACTAGCATCATATTTTATATCAATATCAAATATAATTTTTTGCTTATTTAAACGTTCGTAATCTCGTATTCCAATAACTATATCGCAGGCAAGGTTAGTAATTTTTATATCCATTAAATTATTTTGTTTCATAATAAATGCTCTCCGCCATCAATAAATAATATATGACCAGTTAAGTAATTGCTATCAACCAGTAACTTTGCAGCATTGCTAATGTCGTTAGGAGAAGGAGTTTTCTTTAGAGGTAAAATATTGGATTTTTTATTTAATATTTCTTGATCCATTTCTGGAGAAGGTAAAACACTTCCTGGAGCTATAGCATTAACCCTAATTTTAGGAGCTAATATTCTTGCGCTCATAGTAGTAAAATCAGCTAACATTCTTTTACTAAGGTTATAGGTAAAAAATCGATTAGGATTTTTTAAAATAGCATTGTCAATAATATTAATAATACAACCTTCGCCGATTATTCTTGCAAAACTCTGACTAAGCCAAAAAGGAGCTTTCAAATGAATATCAATATAATCATCTAACATTTTTTCATCAGTATCAAAAAAAGCAGAATCTTGAAATATAGAGGCGTTATTAAAGAGAATAGACAGATTAGGAAAAATTTTTATGCCCTGTGCAATCATATCTTCACAAGTTTTTTTATTAGTTAAGTTTCCACTAATAATCGCACATCTACTAGGGTAAATCTCATTAATTTGCTTTTGCACAACTAAAGCATCATCTTTTGAGGTATTATAATGCAGTAATATATTATAGCCTTGATTAGCAAAAAATATTGCCAACTCTTTGCCTATACGCTTTGCTCCACCAGTGATAAGAATAGCTTTAGTCATAATAAGTTTTCAATTTTTAATTTCGATATATAAATTTATTATGCTATAATAGCTAAATAATATTAATATGCAATATTAGCTGTTAGAATTAACGGAAATAAAAATTATGTTGCTTTATTGTACAACCAATTGATATTTAATAAGTAATTGATAGTTTTTCTTTAAAGGGGATGTGTATAAAAATACATAAATCAACCAAAAGTTGGAATTTGTTAATAATTTTTTAATATTAAGTTGTTTTAATATAAGATATTATTATCATCATGTAGATAGTGGAGGCTTAGGTATAGGCTTATGAATTTTCTAAAATTGAAAAGATATTTCAAACTTTATTTTACTATTCTTATTCTTGGAGTAGTCGTAACAAGATTAACCGCCTGTTATCCTTTTGCGCATTATGATTCTAAAAAGGGTTTACAAGATAAAATTGATCCAGCGGGCGATTTAACCCATGAAGATTATAAACGCATTTTAGATCCTAAACAAAAAGTTACAGAATCTTCTAAAGACACTAATCATTCAGAAAGCGATACTAAGAAAACAGAGCCAACTATTCCGCAAGCAAGTGATATATTGTCAGCTCCTCCCGTTCCAGAAACTAATTATGATAAGCTTGTTTCAATAGCAGTAACTGAAGAAATATCAGTAAAAGATGTATTAATAGAATTATCTCGCTTAGCAGATGTTGATATGGAAATAGATCCTGGTATAAGCGGAGGAATTATTTTTCGAGCAAAAAATAAACCATTTAAAGAAGTTATAAAGCAGATTGCTGATCTTGCAGGATTACGATATAAAAATAAGGGCGGCGTATTAAGAGTTGAAAGAGATACGCCTTATATCGTTCATTATACGGTTGATTTCATGAACATGATCCGTTCTGGTAATAATAACATGTCAATAAATACTAACGTATTAGGACAAGCATCTTTAAGTAATAATAATTCTAATAATACAAATAATAATAACAATATACGAACAACAAACCAAAATAATTCAAGCAATAATAGTTCAAGTAATAATGCTTTATCTTCTGGAGCTAGTAATGCTATTACTTCAAGTTATGATGGTAACTTATGGGGATCAGTTGAAAATACAATTCAATCAATTCTAGCCTTTAAGCCAGGAAGTATGATTTCTCAAGTAGATGTTTCATTAACACCAACATCTGCTTCAAGCAATCCAAGCACTTCTTATACTATTAATAAACAAGCTGGAATTATTACTGTTCTTGCTACAGAAAAACAACATAAGACAATAAAAGATTATCTTGAGAGCGTGCGCAGGTCGGCTTCTTCGCAAGTGTTAATTGAAGCAAAAATTGTTGAAGTAGGATTAAGCGATAAATATAGAGCAGGAATTAACTGGGGCAATCTATTAGATCGCAATAATAAATTAGGAGTAAGTGGTAATAGTGGATATGATAGAAGCAGCGACTTTATTTCAATTGGTAGAATAAGTAAGGCAACTGCTACTACAGCAGCTTCCTTAAATAGCTCAGTTAGTTTAATGGATCAATTTGGAGTTACTAGAACATTATCTAGTCCAAGATTACATGCTATGAATAATCAGCAAGCAATCTTAACTTTTGCTTCAGATCAGATTTATTTCACCCTTAAAGCACAAGAGCAACAAGATACAGCAGTTGGTGGTAAGACAACTTTAACCATAGATAGTACGGTAAATTCTGTGCCAATTGGGTTAATTTTAGCGCTGCAACCTTCTATAAATCTAGATACTCAAGAAATTACAATGAATATAAGACCAACCTTGTCGGAGCAAACTGGTCAAGTAAATGACCCTGGTGTTGCGATATTAGTTGCTAGAAATAATATTAGTCCTCCAGTACAAAGCCCTGTTCCTGTAATACAGGTAAGGGAGATGGATTCGGTATTAAAAATAAAAAGTGGGGATATAATGGTAATTGGTGGCTTGATGAGTACAAAAAATAGTAACACCGATACAGGACTTCCTGGGGCATCAAGAGTTC
>CAZTUN010000051.1:0-280 GCA_964616845.1 uncultured Rickettsiales bacterium | reverse complement strand
CCTGTTTGGGGTAATTTATTTAAAACTGTTACTAAAGATAATGAAGTTACTGAAACAGTTATCTTTATTAAAGCTACAATTATACCTAGCGATAATGCACCTATTTCTGATGCAGATAAGGAAGAATATAAAACATTTATGCATGATCCAAGACCGCTAGTATTTTAAGCTACTTGAGCATAGTTTCTAATTTATGCGATAAATGTTAAGTTATTTATCGCTAGACTAGTCTGCCGTGAAAAAGTCTACGAGCCACTCTTAGATTAGGCTATATAATATT
>CAZTUN010000050.1:3059-12002 GCA_964616845.1 uncultured Rickettsiales bacterium | reverse complement strand
AGCCTTTACCAAATCAAAAAAGAATCAAACCTGATATAAAATTTTATATAGTTGCATTAAATTTCATGAATCAATCATGGTGTAAAAACATTCTTGAACCTCTTTATCCTAAAACCGAATCTATAACCAAACCTCAAGTCTCTATATCCAATAGTATAAAATTTGAAACATTATTAAATAAAATTAATGAATATAATGGTTCTAGTCTTACCGCAACTAAAGATATTAGTGGCAACTTAACCATAACTGAAAAAGGAAAAAAATTAGATCCTACTGAGGCAAGCGATAGATTATACGTATCTGATCTAATAACAAAAACTATTAATAGCTTAAAAGATTTAGCTATCAAAGATTTTCCTAGTCACACTGCAGAAATACAGGAAATAGTAACATTATGTAGAAATACATCGTCTGAATTAATGCCGCCTCCATCACCGCTAAATTATTACTCCCTATCCTTATCACCTTCTCCACTACCACCATTTGACGTAGCGTTAAATGCATTTAATGCTTCTGACCTATCCTTACCATCTTCTCCACTACCACCATTTGAAGATAATCCCGGATTTGATATAAATCTTTTGTATCAAGATACATCAATATGTACAGCTCTCAAACCTTTAACTGCGATAAAAGAACCTTCTATAAATAAGTCTTGTGCTATGGAAATTTATTAAATTATAGTAATTATGATTATAGTATTTAAAATTAATTTGTCGTAGATTGTGGTGAAATAAAAAGTTTAATTATAGATCCTAAGATATTTACTTATCACTAATATAGCTAATTTACGAACAAGAGAAAAATTTTTATATTTTTAAATAGGGATTTTATTTTAATTCACTATATTGACTATAAGTAACACAAAACAAAATCAAGCCAAACCTATGGTAACCACACTAAACTCAATAAATTATCTAATATTGCCTGATCTTTTAATGTCCAAAATGCATTTATAGAATCTTGAATAAAATGTCTCTTAAAAGCTAACACTGTACTTTCTGTTTTTTCACCAAAATAACCATCAATCTTTAAAAAGTAACCATATTGACTAAGTTTTTTTTGTAAATTTGCTACATCATCTCCCTTATCATCTGGTGATACAACTACCCTAGTTGGACTTTTTATTTTCTTTCCTTCTAAATCTGGAAATATACCAACGCCATTTTTAGCTAAGTATTTCCAGTCAAATAATTCTCCTGGATCTTTTTTTCTTGTTGGAGCTATATCAGAATGACCAACTATATTTTGTGGCAAAATCTTTTTATGCCTAGAAATAATATCTAACGATAATTCTAAAACTGCTTCCATTTGTTTGGCTGGAAATTCTCTATAACCAAATTCATGACCAGGATTTACTATTTCTATTCCTATAGAATTTTCATTAAGTGCCGCTTTTCCTTGCCAACAACTTACGCCAGCATGCCAAGCTTGCTTATCTTCTGAGACTAATTGTATAATTGTTCCATCTTCATCAATTAAATAATGCGAACTTACCTTAGCATTAGAATCGCAAAGCCGTTGCAAAGCTTGATTGCAACTAAGCATTCCCGTATAATGCATAACTAGCATATTAACGTCAATTTTATCTGGGCGATCATTAAAATTTGGCGAAGGTATATCTTTAACTTGTAGCATAAGCTTACCTACATGGCTTGGATTTATAATTTATATAGTTTTATAAGAATTTAATTTTTAAATTCTTGGCGAATTTGATTATATGCTAAAGCAAGATGTCTATGAACTTCTTCCTTGTCTATTCGCACAGAAGAAGCTTGAAATTCAGAGTATATTTTTGCAATTATTGCATCATCATTTTTACTTTCAATCCCCAAATCTACCACAGAATTTATTAAATCTTCGGTTTTCTGAGCGTTATAAGCCATTTTCTCGGCCGCCCATTTTGCAGTAGATATTCTTGCTTTGTTAATTATTTTAAACTCAATTGCCTCTGAATGGGCAAATTTATCTTCAAAAGCTTTCTCTCTATTATCAAACATAGTCATAATTTATATTTCTCTGTTAAAATTTAATTATATTGCCAATTTTACCAATAAACCACAGGTTTTATAGAAAAGTTATCAAGGCTAATTCCTTTATAAAATATACTATAGACTAGCGGTTTATAGTTGCAAATTGTTATTTTTGCTTTAGATATATGACTATCTAATAAGCAATTTTTATCTATTTATCAAGAAGCGAAAGATATAAAATAATGGCAAAGCATAACAAAAAACAGCTCTATGAGGGCAAGGCTAAAGTCATTTTTGAAGGACCAGAGCCAGGAACTATTATTCAATATTTTAAAGATGATGCTACCGCTTATAATAATCAGAAGCGTGGCGTAATTTTTGGCAAAGGAGTATTGAATAATCGCATTAGCGAATTTATTATGAGCCATTTAAATAGTATTGGCATACCAACTCATTTTATTCGCAGCATTAATATGCGCGAACAATTAGTAAGACAAGCGCAAATCATTCCTCTGGAAGTAATTGTTCGCAACGTTGCTGCAGGAAGTCTGTCTACTCGTCTTGGTATAAAAGAAGGCACTCCCCTACCTCGTCCAATTATAGAATTTTGCTATAAAAAAGATGAGCTTGGCGATCCTATGGTAAGTGAAGATCACATATTAGCTCTTGGTTGGGCTGAACCGATTGAGATTGAAGAAATTAAAGTTTTATCTATGCGTATCAATGACTTCTTAACAGGAATGTTTTTAGGTGCTGGAATAAGGCTTGTTGACTTCAAAATAGAATTTGGACGCATTCATAATCCAGAATATACCGAAATTATACTTGCTGATGAAATAAGTCCAGATTCTTGTAGATTATGGGATATAAAAACCAATCGTAAGATGGACAAAGATATATTTCGTAAAGATCTTGGAGATCTAACAGAAGCATATATGGAAGTAGCTAAACGATTGGGCATAGTTATTGACCCTAAATTTAGCAAATCTATTACCAAAACTAAAAAAAATACTAAGAAATAATATTATTATGAAAGCAAATATTTATATTACTCTAAAAGCTGGAGTTCTTGACCCTCAAGGAATAGCAATACAAGGTTCTTTAAAACATTTAGGATTTTCAACAGTTGAAAATGCCCGCCAAGGAAAATTCATTGAAGTGAACCTAAATGAAACTGATCCAGAAAAAGCAAAAGCTCTTGTTAAAGATATGTGCGAGAAATTACTTGCCAATACTGTAATTGAAAATTACCGCTTTGAAATAGTTTCCTAAGAATTCTTTAACCATTGTTAATTTATTATTTTATTTATTTTTATGACTATAAATTCAGCAGTAATTGTTTTCCCTGGTTCTAATTGCGATCGTGATTTAGCAGATAGTATAGAGCTATTAAGTGGAAAAAAACCTATTATGGTATGGCATGCCGATACCTCTTTACCAAAAAATCTAGACTTTATTGCAATACCTGGTGGATTTTCCTACGGTGATTATTTGCGTAGTGGAGCGATAGCGGCAAGAAGCCCTATAATGCAGGAAGTTAAAAAAGCTGGAGAAAAAGGTGTTTATATCTTGGGTATATGCAACGGTTTTCAAATTCTAACCGAAACTGGTTTACTTCCTGGAACTTTAATGCGAAACAAATACTTAAAATTTATTTGCAAAAATGTTACGCTTAAACCTGCTAATACTAATACCAACTTTACTAGTCATTATAAAGATAAACACGTAATTTCTTTACCTATTGCTCATCATGATGGTAATTATTTTGCTGATGATAAGACATTAAATAATTTAAAGGATAACGAGCAAATTGCTTTTTATTATAGTGATGAACAAGGAAAAGTTGATCATTCTACAAATCCTAACGGCTCGGCATTAAATATTGCAGGAATTTTTGATGATAAAAAAAGAATTCTTGGCATGATGCCACACCCTGAACGTGCTTGCGATAATTTAACTTATGGTGTTGATGGCACTTATCTATTTAATAGTCTGTTTAAAAAATAAATTAAAAAAGCTCCTATGAACAATAATTTTCATAATCAAGTAACTGAAGATACTGCAATAAACCATGGTCTTACTAAGGAAGAATATAAAAAAATATTAGATATTCTAGGAAGAACTCCTAACTTAGTAGAATTAGGAATTTTCTCAGTAATGTGGAGTGAGCATTGCTCTTACAAAACAACTCGCATTCACTTAAAAAACTTACCGACTAAGGCTCCTTGGGTCATTTGCGGTCCTGGTGAAAATGCTGGAGTAATCGACATTGAAGATAATCAAGCAATCATTTTTAAAATGGAAAGTCATAACCACCCTTCTTTTATTGAACCTTTTCAAGGAGCAACTACTGGCGTTGGTGGCATTATGCGCGATGTCTTCACTATGGGAGCACGTCCTATTTGCAATCTAAATGCCCTAAGATTTGGTGAACTATCTCACCCTAAAACTAAACATTTAATTGCTGGGGTCGTGGCAGGAATTGGTAGCTATGGTAATTGTATGGGAGTACCAACCGTTGCTGGTGAAACAACTTTTCATAAAGCTTATAATGGCAATATCTTAGTTAATGCAATGTGTGTTGGTTTAGCAGATAGTGATAAGATTTTTTATTCTGCTGCTTCTAGCGTTGGTAGTCCTGTAATTTATGTTGGTGCAAAAACAGGACGCGATGGCATACATGGTGCTACTATGGCATCAGCAGAATTTGATGACGCTTCTGAAAGCAAGCGTCCTACCGTACAAGTAGGAGATCCTTTTACTGAAAAAAGACTACTTGAAGCATGTCTTGAATTAATGGCAACTAATGCAATTCTTTCTATTCAAGATATGGGAGCTGCTGGTCTGACTTGTTCATCACTTGAAATGGCTGATAAAGGCGGTACTGGTATCGAGATGAATTTAGATAAAGTTCCTATGCGTGAATTAGGCATGACTCCTTACGAGATAATGCTTTCTGAAAGTCAAGAACGTATGCTAATGGTTATCAGACCAGAAAAACAGGCGGAAGCAAAAAGAATTTTTGATAAATGGGAAGTAGATTTCGCTCAAATTGGCGTTATTACTAATACAGGCAAAATGATTTTAAAATTTAACAACGAGATTGTTGCTGATCTTCCTGTATCCCCTCTATCGGAGCAAGCTCCTATTTATGATCGTCCTTACGTAAAAACCCCTTCACAAAAAAATATTACTGCTAATGAATTAGAGCAAAAAATTTCTATTAAAGACGCTTTACTAAAATTAATCTCTTCTCCTGATCTTGCTAGCAAAAAATGGATTTACGAACAATATGATCGTGGGGTTATGAATGATTCTATAGGTAGCCCTGGTGGCGATGGAGCATTGGTTAGAATTCATGGTACTAATAAAGCTATTGCTGTAACAGCAGATTGTACTCCTAGATATTGCTACGCTGATCCTTTTGAAGGAGCAAAGCAAGCTGTTAGTGAAACATATAGAAATATTTGTGCAACTGGTGCTACGCCGCTTGCTATAACTAACTGCTTAAATTTTGGCAATCCTGAAAAACCAGAAACTATGGGACAATTAGTTGGTTGTATTGAAGGGATTAGTAGCGCATGTAAAGAACTAGACTATCCTGTAGTATCAGGTAATGTTTCTTTATATAACGAAACTAACGGAAGAGGAGTACTTCCTACTCCAAATATTGGTGGCGTAGGTCTATTGAAAGATGTTACTAAGTCAATGTCTATCTCTTTTAAACAAGAAGGCGATATAATTTTCTTAATTGGTAATAATCTTGGTCATCTTGGTGCTTCTCTATATTTAAGAGAAATTGAAAATAAAGAAGAAGGATCTTCTCCTAAAGTAGATTTGGCTTTAGAAAAAAAACATGGTAAATTTATTATTGATATTATAAATGACCAGATAATCAATGCTTGTCATGATTTATCAGATGGTGGATTGCTAATTGCTATTTGCGAAATGGCATTAAGTGGTAGATTGGGAGCTAACTTAGATATAAAATCTAGTAATAATTTGCCTATTAATGCATTGTTATTTGGTGAGGATCAAGCAAGATACTTAGTTACAACATCGCCAAATAACGCAGATAAATTACTTAAGCTTGCCTCTAATAATAATATTTCTCTTACTAAGATTGGGGTTGTAAGTAAGAAAATAATTACTGTTAATAATGAATCTATTGAGCTTGACGATATTAGAAAAGCTCATGATAATACTTTGCCTAATTATATGAATAATTAATTTTTATTATAATAGTTTAAACGGATTAACTCATGGAAAATAAAGTATATAATATGTCATCACAAAATCATTCTCATTCGCATAATTTAGAAGATTTCATGAATTATGTTAAAGCACGTAATCCTAATGAACCTGAATTTATCCAAGCAGTAGAAGAAATTGCTGAATCGATAATTCCTTATCTTGCAGATCATCCTGAATTACGACAAGCAAGAATTCTTGAGCGTCTAACTGAACCAGATCGTGTTGTAATCTTTAGAGTATGCTGGGAAGATGATAATGGTAACGTTAGAATTAATCGAGGTTATCGTGTTCAGCATAATAATGCTATTGGTCCTTACAAAGGAGGCTTAAGATTTCATCCTAGTGTTAATCTTAGTGTTTTAAAGTTTCTTGCTTTTGAACAAACTTTCAAAAATAGTCTCACTGGTCTACCTCTTGGTGGTGGTAAAGGAGGATCTGATTTTGATCCTAAAGGCAAATCTGATGCTGAAGTGATGAGATTTTGTCAATCGTTTATGACTGAATTATCTAACCATATTGGACCTTATACCGATGTACCAGCAGGAGATATTGGCGTTGGCGCTCGTGAGATAAGCTATATGTTTGGTCAGTATAAAAGAATAAATAATCAATTCACTGGAGTACTAACAGGAAAAGGTCTTGCTTATGGCGGTAGTTTAATTCGTACTGAAGCTACTGGATACGGTGCAGTTTATATGCTCGAAGATATGCTAAAAGTTAAGAAAATGGATATTGCTGGTAAAACTGCTGTAATTTCTGGTTCAGGAAATGTTGCTATTTACGCTGCAGAAAAATTAATTGAATTAGGTGCTAAAGTAGTAACTTTATCTGATTCTACTGGTTTTATTCATGATCCAAAAGGTTTAGATCATGAAAAACTTGAATATCTAAAAGAGCTAAAATTTGTAAAACGTGGAAGAATCAGCGAATACGCAACAAAATATAAATGTGAATTTATCGAAGGTAAACGCCCTTGGATAATTCCTTGCGATATTGCTCTTCCTTGTGCGACGCAAAACGAAATAAATGAACAAGATGCAAAAATTTTAGTTAAAAATGGCTGTCTTGCCGTAGCTGAGGGCGCTAACATGCCAACAGATCCTAAAGGTATAAAAATATTTCTAGATAGTAAAATTGCCTATGCTCCTGGTAAAGCTTCAAATGCTGGTGGCGTTGCTGTATCTGGTCTCGAAATGACTCAAAATAGTATTCGTATGGGTTGGTCTCGTGAAGAATTAGATAATAGATTGCGCAAAATTATGAACGACATACATAGCCAGTGCGTAAAATATGGCACAAATAAAGACGGTTATATTGATTACGTAAAAGGTGCAAATATTGCTGGCTTTAAAAAAGTATCCGAGGCTGTTCTTGCATTTGGCGTTCTATAGCACTATACATTATATTAACGTAATACAAAAATATTACGTTAATATAATATGTTTATGCGACTACAGAATTTAGAGAGGAGATTCGTATTCAGATGGCTGAAGTTATTTTTGATCAAAAAATAAACTTACTTATCATTGAGGACGATGTCTCTACTGCCAAATCAATTCAACTAGGATTAGTTTCCTGCGGTGTACATTGTGATTTAGCTTATAATGGTCATGACGGTATGTACATGGCCAGAAGCTCTAAGTATCATATTATTTTATTAGATATGATGCTTCCTGATATTGAAGGTAATGAAATTATACAAAATTTACGAATCCAAGGCATAAGAACCCCAATTATAGTATTATCAGCATTAAGTCATCCTGAGCAGAAAATAAAGGCTTTAAGACTTGGCGCAGATGATTACATGACTAAACCTTTTAGCAAGGAAGAACTTATAGCACGTATTCATGCTATACTAAAAAGGTCTGTTAAGGATAATAAGTCTATAGTTAATATAGGCAAAATTACTATTGATTTTAGTCGTCATATTATAAAAATTAATGGCAATCAGGTTAAGCTTACTGATAAGGAGTATGCTTTTATTGAATTATTAATATTACGTCGTCATAAATTTACTAATCATAATCAAATTATTTCACATCTTTATGGTAATCATAGTGGTACTCCACTGCGAGCAATTAATGTATTTGTTTGTAGAGTACGTAAAAAATTTGAAACTATTTCTGGCGGCTATAATTTTATTCAAACTATCTGGGGATCTGGCTACCGATTAGTTGAAGATGGAGAAATTATTGAAAATAGAGCTAATTTCTTTTCTAAGAAGAAAAATAAAAGCCTCCCTGATGATGAAAATGAGTGATTACTACCCCCCTAATAGTATTATAAAGACTACTTTGATCATTTAGTTTAGCGCACTCAATTAAAGTACGGAATCTAACATCCTTTAACGCCATACTCCAAATTGTCGGCCAAATAGAATTATCTAACCAACTTATCCATTGATTTTTTGCCTCTGTTAAATTTTTATATGCCATAAATCCTCCTCCTAAAGTAGCAATAGAGAAATTCAGTTAAATCAAGGCTTAGATAGATAATGTTTATTTTAGATAGTTGTCTATTATTACCATTTATTATCTTCTAGCACCCCATCAGCGTCCCTTGAAAAACAATGGATTTTATATTAATTCCATAATGGTAGATTATGCCAATCATTAGGAAATCCAGCATTTGCAATAGTAATATTTCCTCCAATTATAGGGAAGCTATTGCAATGTTGTTTTAAGCGCTCTCCCCATGAGGAAGTAGGATTAATGAT
>CAZTUN010000050.1:0-3049 GCA_964616845.1 uncultured Rickettsiales bacterium | reverse complement strand
AATGGCTACCATCCCATATAAACGGGACTTTGAGGAAAGAGAAATATGATTAAGAAGTGGAATTTCATTATTGTTTGGAAACTTGGGTTGACGGGTTAATGGCCTATTCCAAGTTCGGCTGTGGTGAGCACAGACATTGCGAATATAATTCATACCATGCAGCCAACTTTCAAGAAGTTGCCATTTTGGGATATTATATTTTGTAGCAATTGCCTCTTTATCAATTACCTTCATACCTTGAAAAAATGTAGAAAGAAGTCCAAAATCCCACAGTTCTATTGCTATCCATATAGGTGGTTCACCATTATATTTGCTTTGAAAATGCTTTATAAATTCCTCATTTGAATCATTTATAGATTTCTGCAAACGTTCTTTCCATTTGCTATATTTTGTCTGTCCATTTTTAACTTGTTGAGTAAATTTACCGTGTAGCAATTGCGGTTTCAGGTGCGCATGAATATCCTTAGCACTAAGATAGTGAGCAATATCCGCACGCATATTAATTTCTATACGTTCTAAGGCATCAAGTAGAAGTAACCTTAACTTTTTATCAAATACATAAAGGTCAA
This sequence comes from uncultured Rickettsiales bacterium, assembly GCA_964616845.1. GTDB lineage: Bacteria > Pseudomonadota > Alphaproteobacteria > Rickettsiales > UBA6187 > CAYZBM01. Next base: position 2,480 of record CAZTUN010000050.1, on the reverse strand, counting down.
CAGCATGTGAAAACAAGGCTCCATCACGGAAGTTATCTAAAATTTTGGTGGTAGTTTTTCCATTAACGATATGAGTAACTGATTTACGCAAAGGATACCAATATGCACTAAGACGGTAATAACCGATACGTTCTAAATATGATAAAGCTTTGTTGGTATCAGTAATTACTAAGCCTCTTTCTTGGAGAAGCTTTAGTTGGTCGACATAACTCAAATGCGGCTTACTATAAGTGACTTTCATACATCCTTAAAAAAGAAGACCAGTCCGTACACTTGCGTGAAGAGGGACTGGCCATGTTATTTCTAAGGATATCAAAAAATATGCTACTTAGTCAATAGCAAAGAATTTCAGCAGTTTTAATGTCAATTTCCATATAAAACTCAAATATATTCCTCATTGTAATTTATCCATGACTAGCCGTATGTGCCTCTGACAAGTGAGCATAGCGCTTTACCATCTGTAAGGTTTTATAGCCTAATACTTCAGCAATCTCTACAAGACTTGCTCCATTCATAGCTAAATATGAAGCCGCACTATGACGTAAGTCATGGAATCTAAAATCTTCAATCTTTGATTTCTTTAAGGCATTTTCCCAAGCGGTACGGATATCTATCGGCTGGCATTTATTTTCATTAGAAAAGACATAATTGCATTGTAAGTTGCGTATTTTAGAATGCTGCTCTAGTAAGGAGTGGACATAACCTTTTATAGGAAGACAGCGACGTTCATCATTTTTGGTCTCATGCAAAATTATAGTACCTCGTTTTAGGTCTAAATCCTTCCATTGCAAATTTAGTATTTCATTTTTTCTGGCTCCATTACTTAAAGCTAGAATGGTTATTATATATAAATAAGGATTCTCGCTCTTTTTACAGACTTCAAGTAATTTTACTCTCTCATCCTCACTTAAAAATCTTACCCGTCCACGCGGTTCGGGAAGTTTTTCAATTTTGCGTACAGGGTTATTTTCTAGACCACTCCATCCTTCATTAACTGCAATTGTAAATAGACGACCTAAGGCAGTTGTATATCTATTAGCAGTTGATGCTCCTTTTTCTCTACCATATTGGTTTTTCTCCCCGACTAATTTATTTGTATACTCTTTTATCAAAGAAGCACTAACCTCAGCTACAACATAATAGCCAATTCTATCCTTCCACCATTTAAGGTAACAGCGTTGGTTAACCGTAATATTTTTCTTTAGTGGAAGGATTTCCTTAATGTATTTGTCTATTAACTCACCAAGAGTATATTTCTTTAGTTTTGAGGTTTTAAAATGACGACCTTCTTCTATAGCAGATTCAGTATGTATCCCCCATTTTCTTGCATCAGTTAATCTTTCAAAAGTTGCGGTTTGAACTGGGAAACCTTTGAGCCTAACCTTGACCCTGTACATGGTCGTTCCGTCACTTAGAACCCTTTTTTCAATATTTGCCATAATCTTTCTTATATTTTTGTCTTGAGACAAACCTACAATAACTGACAAATAACGGCAATAAAATATATCTATTACTTAGGCTGCGTATTAAGATATTGCTCAATATAATAATAAACTTTCTCACTAAGCAAATTTAATTCATAATTTAGATGTTCCTCAGTAACTCTTATTGCTAATCTTTTCATTTTTTTGCACTCAAAAGGTAATATTCTTTCTAATTCAAATAAAACTCCACCATTCTCAGCTGCCTTACGTATATATCCAACTATTAAATCCGCTGCTTGTAATGGCAGCTTAATCTTATCATCCTCGAAAGCTGGTACTTTTCCTACAATTCTTTGATTTATTAAAGGCAATGTAGTTTTAAAATGATCCCAAGTAGACAATAAAGCATCTTTCTCTCCTATTTGGTCATCAAAAATAACGTCTATTGGTTCTTGAAATCCAAACTTTTGAATCCCTTCAAAAAATAATTTTAATAATGATTTTGATGATATATAATAAGGGTTACACAGCAGATTCTTTAGGTGTTTATTTCCTTGAAGATTAGGAAATTTATCTACAACTTTTTTCCACAAAGAAATTTCCAAAATAAAATCAACCAATACTAACTTATCTCGATATTTTTCTATTATTTCATAAAATGACTTTACTATTTCACGTGGATGTTTACTGAATATTTCAGAAAGCTTAAAATAAGGTAACTGATACTTTGATAAATTACTTTGCCAATCTTTAGAAAAAGAATCCCAAACTTCTTCAGTTGCTAAGTAACCTGCAAGAACAAATAATTTTTTCCTACTTCCATCCAAGCTATCATCTATATACAATTGCAATGCCATAAATACCTTTTCAGTTTAACCAGTTATTGCTAAATATTGCCATTTCTTGTCAGTGAGTGCCCCACCAGTGCCCCTTGAACATAAAAATTCCTTATAAGGATAATTGCACTTTTGAAATAACTATTTGATTTTACTAGGAGAAATTTGGTTGCGGGGGCTGGATTTGAACCAACGACCTTCAGGTTATGAGCCTGACGAG
>CAZTUN010000049.1:0-12065 GCA_964616845.1 uncultured Rickettsiales bacterium | reverse complement strand
GGAGCAAGTGGCGTGAAGCATAGAAGAAGAGGCTATGAAGAATTAATGAATCAAACCGCTGATGGAAATATTATAAATCCTAACCATAAAGGTATTGCTCGCGAACTGGCACGCATGAATTTACCTATAAATATTTATACGCAATGGTACTGGAAAATTGACCTTCATAATTTAATGCATTTCTTATATTTAAGAGCTGATGATCACGCTCAATATGAAATTAGGGCATACGCAAAATCTATGCTAAACATTGTAGAGAAATGGGTTCCTGCTACTTATCAAGCTTTTATGGACTACAAAGCAAATAGTTATAATTTATCTAAACAAGGGCTTGATATAGTTAAACGTATTATAAAGGGCGAATCCGTAAATAAAGATAATTCTGGTTTAAGTGCAAGAGAATGGGAAGAACTTGCCATAAAACTTGAATTATAGCAAAACAAAAAAGGGCTATAAAATAGCCCTTTTTCTTAATATAAGAAGTTTAAAATAACTAGCTTACAATCTCAGTTTCTGCAAAGAAAAACGAAACTTCACGCTTTGCAGATTGAGCACTATCTGATCCATGAACAGAATTTTCTCCAACGCTTTTTGCAAATAATTTTCTTATTGTTCCATCTGCTGCATCTTTAGGATTAGTTGCTCCCATCAATTCACGATTTTTTAAAACTGCATTTTCACCTTCTAGCACTTGAAGCACTACAGGTCCTGATGTCATAAATTCAACTAATTCTCCGTAAAAAGGACGAGCTGCATGCTCAATATAAAATTGCTCTGCCTCACGTTTACTTAACAAAACTCTTTTTTGCGCAACAATACGAAGACCATTTTTTTCAAAAATATTGTTAATTGCACCAGTAACATTAGATTTTGTTGCGTCTGGCTTTATTATTGACAAAGTACGTTCAGTTGCCATAAATTTTATCCCTTATCTATAAAAATTCAAAATTCTAAAGACGCTGCTATACGTAATTTTAGCATATATTGCAAGATTTTATTAATTATATCATATCTCTAATTACGCCTATTATATTGCGATTAGCCTCAGGCATATCATAATCTTTAAGCTGATTTGACCTTATCCACAATATATCTTGTCCTTCTATAGCTCTAATTTCGCCTAAAAATTTTCTACAAGAAAATATTGGCATAAGAAGATGAAAATTATCATAACTATGTGAAGCAAATGTCATAGGCATTAAGCAACTCGGACATGTTTCAATATCAAGCTCTTCTTTAAGTTCTCTTACTATAGCCGCCTCTGGTGTTTCACTATGCTGAACTTTTCCTCCTGGAAATTCCCATAACCCTTCCATATTCTTTCCCTTTGGTCGCTTAGTAATTAAGATATTATTATTCTTATCTATCAGTATAACCGAAACTACCAATAATATATTGGCAGGCTTAATTAATTTTCTAGATAATTCTATATTACACGATATGTTACCTTCCATTCTTAACCTATTACTTTAATTTCTTTCTCTCCATCTTTTAGCTCTAAAATATAGCTATCTTTATTGTTTAGCTTCTCAATGCTATCAATCAACATATTGTTATATTTAACTATAGCAAAACCTCTATTTAGAGTTTTTTTATAATGATAACTTTCTAACAATCTTGAGATTGTTTCTAACTTTTTAGTATATAAAATTAGTAAATTATCTTTTGCTAAATACATTCTTCTAATGCAAGAATGCAACGTTAGCTGCTGTAATTCTATTAGTGAGCTAATATCTTTTATATGTAATGATTTTAATTTCTTTTCTTTTTCGTTTAAAAAACTAGGAAGTGCACTTGCTAACCTAAAACTCAAATTATCTAATCTTTGTATTTTTTCTTCTAACAATCTGTTTGGTTTTCCCAATAAGCGGAATAATGAATTTAGTCTAGTTAGACTATCTTCAACTATTCTAAATACTGATATATTTAGTCTATCTGACAAGTCAGAAATTTGTCTTATTAATTCTGACCGCAATGGCGTAACCATTTCTGCTGCTGCCGTAGGAGTTGGAGCTCTTTTATCTGCAGCAAAATCTATTAAAGTTGTATCTGTTTCATGACCTACCGCAGACACTAATGGTATTTTAGAATTTGCAGCAGCTCTAACAACAATTTCTTCATTAAAGCACCACAAATCCTCAAGAGAGCCACCTCCCCTTGCAACTATAATAACGTCTGGTTTATTGATGATATAATTAAATCCTTCTATTGCAGCAGCAATTTGTTCTGCTGCCATATCTCCTTGTACCAATACTGGCCATATTTTTACATTAGTTGGAAATCTTTCTTCAATTCTATGTAAAATATCTTGAATTACAGCACCAGTTGGAGACGTTACAACTCCTATACATTTAGGAAAGTAAGGTAAAGGTTTTTTCCTTTCTATGTCAAACAATCCCTCAGATGCTAATTTTTTCTTACGCTTCTCTAACAAAGCCATTAATGCACCAAGTCCAAATGGCTCTATGGCATCAATAACTAGCTGATATTTTGATTGTCCAGGATATATGGTTACTCTTCCTCTTGCTATAACTTCTAGCCCATCTTCTACCGCAAATTTAATTCTCTCAAAAACACCCTTCCAACATACCGCAGATAATAATGACTCATTGTCCTTTAGATTCAAATAAACATGTCCAGAAGGAGCTTTTTTAAGACCAGAAATTTCTCCTCTTACCCTTACATAACCATATGCATCTTCAACCGTCTTTTTTAATGAGTTAGTAAGCTCGCTGACCGTATATTCAGTCATATTATGATTAGCATCATATGCTTCTTGATCTTTTTTCATACTATATTCTCTTGCATTTTTACCAAGATAAACATATTTTATCCACCACATAATAGCAAAGGAAAATAGAATGAATGTCTTGCTTATTGGTTCTGGTGGTCGCGAGCATGCAATCGCTTGGGCTCTTCTTAAATCTAAATTACTAACTAAATTATATGTTGCCCCAGGAAATGCTGGCATAGAACAGATTTGTCAAATTGTTAACTTAAACATAAATAGCCATAGCCAAGTAATTAATTTTTGCCATAGTACAAATATAGATCTTGTAGTAATTGGCCCTGAGCTTCCTTTAGTTGAAGGATTGTATGACTCTTTACAACAAGCTGGAATAACTTCTATTGGACCTTCCAAATTAGCTGCACAACTTGAAGGATCAAAAGCATTTACAAAAGACATCTGTACAAAATATAATATTCCGACAGCAAAATATCAAAAATTTGACAACGCTTCCTTAGCCTGTGCTTACGTTGAAAATCATAGCCTACCTATTGTACTTAAGGCAGATGGGCTTGCGGCTGGTAAGGGAGTAGTTATTGCCAATACTAAGGCAGAAGCTTTATCAACTATTAATGATATTTTAGTAAAAAAACAATTTGGTGTTGAAGCCTGTAGCTCTCTTGTAATTGAAGAATTCTTAAGCGGACAGGAAGTTAGTTTCTTTGCCATATCAGATGGCACTACAGTAATACCATTTGGTTATGCTCAAGATCACAAAACCGCTTTTGACGGAGATAAAGGACCAAATACTGGAGGAATGGGTACATATTCCCCTCCGCCAATTGTTACAGAAAATTTGCAAAAAGACATTATGGAAAAAATTATAAATCCTTTAATCGTTGGAATGAAGCAAGAAGGATATCCTTATAATGGCATAATCTTTGCAGGATTAATGATTACATCTAACGGACCTCAATTAATAGAAATTAATGTAAGATTTGGCGACCCAGAAACCCAAAGCCTAATGTTACGACTAGAATCTGATTTATTAGAATTGCTTCTTGCTACTGCAAAAGGAAAGCTAAAAAATTATAAAATACAAATGTCTTCCAAAGCAGCTCTTTGCGTTGTAATGGCAGCAAAAGGTTATCCTAATGAATATAAAAAAGGCTCTGTTATTAAGAACCTTAACCAAGCATCTAAATTAAGTGACGTAGTAATATTTCATGCTGGAACAAAGAAAGATGAACAAGGACAGATTATTGCTAATGGCGGTCGAGTTCTAGGAGTTGCAGCTTTGGGTGATACCATAAAACAAGCCCAAGACAAAGCTTATCAAGCTGTAGAAACTATAGATTGGTCTGATGGCTTTTATCGCAACGACATAGGTTGGCGAGCTATTGAGTAATTTTTGCGTTATCTCGTAAAAACTTATATTGAAATGCCATAAATATAAAAGTAATCCCTAAAATTCCAAATACTTTAAAATTAACCCATATATCTGTGCTAAAATTACGCCACACTATCTCATTTGTAATCGCTAGAAATATTAGTAATCCTATCCATCTATAGGTTAAGATTTTCCACGCTTTGTCAGCCATTTCTAAAGATTTATTTAACAAGCTCTTAAGAATAATCTTATTAAAAACTAACCCTCCTGCTAATATTGCAGCAAATAATAGGTTTATAAGAGTTGGCTTCATTTTTATATAATAATCATTTTTAAAAATAACAGTTAAACTTGCCATTATAACAATAATTATAGTTGTGAGCAAAGGAACAAGATTTACTTTTTTGTCTAAAACATAAGAAATTATAGTTGTAATAACAGTTATAATAGCTAAACAAACAGTCGCTATATATATTCCGCTTATTTTATAAGCCGCAAAAAATATTATTATAGGAACAATATCCAATAACGTTTTTATCTTATTATTTTCCAAATAATCCTCTCTTTAAATATTTATTTTTAATATATCCATTTGCCATTAGTGCATACTGGATTTGGTGGAATCATCGCTCCTATTAAACAACTATTTTTTGTATCACTAGAACTAACACAATTTATAGGGAAATTAGGATTGGTAGATAAGCAAGGTGTTGCATAATATAAACAAGACCAACTACCATCTATACAAGGTCGAACAAAAACTTCGGATAAGTTAGGATCACTCGCCACAGGAGTAAGCGAATTATCTTCCACGCAGGCAGTATTAGGAATAGAACACGAGTTAGAGCTAGTAGTTGTACTTGAACCAGAAGATCCTGTTACCACAGCTGTATTTGCATCTAGACCATTTTTTGCACTAGGCAAATTACAAGAAAAATAACGATATTGCTTTGCTATAGGATCGTATATCTTTAATTTTTTTTGTTGTGATGCACAATTTGCTTGACCTCCAGACAAAGTACCTGAAGTACATTGTATTTCTATCCTACCAGTTCCACCACTACCCATAGTATAATTATTGGTGCCCATTCCTCCGTCTGTGCATGCTCCAGCTCCTGGCCATGCAAAAGGCCAATCATATTTGGCTATGTACGTCTTTGCTTGTAACGTTGCATCGGAAGGATTAGGAGCTGGATTTGTTCCTGAAGTATTAACTGTATTTCCATTAATTGACGTTGGTTGATTTGGCAATAATTCATCAATTACACTGCCATTAAATTGTAATCCTCCATTTGGCTGGTCTGGTAAAAATTGATCTTCGGCTCTTTGTTTTACATTAAAGCCATTAGATCTACAATAAATTGAATAATCATCAACATATGTAGAGTAAGGAACTAGTAACGAATCTATATTTCCACTGCCTTGCAAATTAGAAATACTATAGTTATTTTCTGTAGCCTTCATACAACTATATCCCATTTGCCCACCATTGACTATATAAACTCCAAATACATTATTTATTCCTCCCGCACTATTCCAACAACCTTTTATTGGGACAAGTCCTCCGCCAAGTCCACGTGAACCATGATTTATAAAACCTATTGTATTACCATCCTTATATTCTAAAATCTTACATGTGGCATCACTACTAAGATTTGTACTGCATTTATTTCCATCTGACCAAATTGAATTAGTAAGAACATTTTTTACGCTAATAGGAGAAATATCTCCGCGCATCATCCCCCCTGGAACGCTAAGAGTATATCTGATAAATCCTGCTGAATTATATCCTCCATAACTAATGCTTGTATTATCTCCATCATATCCAATAGAACTACAACCACTGCCACAACCAGTAGCTGGAGGAGCATTACCTGCAATAGTAAGATCTAAAGTTTGTCCAGGTGTAACCTTTAGCTCTAGTTTAGCATATCCACCAGAACCACCAGCATATGCTGTTCTATTACTAGTTCCATCTCCTTCCGTCCATCTTCCTGTAGCTCCACCTCCCCACATTCTTACAACAATCTTACCGCAACCAGGTGGAACAATATATTTATCGTTTGTTACATTACCATAGGAATTTCCATATTTTTTTTCTGTAGTTGTAGTTGGAAAAGAAGGAAAATTTCCCATAAAGAAAGTAGGTGTTCCACTGACTGTTTTTGTTATAGTTATACTATCAGCATTTTTTATATCTTCACTTTTTAACTTATTAACTACATTTCCTGATGCATCTACATACTGATTATTGTTTGATACTGTACAACCAGCACTAGAACTTGTGCATCTTACATCGCTATATTTACCATTTTTAATATAAGTATTTCTTGAGTCTGGGGTTGAAATACACATACCTAACTCTTCTGGAGTTAATGGTCTTAACGTATTTACAGGTCTGCAATCATGAGAAGAAGTAACTTGATTTTGCGCTGAATTTGAGGAAGCGTTATCACATGCTCCGTCAGAATTATTTATATAACTTGAATTATACCAATATATATCTTGTCCTGTTGGTACATTTCTAACATATTGTAAGCAAGTTCCACCAGAACCTGTATAAGGACCAGAAACTCCAGGACAATTAGGGCTTTGTCCTCCAGCTATTGGCGGAGCGGTGCAACATTGTCCTCCACTTCCATCCGCCAATGGTATTAAACAATTAGTATTAGTAGCATCATATTTTAAGCAACTAGTATTATAATTTAAACAATAGCCATTATTATCTTTTTGCATACATTGCGGCGGAGAATATATATAAGATCCAATTGAATTAGACATTTGATTTGGTGGACCTTGTATAGCATTATTAGTCTTTGTATCAGCAACTACCATTAAATTAGGAACTTCATAGCCAGAAATACATGCTTCTGGTTTAAATTGTGGACAGGTAGTATCGGTTATACTAGCATCATTACATGGTCTGCTAATACAAAACCTTACTTGCTGCAAATAATTGCAATCACTTGTCCAGCCCATAACAAAAGTAATACCATTTCCTGCATAACCAGGATTCTCAGTTAGCTTAATTGGCACAGGAGGAGCATTTAAAGTTCTGCTCGGATATGAAACTATTAGTGACTGACCATTATTATATCCGCCATCTGCAATGGTAGGCTTAGGCATCCAGCCAGGTCTTGGGAAACAATTTATTAGCACTCTATTACCTGTTGAAGATAATTGCTTATATACACAGACTTTCTTAGGATTATCTACACTAATATTGGCAATAAATTTTCTTCCATCTGGAACTGTAACAGAATCTTCAAATAATGTTATGGGAGGAATTGCATTAGCATGATTGGGATCTGGTACTTGATGCTGATCATTAGGATTAATAATAAATGGCGAACCAGAAATATCAACGGCCTTAGAATCAGAACAACTTATTATTTTATCTCTTCCAGAAGTTACACTAGAGTCTTTACAGACTCTAACTTTAACATATGGATCAAAAAATGTTGCTATTCTACCAGAATCATTGCTTATTGAAATATCTGGATCTGGATAATAAGTTACTTTCCAAGCATTGTTTCGCCATACAGGCGGCAAAGGCGATATAGGAACATCAGCACAACCTAATACCCCTACAACCACGTGATTATGATGCTCTTGCAAAACTGCAACTAAAACCATTGTTCCCGCTGCAATTAAAATAGTAGCCGCAACTACAATTCCTACAGGCCCCATGGTTGCAGCTGCGATTCCTGCTGCAGTATAACCAACTGCTGCACCAGCTGCACTGGCTGCAACTATCGTTCCCGTTACAGCAGCAGTTGCACCTACTCCAATAGCTGCACCCTCAAATCCAGTCATAGCAGCAGATTCTGGAATGTCGGCTTTTTTATTCTCATCATGGTTATATGGCTCGTAATCTGGATTAGTATCTCCTCCATCCATAGGATCTTCAAAAACACACATTCTAACTCTTGGATTGCCTTGAAGACCAGTATCATTTCCAAAATTTACTCCAGGAGCATTCTTTTCTGGATGATTTGGATCATATCCTTTGTCTCCAGGTAATAATTGACCTTTAGGCATTTCGATCCTTGCGCACACTCTAACACCCACAGGTCCCATAAAACTACAATCCCCATTACCTAATTGGGCTGTATAACCAGAAAGACCACCATTTCTTTCTATATTTATATTAACTAAAGGTCTAAAATAACTGCTATTAGGACTTTCGGTTACAGTTGCGTCCCACCACGAAACTAGAGCGTTGGCATTGCTTAAGCCCAAAAAACAATAGGCTATTACAAATAACAATAACCTTACTACAAAATCTTTAGAATTTTGCATTATTTTATATAAAGAAGTCTGAAATTTATTAGATTTAATCATAAAAACTTAAAAATTCCAACTAGCTAAAGAATCAACGTTCGCTTACTCATGCTAATTTTACTATATTAAACAATAAATTTACAATAATTAATACACAAATTAATAGGCTAATAACTTAACTATACAGACAAAATATATATATTACCTCTTAGACGACCTAACTAGGTCATAAAATAACGAAATCCACTCTGATACATTATCACCTTTTTGTTCAATTGCCTTTTCCATAAGCTCAACTTTATCATCTCCTCCAGCTAAAACTTCTAGCTCTTTAAAGCCATTCAAATTCAATGACGCAATAATTGTGTGATCTTGTTGTCTTAATAAGAATTCTCTTTTTTCTGTTGTGATAACTTTTAGCATTTCAAATTCTTTATCTGACATTCCCCAAATATTTTTATACGTATTGATTGACTCATTGGCTGATGGATTAGGCATAAATATTTGGGTAGCTATGTTATTTATCAAAGTAGATGTAATTTCACTTTTACTTGCATCATTTAAATTTTGTGTTGAAAATATTACCATAGCATTTTTTTCTGCCAAACGCTGCAACAACACTTCTAGCCTTGAAGCAAATATATAATTATCTACTAATTTCCATGCTTCTTCTAAGACTATTATAGTTGGAGTTCCATCAAGAACCATTTCTATTTTATATAATAAATAAGCCAAAACTGGACCTAAACAAACTTCACTTTCAATAACATAACTCATGCCAAAGCCATATATAACGCCCTCAAAACTAGCACAATCTGTTCTATTATCAAATAAGTGACCATATTTTTCTCCACTCATCCAAGGAGAAAGCTTTTCTGCCATAGCATTTTCTCCACGTTGCTTTAAGAACGCAGATATATTACGTAAATTTCTTTGCTCTGATGAGAGCGAGGTAATATAATTTAAGGATTCCGATAATATATAATATTGGTCATCACTTATTTCTAACTCTCCTGATGCCGTAATTAAAAGTGCCAGCCAGTAAGCTAAAAATTTTTTATTATTCTCGTCATTATTTTTTTCTAGTAATAAAAGTGGATTAAATGCATGTTCTGGATTTGGCACATCTGGCTTAATAACCGTATACTTACCATTTAATGCTTTTATAAATACTTTTGATGCACGCATTTGATCAAAAAAGAATAACTTGTAATTATATTTACGTGCCTCGGTAAGAAGAAAATTAACTAATGTGGTTTTGCCTGTCTTAGCAGGGCCTATAATTAAAGTATGACCAACTTTATCCACATGGAAATTAAAAAAATAAGGAGTTCCAGCTGCCGTATAAAATGCCGTTACCGCAGTTCCCCAATGATTACCACTATTTTTTCCTGCTGGAAAATTATATAATGAAGCAAAACCTCCTAGCTGCGCTTTAGCTATTGGTCTTGCCCTAGTTATGTGAGAAAAATTAGCTGGTAACTGAGCCCAAAAACATTCTTCTAATCTTAGATCCCTTCTTGTAACTAATATACCAAGCTCATCTAGCGACTCCATTGCCTTATCTAGAGTCGTAGCTAAATGCTCAACACTATCTGCTATAAATAATATGGTAATCTGACTATTACCAAAATCGGTTTTGCTACCAGTATCGCTTTCAACAATTGCTTTTATTCCACTTCTTTCCAGCAACTTATCTGCACCACTTACCTCAAAAATTCTTTTCTGATAGTCAAAATGCTCCATTGCACTTCTGCCAGATATAAAATCTATCGTTTGGGTAATGATAAATTCTATATCAAGCTGTAAAAATTCATCTAAAGCCCAAGGAGGTATTTCTTGATAATTCTTAACCGTAAATATAGCTGCAAATTTTTTCCCACCACTTCCCCTAACCTCCATGGTATTAAAACCAAATGAAATCTTATGACCAGAAAGATGATAAGATAAATCATTCATTGGCAATGAAACTCTTACGTCAGATAAATTTATAATCTTGCCAAAGAATTCTAACTGTTCAGAATATATAACTTGATTTTCTTCAACTAAGGATAATTTTCTTGCGCCAAAATTTTTTAAATCTAATAATATTGTATCAACTAAATTAGTAAGCTCTTTACACGATTGCTTTAAAAAAGTTACGTGTTTATTCTTTACAACTCCATGAAAAATAGAATAAACCAATGCTTCCATGGAAAAAGGTTTTATATATAATCCACCTCTTATTATAGTTATATATAGCTCATTAACATATTTCTTATCCCACTTATTTTTATTCAACCAGGCCTTATTCAAATTATAAGAAAATTCATCACTATAGTGACCGCTTGGATCTAGATTTTTAGGCCTTCTGATTGTATTAAACCACAAAGAATAATTATCGCTAGTTATATGCTTTCCTATAACTTTCCTTATTTCTTCACGCAAAGAATCACATACAGAATCAACCATTTCAGCAGAAAATCCTGTAATTTTAATTACCTGTAGCAATTCACCATTTTTAGTTAGAATGGTATCTTTATCATAATGAGCAGCATAAGGTATAAACTCAAAAGGCACTTCATCGAAGACCAAATCTCTTGATGCTAAAGAAACATGCTTATCTTTCTGACGTAAAAGATTTATCATTCTCGGACTAACCACCTATAAGTGGGATTAAAAAAACAATCATATAACCAATTTTGTTATTTTAAATATGATGACTATTTTTGCAAATAGTATTTATAGCTTAGTTGGTAGGTTAATTTATAACTATCACTACCGTACCAATAAAGTCACCATACTATAAAAATTTATACTAAGATGACTTAGTCGTAATTGCTGGATGATATAAAATTTTTATATTTACGGAAGGTCTGCCCATAAACCAAATTAAATATGCACTAATTATAAGAATTAAAGATATTAAATAGATTTTTATATCTGAATGCATAAATTTATATTCAAGAAAATTATTCTTAACCGATTCTGTAGCAGTTAAATTTGCAGTAGAAGAATGATTTTCTAATGACCTAAAATAGGCAATAACTTCTTCTTGATTAAGACCAAGATATTTTGCATATGATCTAATTAATCCATTAATGTAAATCTTCCCTTTAAGGGACTGAATATCATCATTTTCTAATGATAATATATATAATTTGCTCGTTTTAAGATCATTTGCTACATTTTCTACTGTAAAATTTCTTACTTTTCTTGCTTTATGCAAGGGATTTGTGTTTTTTATTGATGACATATTGTTATTTTTTGTTACAATCACTTCCCTAGCTAATCATAGTAACAAGATTATCTGCTATCAAGACATACTTATATTTAATAAAATATGTTAACATTATTTCAGGTTTTATAAACAGGCAGTTCTAATCTTAATTTTAAGTTAATAATGTTATCCTTGGTTTTATATTAATATATTTATAGAAAATAGTTCGAACCATTTTAAATCTACAATCTTGTTATTAAGTTTATGCTTAATTTGACTATGGTGATTATATAACATAACAGGATAGTATGATAGTAAGAAATTTATTTGGTGAATTAAACAGATTAATCCAATTTGGCAAATCTTTTGCGCTCGGAGATGTTGCTACTCAGCATTTTAAAATAAACGCAGGAACCCAATTTGAAAATGCAATACTTATAGAAGCGTTAATGAAATTTTCTATC
>CAZTUN010000048.1:0-12342 GCA_964616845.1 uncultured Rickettsiales bacterium | reverse complement strand
AGTCATGATTTTCTTTAATGGATAACAAAAAGAGACTTTTTCACAAGCGACTATAAAACCAATCACCAACTATTGACATAGTAATTGCAAGAGCTGAAATTACCGCAGTATCTGCACGTAATATTCTAGGTCCTAAACTTACTGACTTTATATAATCTAAGCTCATTAGATATTGGATTTCTTTTTCTGAAAATCCGCCTTCAGGTCCAGTTAATATGGCATATTTTTTATATGTTTTTAAATTTTGCAACTGATTAACTATGTTTTGATTTTTTTGCCTTTCGTTACAAAAAATTATTACCCTATCTTTGTCCCAATTTTCTAGTAAGCTTTTTAAACTAGACAATTCCATTATTTCTGGAATAACCAACCTTTCACATTGCTGAGCAGATTCGATGGTTATTTTTTTTGCTTTGTCATAATTTATTTTATCTATAACAGTTCTTTCTGTTGTTAATGGAATAATAGTTTTCACCCCAAGTTCGGTTGCTTTTTCAATAATATATCCTAAAGGAGCTTGTTTAACCAAGGCAAAACATAACCATATATCTGGTATGGTTGTTTGCGGCTCAATCTGCTCAACCAACCTCACTAAGCATGATTTTTTACCTAATGACTCAATATTTGCCAACCATAAACCATCATAACCATTAAATATGGTTATTGCTTGACCAACTTTATGTCTCATTACCTTGCTAACATAATGAGTTTGTTCTATATTAAGTTCTACTAATTGATTGTAACTAAACTTATTGTCCAAATATAATCTAATATATTGCATAAAATAATGCCTAATAATATAAAAAATAACGAAGCTAACCTTAGTACTTCTGATATTGAAAGTAAAGAAACTAAAGAAAAAATACAGAATATTAAGCAAGAAACAAATGGACCTAAAGGTTTAGAACCTACCCGTTTTGGCGATTGGGAACGAAATGGTCGTTGTATAGATTTTTAATTTGTAAAAATACTTCTTAAGATCTATATTCTCTTCCCTATTTATTAAAATTAGTTTAGCTGAACTTTTTATCCTCTTATGAACCAATTATTGAACATAACATCTACCATTCAAAAACTTGTCCTTGATAAAGAAAAACAAATTGAACAATGGTTTGCAGATAATTTTATAAAAACATCTCCCTTTATATATAATTCTGTTGATATTAGAAGGTCTGATTTCAAAATAGCTCCCGTTGATACAAATATATTTCCAGGAGGATTTAACAATCTTAACCTTACAGAAAGACATAAATCTTCGTTGGTTATAAAACAATATTTGAATAAATATTATCCTTCTGTAAAAAATATTTTAATTCTTGCTGAAGATCATACCAGAAATCTATTTTATTTTGAAAATATTGCCGTATTAAAACAAATACTTGTTGATGCAGGATTTAATGTAATATTAAGCAGCTTTAGTTCATCTAATCTTAAACAAATACAAACTTTTACTTCCGCCTCTGGAACTTGCATAAATTTAGTTCCTATGAGCAAAATTAATAATAAAATAACAACATCTGAACTAGAACCTGATTTAATTATAATTAATAATGATTTAAGCGATGGTATACCAGATTTGATTTCTTCTATTACCCAACCAATTGTTCCTGAACCATATTTTGGTTGGCACAAAAGAAGAAAGACAGCGCATTTTTCTATATATAACGAAATGGCAGAAAAATTTGCCCATGCTTTTTCTTTAGACCCTTGGTTAATCTCAACCATATTTTCTCAATGTGATGTAGTTAATTTTAAAGAACAAACAGGCATTGATTGCTTAGCCGAAAATGTTGAGCAAACTATTGCAAGAATAAAAGCAAAATATTTAGAGTATAAAATAACAGAAGAACCTTATGTTTTTATTAAGCCTAATCGCGGCACATACGGTATGGGTATAATGATTGCAAAATCTGGCGATGATGTTCTTAATCTAAACAAAGATAAACGTAAGCACATGAATGCTATAAAAGGAGGCATTACCAATACAGAAGTTATCATTCAAGAAGGTATTGCAACCATAGATACCATAAATAACAATCCAGCCGAACCAATGATATATGTTATTGGTGGACAACCAATTGGTTGTATTTATCGAGTTAATAATAAACAGGGTCGTTTTACTAATTTAAATAGCTCTGGAATGAGCTTTATTAGCATTAAAGATGCTAATCCAGCAGTAGGACTTTGTTCAACCCTAGGTTTAATTGCTCGCCTTGCTTGCTTTTCTTCCGCATGGGAATGTTACATTGATAGTTATCAAATTTAAAACAAAAATATTCTATTTTATGAATATCTTAATACACCAGATAAGCTTTGAATTAGCTTAAGTTTTTGTTGCATTAATAATTATTAACGACTATGATTTATGTCACTAAATTAATAAAAAATACATTTTAAGAAAGGGGTTTACAATGCGTGTACTATTAGTTGAGGACGACAATACAACGGCCACGGCGGTCGAATTAGCCTTGAAGTCAGAGGGCTTTGTATGTCATGTTACGCATTTAGGAGATGATGGAGTTGAAATAGCTAAATTGTATGATTACGATATAATTGTACTTGATTTAATGCTACCTGATATTGATGGTTATGAGGTTCTTTTACGCTTACGCTCAGCCAAAGTACAAGTTCCAATATTAATACTTTCTGGTTTATCTGGAACAGATCAAAAAATTAAAGGACTTGGTTTTGGAGCTGACGATTATTTAACTAAACCTTTTAACCGTGCAGAATTAGTTGCACGTATTCAAGCTATTGTTCGTAGATCTAAAGGTCATTCTGATTCAACTATTAGAATCGGCGCTCACTTAAATATCAATCTCGACAATAGAACTGTTGAAGCTGATGGTAAAATTGTTCATTTAACTAGCAAAGAATATGCAATATTAGAACTACTTGCCCTCAGAAAAGGAGCTTTACTTACTAAAGAAATTTTCTTAAATCATCTTTATGGCGGAATTGATGAGCCTGATTTAAAGATTATTGACGTATTTATTTGCAAACTTCGTAAAAAACTAGCCGACTCTACTGGCGGAATTAACTATATTGAAACCGTATGGGGACGCGGCTATATTTTACGCGATGAGGAAAGTGAATCTTTACCTGCAGAACTTGCAGATGCGAGCAATGCTTAATTTTATAATATATTTTAAAAGGTCTTTTTTAGTAAATAATGCGAAAAGACCTTTTATTATCTAGTCTGCCGTGAAAAAGGCTACGAGCCACTCTTAGATTAGGCTATATAATATTTTCATGGGAAATAAATTATCAGAAATCAGCAGACTAAACTACAAAAGCTTGCAAAAGATTTTGTGGTGAATGCTTGTTAAAATGGCTATTTTTGAATATACATGAAAGAAAATTATGAAGCCGTACCGCAGTTTACTTGATCGTAAATGAGGAACGGAAGTCATGATTTTCTTTCATGGATAACAAAAAGAGACTTTTTCACAAGCGACTATCTATGAACAAGATGAAATTTTTTTATAGAGATCTTAAGGATTAATGTAAATTAAAACGGGATCTCATCTTCGTTTTCTTCAAGATTAGCATAAACTTCTTGGCGTGAGTTGTTTGATGAGCTTGAGAAAGAATTTGCATTTTCATTGTTTGATGAATAGTTATTATCATCATAATGATTATCGTGGTTAGATATAGGATTTCCTTTGCTATCTAACATCATTAATGTTGAGTTAAAACCTTGCAATATTACTTCGGTAGTAAATTTTTCAGAACCAGAAGAATCTTGCCATCTACGCGTTTGGAGGGCTCCCTCTATGTAAACTTTAGAGCCTTTTTTTAGGTAATTTTTTGCTATATTAACTAAACCAGGACTAAATATAACAACTCTATGCCACTCTGTCTTTTCTTTACGTTCTTGAGTATTTTTATCTCGCCAAGATTCTGAAGTAGCTAATGGAAAATTGCAAACTTCCCGTCCATCTTGTGTACTACGAATTTCTGGGTCACGTCCTAAATTTCCTACCAATATAACCTTATTTACTGAGCCTGCCATCGAAAAGTCCTTTACTGTAAATTATAAATCACAAAACTAAAAACTCATTATATTTGTATTCTTTGGGAATTTATATCTAGGTAACTTATTTTGCAAGTATATTTCTTATAAAGACATTTGTAGTATTAGGCATAAAGTCAGCTTATATATATTTTTTAATTAAGAAAATTAAAATCATTACTTTATTAATATTTTTTTATATTACGGCTATTAATTGTTTATTGCTAATAAGCAATCTTACTATTATAAAGTTTGTCTTTACAGAAAGTTTAAGAAATTCTTGAAGGTTGGCTATGGAAGATTTTATAAAAGTAGTGGGTGCAAAAGAAAATAATTTAAAAAATATTAGCATCGATATACCTAGAAATAAGCTAGTAGTTATAACAGGACTTAGTGGTTCTGGTAAGTCTTCTTTGGCATTTGATACTATATACGCTGAGGGACAAAGACGTTATGTTGAAAGCTTATCTTCCTATGCTCGCCAATTTTTACAAATGCAAGATAAACCAGATGTTGAATCAATTACGGGTTTGTCGCCAGCGATAGCTATTGATCAGAAGACTGTATCAAAAAATCCGCGCTCTACTGTTGCAACAGTAACAGAGATATACGATTATATGAGATTGTTATGGGCAAGAATAGGCATTCCTTACTCACCTACAACGGGACTACCAATAGAGAGTCAGACGATTTCTGATATGATAGACCGGATAAGGAAGTTAGCTGTCGGAACAAAAATATATGTATTGGCTCCATTTGTGAGAGGAAGAAAAGGTGAGCATATAAAAGAAATAATGGAATTGAAGCGTCAAGGCTACTCTAGGATAAAAATAGATGGACAGCTCTATAATATAGATGAACTGCCTACAATAGATAAAAATAAGACCCATAATATGGAAGTTCTGGTAGATAGATTAGTTATAGCTGAAGAATTGGGTAATAGATTAGCTGATTCTATCGAGACCTCTCTGTCTCTTTCTGACGGTCTTTTATATGTTGAGATTTTTGAGCCAGCAGAAGGAGATAATACTGTTAAAAAAGGTGATAGATTAGTTTTTTCTGAAAAATTTGCTTGTCCAGAATCTGGTTTTACAATTTCTGAAATTGAACCAAGAATTTTTTCGTTTAATAGTCCTTATGGAGCTTGCTCTTCATGTGATGGTTTAGGTAGTCAAGTTTATTTTTCTCCAGAACTAATTGTGCCTAATGAAAATATGACCATTGCGCAAGGGGCTATATTGCCTTGGAGTAATTCAAAAATTTACCAGCAAATATTAGAAAGTGTTGCTAGGCATTATGGTTTTGCAACAAATGTTCCATATAAAGATCTAACAAAAGAAGTTAAGGAAATTATACTTTATGGATCTGGAGATACGATTATAAAGATGGAATATTATGATGGTGCGCGTCGCTATACTTTAGATAAACCATTTGAAGGTGTAATTAAAAACTTGGAGCGTAAGGCTTCTGAGAATGATGGTGGTTGGGTCGATGAGGAGTTAGCAAAGTTTCAAGATGATACTAAATGTCATAATTGTGGTGGATATAGACTTAAAAAAGAATCTTTATGTATAAAGGTTGGTGGTAAGCATATAGGTGAGGTTAGTTCGCTTAGTATTTCTGAAGCTATCAAGTGGTTTTCGCAGCTTGATTCTAAATTGAGTAAAACTCATAGTACAATTGCAGAACGTATATTAAAGGAACTTAATAAGAGACTAAGTTTTTTAAATAATGTTGGTTTAGATTATCTGACCTTAGATAGAGAGTCTGGTACTTTATCTGGAGGAGAAAGCCAGCGTATTAGACTTGCTTCACAAATAGGATCTGGTTTGAGTGGAGTATTATATGTTCTAGACGAGCCTTCAATTGGACTGCATCAGTGTGATAATCAAAAGTTGTTATCGACATTGGAGGGGTTAAGAGAGTTGGGAAATACGGTTATTGTTGTAGAGCATGATGAAGATACCATGAAGAAAGCAGATTACCTTATTGATATAGGTCCTGGTGCTGGAGTTCATGGAGGAGAAGTTGTTGCCTTTGGTACTCCAAGTGAAGTTGAGGAGAATCCAAAAAGCATTACTGGACAATATTTAAGTGGAAAGAAAGTTATAGCATTACCAAAAAAATATCGTCCTTGGAGTGAAAAAAGAGTAATTAAAATTATTAATGCTAGAGCAAATAACTTACAGAATGTTACAGTTACGATACCTTTAGGAGTATTTACTTGCGTTACAGGGGTTTCGGGAGGTGGAAAATCTAGTTTAATAATTCATACTTTATATAAAGCTATTGCAAAAAGACTAAATGGCGCAAAAACAACTCCGGGTCTTCATGATGATATTTTAGGTTTAGAAACTATTGATAAAATGATTGAAATTGATCAATCGCCAATTGGTAGAACTCCTCGTTCCAATCCTGCTACATATACAGGTGCTTTTGCGCCAATTAGAGATTGGTTTACCAATTTACCAGAATCTAAGGCAAGAGGCTATAAAGCTGGAAGATTTTCTTTTAACGTTAAAGGTGGTCGTTGTGAGACATGTCAAGGAGATGGTTTGCTAAAAATAGAAATGCATTTTCTACCAGATGTTTATGTTAAATGTGATGCATGTAATGGTCAACGTTACAATAGAGAAACTTTACAAGTAAAATACAAAGGTAAGTCTATTGCAGATGTTTTAGATATGACGGTAATGGAGGGAGTAGAATTTTTTGCAAAGATACCAGTCATTAAAGAAAAGCTTGATGCTTTAAATGAGGTTGGCTTAAGTTACATAAAGCTTGGACAATCTGCTACGACATTATCGGGTGGAGAAGCGCAGCGTGTTAAGCTTGCTAAAGAATTATCACGCCGCTCAACTGGAAGAACTTTATATATTTTAGATGAGCCTACAACTGGATTACATGCCGATGATATAAATAAATTACTTCAAGTCTTGCATAAGTTAGTAGATAACGGTAATACAATAGTGGTTATTGAGCATAATTTAGATGTAATTAAAACAGCCGATCACATAATTGATATAGGCCCGGGTGGTGGAGATAAAGGTGGTAATGTTGTTGCTATTGGAACTCCGCACGATGTAGTTAAAGTAAAAGAAAGTGTTACAGGAAGATTTCTTAAGCCTTATCTAAAATTAGCTAAATAAGTAAATATGTTGCTAGGAAATATATTTTTTGCTAGATGAAAACAAGTATTTTTTTTATGGGAGGATTGGTTAGATGTTGCAGCCTCATGTGGTCTTGCTTTTGCAAGAAAGCTTTTCTAAACTAAGCCCTAATTCTTCTAGATTTACTAGAGTGCTTTATGATAGGTTGTTTGAAATTGATCCTTCGTTAAAACGATTATTTATTCGTGATATAAGAGAACAAAGAAGAAAATTTTTCCGTAAAATGGACTATCTGATAAAGAATTTAAACAATCTTTCGACCATTGAACCAAGTATAATAGAAATGGGACAGCGTCATAGTTATTATAATGTTAAAAGAGAAGATTATAAGACCTTTTTTTCTGCACTTATTTATACTCTTTCTGCGGCTTTGGGTAATGACTTTACTTTTGAGGTTAGGCAGGCTTGGTATGAGCTGTGTGAATATATTGGGGGACTCATGTGTGAAGAGATAAAAAAAGAACGCAAGCCAATCTTAGAAAAAGCAAAGCGAGAGTTGGAACTAAGATCTATGCAAAAAATTTCTCAATAATTTTTAACTATGGCTTGCTGCTGTGTTTGCTGGTACTAAAGGAAAATAAACAGTGTTTTGTTCGTTTGGATTATGATTTATTTGTGTGTTAGGTTTATCTTCTGTGCTGCTTAAGTAAAATAATGTTGATCCAGTCATAGCACCCATAGCACCAACAAAGCCAGCTAATAATTGTTGACTTGCTATTGCCCAGCCAATTACTCCAGCACCACCTAATGCCAAAGAGAAACTTGATAGTTTAATAAAGCTTTTAAAATAATCTTGGCGAGGGGCAGATACTAAAGGTATCATTGGAGTATAATCAGGGGTGTTGTTTGTCATGGCTCTTTATAAATTAATTAGCTTAGATTGTTATTGTTAACTTTGCGATGAACGCAAGGTGATTGCGAAGAGTCATTTATAATATCACCTGCAGAGACGCAAGGACTTTTTAATTCGTAAGACTGTTCAATTGTTTGATTAGAACATGATGAAAATAATAATAAGCCAGCTAAAACAGAAACTAATTTTAGATATAAATATTTCATAAGCTAATGCCCTTGCAATACGAATTAACATTATTAATGCTATGTAGCAGATTAAGATAAAAAATATTTGCCTTCAAGTATTATTTTTTTACTTGGCGAGGTTAATTTAGATATGTATAGTTTTTAAGCCAAAAATTATATTGGTTCAATTATAGATTATTTGGATGCAATTGAGTTGCAATATAGCTTGAACCTTATTGTTTTTGTAGTATTAGTTATTAGCTAAAAAATAAAATTCTTATAAATTAACATACGAGAAGATGATCGGTTTATTATGAAAGTACAAGAAGTAGTTTCCCAAGTTTCAATAGTTAAAGAAATGCGTGATTCATATTTGGATTATGCTATGAGTGTAATAGTAAGCCGAGCAATACCAGATGTTTGTGATGGACTAAAACCTGTTCATAGAAGAATACTTTATTCTATGAATGAGACAGGGTGTGATTTTAATAAACCATATAGAAAGTCAGCTCGTATAGTTGGTGAAGTAATGGGTAAGTATCATCCTCATGGAGATGCTGCAATCTATCAATCATTAGTTAGAATGGCGCAACCATTTTCTATGAGAGTACAATTGATTGATGGTCAGGGTAATTTTGGATCAATGGATGGCGATGCAGCAGCAGCTATGCGTTATACAGAATCTAGAATGGCTAAAATTTCTCATACCTTACTCGAAGATATAGATAAAGATACAGTTGAATTTCAAGAAAATTATGATGGTTCAGAACAAGAGCCAAAAGTTTTGCCTGCACGTTTTCCTAATTTGTTAGTTAATGGCGCTGGTGGTATCGCAGTAGGTATGGCAACAAATATTCCACCTCATAATTTAGGTGAGGTTATAGATGCCTTATTAGCTTATCTTGCAAATAATGATATTACAGATGAGGAGTTAATTAAAATTGTACCAGGTCCTGATTTTCCAACTGGTGGTGTAATAGTTGGACGTAGTGGCTCAATATCAAGTTTAAGAACTGGACGTGGTTCTGTGGTTATTCGTGCTAAATATCATATAGAAGAACTTGCCAATAATCGTAGCGCAATAATATTTACTGAAATTCCATATCAAATTAATAAAGCATTGGTTCTAGAAAAAATCGGTGAGTTAGTAAGGGATAAAAAAATAGAAGGCATATCTGAGATGCGAGATGAGTCAGATAAGCAAGGAGTTAGAGTAGTTATAGAAGTTAAACGTGATGCTGTGGTTGATGTATTAGTTAATCAATTATTTAACTATACGCAGCTGCAAACTTCATTTGGTGTTAATATGCTGGCTCTTGATTCAGGCAATCCTAAGTTAATGAATCTTAAAGATGTTTTAGTTGCTTTTGCTAAATTTAGAGAAAATGTGATCACAAGAAGAACTTCTTTCTTGTTAAATAAGGCAAGAAGTAGAGCTCATATTTTAATAGGTCTATCGATGGCAGTTGCTAATATTGAAGAGATTATATCTTTAATTAGAAATGCTGCTGATCCTAACATTGCTAAAGACCAATTAATGGAAAGAGCGTGGAAAGCATCAGACGTAAAAGCTCTTATTGATCTTGTTGATGATAATCGTAATGTTGTTGTGGACGGTAAATGTTATTTTACTGAAACTCAGGCAAAAGCTATATTAGAAATGAGACTAGCAAGACTTACGGGATTAGAAAGTGATAAAATAAGTGAAGAGTTATCAGAACTTGCGCTTAATATTAAAGACTATCTAGATATACTTCATTCAAGACAAAGAGTTATAGATATTATTGCTCAAGAATTGACAGCTATAAAAGAAGAATTTGCAACTCCAAGAAGAACAGAATTTTTGGATAGTGAGCTTGAGGCTGATATTGAAGATTTAATACCTGTTGAGGATATGGTTGTTACGGTTACTGCGGGTGGATATATTAAGAGAGTTCCGCTTTCTACTTATCGTGCGCAAAGGCGAGGTGGTAAAGGAAGGTCTGGACTATCTATGCATGAAGAGGATATAACTACAAAAGTATTTGTTAGTACTACTCATACGCCTGTATTATTTTTCTCGACAAAAGGAAAAGTTTATAAACTAAAAGTTTATAAATTGCCGTTAGGTGCGCCGCAATCTAAAGGTAGATCGTTGGTTAATATATTTCCATTAGATAAAGATGAAAATATTAATGTAGTAATGCCTTTGCCAGATAATGAAAGTGACTGGCAAAATATGGGTATTATGTTTGCAACTAACCAAGGAACGATAAGACGTAATGATTTGTCTGATTTTAAATATGTTCCTTCAAACGGTAAAATTGCTATGAAGCTTGAAGACGGAGCAACATTAGTAAGTATAAAAGTATGTTCTGAGGCAGAACATATACTTCTGACTACAAGGGAAGGTAAATGTATAAGATTTCCTGTTAATGTAGTGAGAGAATTTAAGAGCAGGTCTTCTACGGGAGTAAAAGCGATTAAATTGAATGCTGGTAATGAGGTTGTTTCCATGGATGTAATAAAAGCTTCTGATATAGAAGACATGGAAGTTAGAGATAAGTTTTTAAAGATTCCAGTTCAAGAAAGGATAGAACTTGGTGATTTAATCAGAAGAAGAGAGCTTGCTGCTGATAATGCACTTGAAGAGGAAATCAAGCAAATTCTTGAAAAAATTGAGACAGATATTGATAAGGATTTGCTATGTAAATTGGTTAAAGACGAGGAGTTTATTCTTTCAATAACAGATAATGGTTTTGGTAAACGTAGCTCAGCCTATGAGTATAGAGTAACTAATCGTGGTGGAACTGGAATTTTGAATATTATTACATCAGAAAGAAATGGTAAGGTAGTTGCAAGTTATAGGATAAATAATAATGATCAGATCCTATTGATTACAACAAAAGGTAAATTAATCAGATGCCCTGTGCATGATGTTAGGATTACTGGTCGTAATACTCAAGGAGTTACTATATTTAAGACTACTGGAGACGAAAAAGTTATTTCTGTTGCAAGAATTGATGATAGTGAGGGTGATAATTCTGATAACTTAGATTCTGTTACTGAAAGTTAAGCTAGTTATATTAGATTAAAAATCTTTCATGAAGGAATTAATAATTTTAAGCCAATTCTTTTCGCAAGTTTTTATTTTGTCTGGATTTATATAAAATACTTTCTTATCGGTTTGTTCTGATGGGCTTACATAAATAAAATCAAGAATTTTTTTATCATGTTCTGGAGTTTTATAACAATATAAAGTATGCTTTGTTAGTTCTTTAGCAATATCTTTAGCGAGTATTTTATATTCGCTATTAATAAAATTAATATTTTTGTGAAGATCTTTTTTTGCGATTTGGCTTTCAAGATTATGTGTTAAAAAATTTATCAAATGAGAGGGAATCTCTTCAACTTTTATATTATTTTCCCTTAAGGTGTTTCCTATATTCTTTCCTTGTAACTCATCTATATGTCTTGCTTTATCGCGCTTATCAAAAACTAATATAGATATTTTCCAGTGTTTTTTTATTTGGCTTAAAATTTTTCTACTAAGAAGATGCGGATCATCTCTTAATGGACTGGTGTGAGGAAATAAAAATATATTTAAAATCTTCATCTTAGCTAGCTATATTTATGGTGACTAGGTCTATTATATTTAATATTGATTAATAATTAGTTAATTGAATTTTTACTGGAGATAAAGAATTTGTTTTCAAAATGCTTAATTTAGCTATACTCAATAAAGGTTATTTTTATATAAAATTAGGTGGCATTATGCGTATAGCGGTTTATCCAGGTACATTTGATCCAATTACATTCGGTCATATTGATATAATAAAAAGAGCTTTAAAGATAGTAGATAAATTAGTAATTGGCGTTGCTGCTGATTCTATAAAAGTACCTTTATTTTCATTAGAAGAAAGAGTTAATATGGTTAATCAAGATATACAATTATTTAGAGATAATGGCTATAAAGTTGAGGTTCGTGGGTTTGAGGGTTTATTAGTTAACTTTGCCAAAGAGCATAATGCTACTCTTTTAATAAGAGGGCTTCGTGCCGTATCTGATTTTGAGTATGAGTTTCAGATGGCTGGTATGAATGGTAAGCTTGATCCACTTATTCAGACTGTTTTTCTGCCTGCTTCCGAAAGTACGCAT
>CAZTUN010000047.1:0-12445 GCA_964616845.1 uncultured Rickettsiales bacterium | reverse complement strand
GCACATCCTTAATTAATGGCTTATTTGGATTACACTCAATTAATGTAATATCATAAACTGGATGTTCTAATGCAGATAAAGATGGAGAAGAAGAAAACATCCAGCCATAGAAAATTTGTTTCTTTTTTTCGCTAGGAATATTTTCCCATATTTCAACTAAAGCTTTGCTTTCAGGCTTTTCTTCTGGTGGAGCAAGCCAGCATTTATGTAAAGTAATTTCAAGATTACTAAATTTGCTAGTTTCATCTAATTTTAATTTTAGGGCAGAAATTCGTGTTGTTATTTTATCTAAAGCTTGAAATGAACCTGTTTTAGTAAAATTACTTTCATTTTCTTCTGGAGTTGGCGGTTGTTTTTCTTGTAATATTCCAGAAACATCTTTGTGTTCGCCTTCTTGACTAAAAGTAGAAGAAGATAAACTTAAAATAGAACAAAGCAATGTTATCAGTACAATTCTTTTAAACATATATGGCTTACTTGTTTAGAGTCTGAACATGGCTATCTGTAGTAGATTGAGTATTTTTGCTATTGTCACTTTTTACGCCACCGAAAGCAAATTTACCAATTAAAGATTCAAGGCTTATGGAATCTTGTGTAAATTTAATCTCCTCATTTGGTTTTAGCATAACCTCATCAGCACCTGGAGTTATTTCTACATATTTATTACCAATTAAGCCATCGCTTACTATTGAGGCAGAGCTATCTGTTGGAAGTTTTATCGAATTTTTTATACCAATATCAATAATAACTCGATAGCTATTATTATCGACATGTGTATTAGAAACGCTTCCTATTTTTACACCGCCAATCCTAACGTCACTACCAATATTTACGCCACCAATTTGGTTAAATTTTGCAACTAAATTATATTGCTCGCCACGAGTTGAGATAGTACCGCTTTGATAAGCAATATAAATAAAAGAGCATGCTACTAAAATAACGAAAGCTCCCATCAGGGTTTCTATTACATTTTGTTTCATAGACAGATTCCCTCACAAATTAATTCTTAGAGTCTATAAGCATAACCTAAGAATAAAATAAATAAAACGTAATTTATAGTATTTCAGGTTTTAAATTGCTATTATTATGAACCCTCGAAAAATCAAATAAAAATTTAATTTTTAAGTATATGTAAAACATAGAAACAATAAATTTTATATTAGATATCCGTAAATTATTTCTTGATTTACTAACATTATTATACAAATACTACAAATAACATATATTTATAATAGGCATAAAATATTTTTGCATTTTTATATAAATATAAAAATTTTAGGGCTTCCAAGCCACATAATCTGCAGAAGCTTTATCTCTTTTAGCCCCATTT
Organism: uncultured Rickettsiales bacterium; assembly: GCA_964616845.1. Classification (GTDB taxonomy): domain Bacteria; phylum Pseudomonadota; class Alphaproteobacteria; order Rickettsiales; family UBA6187; genus CAYZBM01. The sequence goes on along the minus strand of CAZTUN010000047.1, from coordinate 11,115 downwards.
ACAATATGACCTGGAGGAAAATATGCATTAGTTGTTCCAGTTAAATTACCTAGATTTGGTTTTTCCCAGCTATATTTTTCAGAAGAAAGAGGTTTATCGCAAAGGTAATGTATCCACGCATGAAACCTAGGGGGTATTAGAGTAGGATCTGGTTTACCCTTATATTTTATTACTCTTTTATTACGACCAAAACTATCTTTCTGGCGCATAATATAATAACTATTACCAAGCTCATCTTTATCCACAAGCTTACCAAATAATTTAATATAGATACAAGTCCCAATATTCATCAAAGAACTCACATTTTAGAAACGTAAAAGTTTTACACAAGTAACTGAAGGCAATTTAGCAATTTGTGATAGTAAATCATCGCTAATATCATTGTCAATTTCTAACAATGCTAGTGCTCCTGTCTTTGTATCATTACGACCAAGATGAAAATTTGCGATATTAACCTTTGCGTCGCCAAGAAGCTTACCTAAGTTACCAATTAAGCCAGGCTTATCTTCGTTATTGATATAAAGCATTTTAGTGCCAAGGCTTGCTTCTAATTTTACTGTATTAACTTCAACAATTCTAGGGTTCTCAGCAAATAAAGTTCCGCATACATATTGTGTGGTATTATCGCTTACAACAGTTACTTTTATTAAAGTTTGATAAGTTCTTCTTTTATCATTACGAATTTCTTTAATTTCAATACCACGCTCTTTAGCGATAAGTGAAGAATTAATCATATTAGCAGAAGATACAATCTGAGATAATATGCCTTTTAATATCACGGCACTTATTGGCTTAATATTTAAGGCAGCTACATCACCTTCATACTCAATGGTAATTGACTTAACACCACCGTTTAGGATTTGACCTGAGAATACTCCAAGTTGTTCTGCTAAATTTAAATAAGGTTTTAACTTTACAGCATCTTCTGCTGATACAGAAGGCATGTTTACAGCATTAGTAACTGTGCCATTATTCAAATAGTCGGCCATTTGCTCTGCAACTTGAATAGCAACATTTTCTTGCGCTTCTGAAGTTGATGCTCCAAGGTGAGGAGTGCAAACAATCTGTTCCATGCCAAATAATATATTATTTTCAGCTGGTTCAATTTCAAATACGTCTAATGCAGCACCTGCAACATGACCTGATTCGATAGCTGCTTTTAAATCTTTTTCTGAAATTAAGCCACCGCGTGCGCAATTTATAATTCTAACGCCTTTTTTAGTTTTCTTTAAAGAAGTGGCATTTAATATATTGCGAGTTGCGTCATTTAAAGGAGTATGAAGTGATATAAAATCACTACGAGAAAGTAGCTCATCAAGTTCTACTTTTTCTACATTCATTTCTTTAGCGCGTTCAATGCTTAAGAATGGATCGTAAGTAAGAACTTTCATTTTTAAACCTTGCGCACGATCTGCAACTATAGATCCTATATTACCGCAACCAATTAGACCTAAAGTTTTATTGGCAACTTCTACTCCCATGAAGCGGTTTTTTTCCCATTTTCCAGAATGAGTAGAGCTATTAGCTAAAGGAATTTGGCGAGCCAAAGATAAAAGCAGAGCTATAGAGTGTTCAGCCGTTGTGATAGAATTACCAAAAGGAGTATTCATTACAACTACGCCATGGCTAGTTGCTGAATTCTTATCAACATTATCAATTCCAATGCCAGCACGACCAACAACTTTAAGATTGGTAGCTGCTTTAAATATTTTATCGGTTACTTTTGTAGATGAGCGGATGGCAAGACCATCATATTGAGCAATGATTTTGCATAGTTCATCTTCATTTAGTCCAGTTTTTACATCAACTTCAATATTATTTTGAGCAAATATTTCTGCTGCGCGAGGACTCATTTTGTCTGAAATCAAAACTTTTGGCATATTATTCTACCTTCGTAATTTTATTATATAAATTTAACTTGCAAGTAACTTGTTTTTTACTTCTGAGAATGCCCAAGTTAACCATGGTAATAATTTATTTATATCATCGGTTTCAACTGTTGCGCCGCCCCAAATACGCAAACCAGAAGGAGCATCACGATAAGAAGCTATATCATAAGCAACTTTCTCTTCAGCAAGCAAGGAAGTTATGTTTTTTATTCCTTCTGCTTGTTGCTCACGGGAGAGTTTTAAATAGTCTTAGATATATTTTCTTTTTTCTCAGACAGAAAATCAACCCAGTCTGTTTTCTCTACCCAGTTTTTTACAGCAGTTAAGTTGTTCTCAGATCTTCTTATAAGCTCAGAAAGTCCACCAATAGATTGTGCCCATTTTAAACCGTCGATAGCATCTTCTACGCAAAGCATAGAAGGAGTGTTTATTGTATCGCCTTTAAAAATTTCTTCTATCAATTTGCCGCCTTTAGTTAAGCGGAATATTTTTGGTAAAGGCCAAGTTGGCTTGTATGATTCAAGTCTTTTTACAGCTCGAGGAGATAAAACTAGCATACCATGAGCTCCTTCTCCGCCCATAACTTTTTGCCATGACCAAGTAGTAGCGTCTAGCTTATCCCAAGGAAGATCCATAGCAAAAACAGCACTGGTTGCATCACATATTGTAAGACCAGAGCGCTTAGAATCTATCCAGTCTCCGTTAGGAACTTTTACTCCAGATGTTGTGCCATTCCATGTAAAGACAACGTCGCGATGAGTGTTTACTAACGAAAAATCAGGTAGCTGACCATAATTTACTTTAAAAGTTCTTATATCATCAAGTTTAAGTTGCTTTTGTACATCTGTAACCCAACCTTCTCCAAAGCTTTCCCAAGAGCATACGTCAACTCCGCGCTCACCAAGTAAGTTCCACATTGCCATTTCAACTGCGCCAGTATCAGATCCAGGAACTATACCGATAAGGTAATCTTGAGGGATTTTTAGAACAGAGCGAGTGAGATTTATTACTTCTTGAAGTTTAGTTTTGCCAATCTTTGCACGATGAGAGCGACCTATGGCAGCGTCTTTTAAGGCTTCTAAAGTCCAACCAGGACGCTTAGCGCAAGGCCCAGATGAAAAACAAGGATTGTTAGGTTTTATTTGTGGTTTCATGATTATATTACAAAAATATATATTTTATTAAAATTAAAAATAATAAACTAACTTATTACAAAATGTCCCTAGCATAGCTAGAAATTAAATAAATTTTATACTAACTCTTAATAACTTTGATTTTGTTTAACCATTTGATTATTAAGAATATAACGACGTTATTGGCTAATTTATAAAAGGCTAATTACCACTTAAATCGTTATAATAAAAAAAGCAGTAGGATCTATAAGGTCTTTGTTGTAATTTTGCAAGAATTAAATAGTAGTGGACAATCTAACGTTGCTAGAAGTGAAAGTTAGATAAGTTGCCTTAACTTTATGCATTAAGGCTTGTAGTGACGGTATTACATATTAATTCAAGGTCTTGTGGTCTTGCTATGCGATGATCTGCGTCATCTATAATAATTAAACTTTTTTTACTACTAGTTAATTTATCGTATATTTCTTGTGATATTGAGGCTGGAACGTCTTTATCTAATTTGCCACAAATTAAATAAACTGGACAGGATATGTCTATTTTTGAGTTGGTTAAAACTAAATTGTTGCGTCCGTCATTGATTAAATTTTTGCTAATATAGTAAGGCTTCTCATCATAATCAGATTTTAAATCAATAAAACCTTTAATAAGTAGATCGTTTTTTTGCAAAGGAGAAAGTAAATTAAAAATTAAATTTTCTGTAAAATCTGGAGCACTTGCAAGTCCAATTAATGAATGTATTTTTTGTTTGCGCTGTAAGGCACATAAAAGCATTAACCAGCCTCCTAAACTAGATCCTATGAGAATAATTTTTTCACTTTTTTCTGTAAGATGATCTATAACAGATAAAACATTATCACGCCAAATGCTGATAGTTCCATTTTTGAAATCGCCACTCGACATTCCGTGACCAAAGTAATCAAAGCGAATAAAAGAATAGCAATTTTTTTGGCAAAAATCTCTTATATGAGTTGCTTTAGTGCCAGTCATATCGGAACGAAAACCGCCTAAGAAAATTATAGTTGGATATTTTGCCTTGCCTTTTATTTTTTCATAAGTGATATAGTTGCCATCACTTAAATATAATTTATTATACATTTATTTTGCTGTTTTGTTAATTTAACGCTAGAAAAATTCAATTAAGATAGATAGATAATAAATAGACTATTATAATTTATTGGTTGGTTTGTGAAGAAAAAAATAACAATTTTACAAGTATTACCTTCGCTAATTTCTGGTGGAGTTGAGCGTGGTACTGTTGATATTGCAAAAGCAATAGCTAAGGAAGGTTATGTATCTTTAGTGGCATCAAGTGGCGGAGTAATGGCGCAACAACTGCCATTATTTGGTGTTAAACACATTAAAATGCCTTTAAATAGCAAAAATCCCATAACTATATTCTTAAATATAAGAAGATTGGTAAAATTAATCAAAGAGAATAATATAGATATTATACATGCAAGGTCGCGAGCTCCAGCGTGGAGTGCCTATTTTGCTTGTAAAAAAACTGGTTGTAAATTTATTACTACTTGGCATGGGACATATTCTGGAACAACAAAATTAAAAAAAACCTATAATAGCATAATGGGTAGGGGTGAAAAAGTTATAGCTGTTTCTAACTTTATAAAAAATCACATATTATCTAATTATAAAATTGCAGAAGATAAAATTGAAGTAATTCACCGTGGAGTAGAAGTTGATAAATTTTGTGTTAGTAAAGTAAATCATGAAAGATTGGCTCAGGTAGCTGCTAAGTTATGCATGGAACATGATAGACCAGTAATATTATTGCCAGCCAGGTTTACGGAGTGGAAAGGGCATTTATTTTTACTGGAAGCTCTCAGTAAAATAAAAGATTTATCCTTTATGTGTTTTTTTGTAGGAAAAGCTTCTGATCATGGAGGGTATAGTCTTAAGGTAAAGGAAAAAATAAAGCAGCTTGATCTAGAAAAAAGAGTATTTATTACTGACAATGTTACGGATATGCCAGCACTTTACTGTTTAGCAGATATAGTTGTTTCAGCATCATTGCGAGAGGAGGCTTTTGGACGTGTTGCTGTTGAGGCTTGCGCTATGGAGAAGCTAACAATTGCAACAAATATAGGTGGATCTCAAGAAACAATCATAGATGGGGTGACAGGAGTTCTTGTTGAGCCAAATAATATAGATCAAATGGCTCAAACCCTTAGAAAAATGTTGAATATGGATTCAAAAGAAGCTAAAAAAATTACTCAAAAGGCGCGTGAAAATGTGGTAAGAAACTTCTCACTTTCTACTATGCAGCAACTTACCTTAGATGTTTATAGTAATGTTTTGTCTTAATAAACTCAATATATTGCTTTTATAAGCTGCAAGTGACAATGGCTTTACTTGAAGAGAAAAACTATGTATAAGCATGCCAAATGATACTTAAGATCGTATTAATTATTATAAAGTAAATAAATTTATGTCTGTGATTAATATTACATTACCAGATGGTTCGTTGCGAAGTTATCCTAAAGCTATTACTGGCAGTGAAATTGCCAAATCTATAGGTGAAGGTTTGGCTAAAGTGGCTATTGCTATAAAAATAAATGATAAGTTGTCTGATTTGTCATTGCCAATTAATACGGATAGTAAAATTAGTATCATTACTAACAAAAATTCAGAAGCTCTTGATATAATACGTCATGACACTGCTCATATACTTGCCCAAGCTGTACAAGAGCTATTTCCAGATGTTCAGGTTACGATAGGTCCAAATATTGAAGATGGATTTTATTATGATTTTGCCCGCGATAAGTCGTTTACTACAGAAGATTTGGATAAAATTGAAAATAAAATGCGTGAAATTATAACAAGAAATGAAAAGATAGAGCGCATTGTAATGTCTCGTAATGAGGCGATAGAATTTTTTAAACAAAAAGGTGAAAGTTACAAGGTTGAGCTTATAAGTGCGATTCCTGAAAGTGAAGAAATTAGCTTATATCGTCAGGGTAATTTTATAGATTTATGTCGTGGTCCTCATGCATATAGCACTGGCTATCCTAAATTTTTTAAATTGATGAAAGTGGCTGGAGCGTATTGGCGTGGCAATGCTAAAAATGCTATGTTACAGAGAATTTATGGAACTGCGTGGCTAACAGAAAAAGATTTAAAACAATATTTGACTAGATTGGAAGAGGCTCATAAGCGAGATCATCGTAAAATTGGAAAAGAAATGGAATTATTTCATATCCAAGAGGAGGCGGTTGGGCAAATATTTTGGCACAATAAAGGCTGGACTCTGTATCGTACGTTAGAGAATTATATTCGCAATAAAATAGAGCAGGCCGGCTATAAAGAAGTTAAGACCCCGATTTTAGTGGATAGAATTTTATGGGAAAAATCTGGTCACTGGGAGAAATTTGGTCAAAATATGTTTACCTCTGAGTCTGAAGAAAAGACTCTTGCAATAAAGCCTATGAATTGTCCTTGTCACGTTCAGATTTTTAATCAAGGAATAAAAAGCTATCGTGATTTGCCCTTGAGAATGGCAGAATTTGGAATGTGCCATCGTAACGAGTCATCAGGTTCTCTTCATGGTTTAATGAGAGTAAGAGGATTTACTCAAGATGACGCTCATATATTTTGTACTGAAGAGCAAATAACATCAGAGACAGTTTCTTTTTGTGGGCTACTTAAAGAGGTGTATAAAGACCTTGGCTTTGAAAATATAAAAGTAAAATTTTCAGATCGTCCAGAAGTTAGGGCGGGAGATGATGCAGTTTGGGATAAAGCAGAAACCTCTTTAAAACAAGCTGTTAAAGCAGCAAATTTAGAATATACTTTAAATCCGGGTGAGGGTGCATTTTATGGACCTAAATTGGAATTTGCTTTAGTTGATGCTTTGGGTAGAGATTGGCAGTGTGGTACATTACAAGTTGATTTTGTCTTGCCAGAAAGATTAAATGCAAATTATATAGCTCAAGATGGTTCAAAGCAAAGACCAGTTATGTTACATCGTGCTATATTAGGTGCTTTTGAGAGATTTATAGGAATACTTATAGAGCAATGCGCAGGTCACTTTCCATTATGGTTAGCTCCAACTCAAGTTGTTGTGGTTACGGTTACAAATGAGGCAGATTCATATGCCAAGAAAATTTATCAAGAACTTATTTCTAGTGGAATAAGGGCTGAAATTGATTGTAGTAGCCAACAAATAAGTTATAAAATCAGACTTCATTCTAGTAATAAGACACCAATTATTGTTGCTGTTGGCAAGAAAGAAATGCAAGATGCTATGGTTTCTATTAGAAGACTTGGAAGTAATGAGCAGAAAACACTTGAATTTAATGAGTTTAAGGCTAAAATTATTGAAGAGTCTAGGATGCCAGTTTAATTGGCTTAGTTAGATTTATTAATTAATTTGATTTAGGGAGAAGTAGTATAACTTACAAAGGTTCTAATAACGATAAGTTGCCACGTACAAATAAGGCTATAATTGCAGATAGTGTAAGGCTTATCGACCCAGATGGAAATATGTTGGGTGTTGTGTCGATTTCTGAAGCTCTTGATAAAGCTAGGTTTTATGAATTAGATTTAGTAGAAATTTCAGGCGGATCTAATCCTCCTGTATGTAAAATACTAGATTTTGGTAAATATAAATTTGAACAGCGTCGTAAGCAAAGTCAAAATCGTAAAAAGCAAAAAGTAGCTCAAGTAAAAGAAATAAAATTAAGACCTACTATAGAAAAGCATGATTACGAAGTTAAAATGCGTAGTATAAAGAAATTTATTGATAGCGGAGACAAAGTAAAAATTACTCTTCGTTTTAAAGGGCGTGAAATTACTCATAAAGAAATAGGGATGTCAGTAATGGATAGGGTTGTTGCTGATTCTGATTCATTTGCTAAACTTGAGTTAAGTCCTCGTATGGAAGGCAAGCAAATTATAATGGTATTAGCGCCTAAAGTATAATTTGTTTAGATTATTTTCCAGAATTAAAATCTTAATCTTAAGATTTGATAGATAAGAAGTGATCCAGCCAAACATAAAAAATGCTAATTATGAGCTATAATGTTTGCTTGGATTCACTTCCATGTATAGTATTTCACTACAATCTACGGAAAATAATTTTAAATACTATACAATTGTAAAGCTTCTCCATAAGCTCTAAAGGTCTATAATGTATTTCCTCTACTTGCGAATGGGTTTGAAGTAAATACAGATTTTAAGTAAGATCCAATACTTCTGCTAGAGGAAGTTTTATTACTATATTTATTAAACTTTTCTTTTAGTGCTAGATCATCAGGATTATCTCCTAATAACTTAGTTGCATTGTGACATATTTTTTTACATTTTGATTGGTTATTTTTTAGTAAATTAGGGTCTTGCTCAATTGCGTGCGAAGCTATTTGTAAAGCAATTTTTTTTGAGGCTGTAGTCAATAAAGGATCCTTTATTGCTTTATAACAAATAGCTAGTGTAGTCTTGCAATTATTATTATCTTTAGTTAGAAGGTGATTAATTTTAAAGGCAAGACTATGATTTTCTTGCTTTATTGCTGGCAAAATAGAAGTTCTAAGAAAATCTTTATTAAGGTTAGCAGAATATTTCATTTTGTTAGCAAAATCTTTTAACCATTCTTTAGGTAAATTATTGACGATTTTATCTACATCAGATTTAATAGATTTGCTTTCGCAACCATAAATTGCTTCATATGCTTGAGTAATTTGATTTTTTAGCCAAGTAGATATTGCTTTTGGAGTTGTGATTGCTTGAGTTGGAGCTTTCAAAACAAATCTATTGCTGCCTTTTACCATAGTATAATTACAAGTTGATTCACTAAGTAAGCCATGTAAAAGATATTTGATATTATTCTTAATATGATCTTCTTCTTTTTGGAGGAGAGAAGCATATCTTTCGCCCAAGACAAGGCTTGCAGATATTTGACCAGTCAATAAATCTCCTTCTTCTCGAGAATGACCAAATATCATCATATTGCTTTGATTATCTATTATATTAATTGCTCCAGCAGAGCATGAATGGACGTGGCTTTCTTGAATGTAAGGATTAGTAAAGCTGAGTAAATCTTGGGTTTTAAACGAATTTCCTGATTTTGGGGTACAAAAATGGTTACCATTTCTTGAATAACCGTGAAGAATAATATCTAATCTTGTATGAGAAGGAGAAAGATGATCCTTATGTTGGTGTAAAATTATTTTGATATCTTCGGCATCTTTGGGATCAGAAATAACAAGTTGAGCATATTTTGATTGGGAATCGGTTACGTCTATTGGGACATCTGTCGTTTTAATATATACCCTATCAAAAGAAGAACTACCTTTGCGATCAGATTGTATAGTAGCGCTTACTTTAATAAAATCTTCGATGCCATCAGGTTTAATTGTAGAGGCTTGTGATAATCGATAGGCAAGATATTTTCTTCCTTTGTCATAAGCATAGGTTAAAGGTGTTTTTCCTTGATTATTTTCACAATTAACATTAGCACCTAAATTTAGCAATTTATCAAAAAGCTTATGGTCATTTAATTCTATAGCATTAAATAACATATTATTAAGGAGATTTTGCTTATCTTCTTGGTTTAGAATTTTAGTTTTTTCTATAATTAATGCTAAAATATTAAGGAAGTCTTTATCCTGATGAGTTCTAGAATCTTTACGATAGCTTAGGATATAAGATTTTGTAATAGAAGGCGTAGAATTATAGGATGAGTCAATATCAGCTCCTTTTGCAATTAGTAAATATAATATTTCTTGAGATGGTTTTAATTTATCTTGCAGATTTTTATCAGTGTTATTAAGGACATTGGGATCTGCTCCAGAGTTAAGTAACTCTTTAGATAAATTATAATTATTGCAAATAATCGCAAATAACAGAAAATCATTTAAATCATAATTCTGATTATGCGTTATGTTAGATTGTATGTCATAAGTTTTCTTAATTAGATCTTCTTTCTTAAATCCGTTAAGATGTGTATATGGGAAATTTTGTAAGTAGGCTATTTGTTGATCTAGTAAATATTTAATTTTTTCCATTAACATAAACAAGAATCCCATGATAAATATTGCACTAATATTTAGAGATTATAAAAACAATATATTAATTTTTTCTTAATAACACCTAGTTTGGTCAATTTTCTTGCATATCTAGAACTATTAATTAGGCTGTAAGTTAAGTTATTTCTATTGGGTGGTATGTTTGGATTGACTATAGTAATTTATTTGGCTTTATGGTAAACAATGCATATTAAATGAAAAAAATATTAGTTTAACATCTTTAATCGAAGTTATCTTAAAGAATGTCTATTTATTTACCTATTGCTGAAATGCCGATTAATATTTTTCTTATCCTTCTTTTAGGAGGGATAGCAGGTATTCTAGCTGGCATGTTTGGCGTTGGCGGTGGGTTTCTTATGACCCCATTATTGATATTTATGGGAGTTCCGCCTGCCGTTGCGGTAGCAAGTTCATCTAATCAAATAATTGCCTCATCTTTCTCTGGATTTTTAGCTCATTTGCGGCGTAATAATGTTGATATAAAAATGGGTCTTATTATGACAATAGGAGGGCTAATTGGTTCTGGTCTTGGTGTTTGGTTGTTTAGAATTCTAAAGGATATGGGGCAAATTGATTTAGCAATTTCATTAGGATATGTGGTATTTTTGGGAACTGTTGGTATCTTAATGGCGATTGAGAGTTTTAAATTTATTTATTATTCTAAAAGAAATAGGGGTAATCATGAATCAAGCTTACAAATAAAGTTATTTGAAAGATTTCCTTTAATTCTTCCTATGCATTTTCCTAAATCAAAAGTTACGGTGAGTTCTATCTTGCCTTTTATGATTGGGTTTCTTTCTGGAGTATTGGTTGCCCTTATGGGAATAGGTGGCGGATTTCTGTTAATCCCTGCTATGGTTTATATATTGGGCGTTCCTACATCTATTGTTATAGGAACTTCCTTATTTCAAATGGTATTTATAACGGCAAATGTAACCATTTTGCAATCTATAACAACGCAAACTGTAGATATAATATTAGCATTTTTATTGGTTGCTGGGTCTGTTTTTGGTGCGCAAATTGGTACAAGAATAGGAGCAAAATTTCCTGCAGAGC
>CAZTUN010000046.1:0-12587 GCA_964616845.1 uncultured Rickettsiales bacterium | reverse complement strand
AGTCATGATTTTCTTTAATGGATAACAAAAAGAGACTTTTTCACAAGCGACTATTTAAACCTTCTCCATTGGTGTAGGACTTGCTCGCTCCATAGTTGCTCCTTGCAATTTAGAATCAGGAGCAGGGTTAGGTTTATGCTTACATAACATTTGTGGAGTATTCCCATCTTTGTCTGTGGCTGTAAGTGATGCGGCAAAAGCAGGAATTTCTGCTAATTGTCCAACATATTGATAACCATTTCGAGCAAGATGATGCGCAGCGTTTTGTCCATTTTTATCTTGCTGAGCAAATAGATTAGAAAAAATTTCCCCTGGCAAAAGGTGAAATATTTTATCAATAGTCTTTATTTGATTATGAAAAGCTGCCAAAACAATAGGATTTCTACCATTTATATCGGTCTGAGATAGTAAGTCTTTATATCTATCACCTTTGGACAATAAATAATCAACAATATTGAGTTTATTATTAGCAATAGCCAAATGCCATATGTTAAAGCCAGTTCTATTTACATCCATTAACATTGGCTTGAAACAATCATCGCTATCTAAAAAACGAATAACATCTACAGCACCACCAATAGCTGCCTTATGAGCGATATTCTCTGCAGCAAAAGCTTTAATAACCTGATCGGTTAATAAAGCTTTTACAACTTCTACATGGTTATGCCCAGCTGCTAAACCAATAGGAGTATTATCAGTAATATCACCATCTTGCAATAATGTAGGCATCTTAGTCTTCAGATACTCAATAATACCTAGATGCCCATTTTGCGCTGCCAAATGAGCAATATTTTTTCCCTCGCTATCTTGCTGCTCAAATAATTTAGGATATTGAGTACCCAAATACTTTACAGTCTCTAAGTCCCCCTTTTGCGCTGCCAAATGAGCAATATTTTTTCCCTCGCCATCTTGCTGCCAAAATAAATGAGCCATGCCATTAAATCCTAACCACGCAATAATATTTAGATCAGCATTTTGCGCTGCCAAATGAGCAATATTTCTTTTATTAGAGCCAGTTACTTGATTTATAAGCCCGCTAAGCGGCTCAAATCCAGCAATAAATTTAATTGTTTCTAAATGACCGCCAGATGCCGCATCATTGGTCAATTCAGAAGCATAGTTGTTAAGAAGCTTAAAGAAAGGATTAGGATATTTTTTAGTTTGATCCCCTTGCGTAAATGAAGTAATTGGAGCTAGGCTTTTCTTCAATTTTTCAAGTAAAGTAGCATTTGGATCTATTTCTGCGGCACATTTAATAAGAAGATGTAAATCTTTTTTCTTAAGGCCATTTTTTTGGTTTAAAATAGATTCAAGTAGAAAATATAAAATACGTTCACCATACTCAGGTTTAGCAGCAATCGCCCTTAAAATATCATTAAATATATCAGGATTGGCAGTTATTGCGTTAATATTTAATAATTTTGTAAAAAAAAGAACCGCATCATTACCATTATTTACAGCCACTAACCCAACATATAAAGTAGTATTTCCAGCACTATCCTTTAGCAATAAAGGATTTACTTGAGCAGAAGTGTCTCGAGATATATGTGCCAATTGATAATTATTTAAATATCGAATTATAAAATCATTAGATTTAGGAGACTTTGCCATAATATGTAGCGCAGTATCGCCAGCTATATTTTTCTCTTGAAATAACGAAGACAATTTCGAATTATTTATTAATCGACTTATGACAACATTCAGATCTAGATTAGTAACTGTTAGTAATTTAGTTGCTATAGTATGGGCTATATTATTGCCTTCATAATTTCTATAATTTCTGAGAAGATCAATATTTTCTTGTGTTGCAAGTAGATTGTCTACATGAGTATGTCGAAGCGTACTTGGATTGAGTCTAGCAAATAAATTGCTAATTAATTCTTTTGCCGCTGCCTGTAGCCTTGCTTGTTCCTCTAGCCTTGCTTGCTCTTCTGCCTCTAGCCTTGCTTGTTCCTCTAGCCTTGCTTGTTCCTGTAGCCTTGCTTGCTCTTTTACCTTTCGCTTTTCTTGCCTTCTTGTCTTACCCATAAATCAAACTCATCTCTAACTAAATTACAGATATTAATTAATTAACACATAAGTTGCTAATAATGCAAGAGTTTATTTATTGTACTTTTAAAAAAATCCAACAATTTGACGAATCTTATTGCTCAACATACTATAGAGTATATGCGAATCTTAAATAAGATTGCAAAAAAAAACATATATTCTGATTTACTATAATTTGTCTACGAAAGTTAAACTAATATAAATATTTTAAATAGGTAATATTTTATGGGTGGATTTATATCTAAAGTTGTTGCGCCAGTTAATGCGCTTGCCGAAATAGCTAAGCCAAATATAATTTCGCCGCCTACTGCACCACAAATGCAAGATATTACTACCAATATTGCAGATTATAAAACAAATTATAATAATGATCCTATAATCTCTGAATTACTTTTGGCAAATAATCCTAAAGGTATTGCCGCTAATATTTTAACTAGTAATAACGGGCTAAAACAAATGGCAAATATTGGTCGCAAATTATTATTAGGACAATAATTTATGCAGCAAGAGCAGCTAGTTGATAATTTATTAAAACGTTTTGCCGAGCTTGAGAATCTGCGTAGACCGTGGGAAAAATATTGGGAAGAAATTCGTAAATATACCTTACCTAATCATAAAGATTTTTCTTCAAACAATCTTCATGATAATAACAAAGTAAATAAACTTATTTTTGATAGTACGGCTTCTTTAGCCTTAGAAAAATTTGCCTCTGCCCTAGATGGAATGCTAACCCCTCGAACGCAATTATGGCATGGATTGCGAACAGATAATGATAAAATAAATCAATTACCAGAGGTTAGAGAATGGTTTGAGCAAACAGTAGATATTTTATTTAATCTTCGTTATGCCCCTAAAGCCAATTTTGCTACTAGTCAATATGAGAATTATTTGTCATTAGGAGCTTTTGGTACTAGTGTTATGTTTATTGAGGCAGATAATAACCAAGCAATTTCATATCGTTCAATACCTCTTAGTCAAGTTTATTTAGCAGAAAATAATTTTTCTCGCATAGATACAGTATTTCGCAAATTTAGCTTAACTGCAAGACAAGCGCAAAAACAATGGTCAGATATTGTGCTAGATCATCATAATAATCAAGCCAACCATGATAATTGTGAACAAACTTATCAATTCTTACATTGTGTATTTCCTGCCAGTGAATTGTCTCATAACAATAATAATTATGTCTCTATTTATCTTGATCTTAAAAATAAAAAAATTCTCCAAACTGGGCATTATCGTAATTTTCCTTATGTGATTGCCAGATATATTACCAATGCGGGAGAAATTTATGGTCGTTCTCCCGCTATGACTGTGTTAGCAGATATAAAAATGCTCAATGAAATGGAGAAAACCCAATTAAGGGCAATACATCAACAGCTCTGTCCACCATTACTAACAATAGATGCTGGCATAATAAAGCCAATTACGCTTACTCCTGGAGCGATTAATTATGGTGGCATGGATAATTTAGGCAATGTTTTAGTTAAACCTTTATTAAATGGGGCGCATATTGAAGTAAGTGAAAGCAAAATGCAGCAAAAACGACATGTTATAAATGAAGCTTTTTTGGTGCATTTATTTGAGATGTTAGTGAGTAATAATAACATGACAGCTACGGAAATTTTAAGAAGAACTCAGGAAAAAGGATTATTACTTGCTCCGATGATTGGCAGACAACAATCTGAAAGCTTAGATAGTTTAATTGAGCGTGAATTAGATATAGCGTTCTTTTTACAATTATTACCACCAATGCCTGAAATATTATGTTCTGCTAATGTAAATTTTTCAATTATTTATGATAGTCCAATCAATCGCTTACAACGTTCATATAAGGCGGAGAGTTTAAATAATACTTTAAGTTCTCTTTCTCCGTTTATTTCAGCAGATCCAAATATTTTAAATATTTTTGATGTCTATCAAATAGTACAGCAATTAGCTGATGTTTATGGTCTACCAGAATCAATGTTAAAAAATAAAACTTACACACATAATAACCAGCAACAAGGGGAAGGGCAATGTTAGATAATAATCAAGCACAGACTGATCAAGTTTCAGAGAAACTTGTAGTAGATAGCACTTCAAACATAAGTGAACAAGATGAAATAGTTGAATTAATTAAAACAAAAAATTGGCAAAATATTAATGATGTAGCCAAAGCCTATCAATTACTCGAACAAGAAAATAATAATAAAATAAATATCCCCCAAGATGGAGATAATATGGCGTGGCAAGATCTTTATCAAAAACTAGGGCGACCAGTTACGGCAAAAGATTACCAATTTATAACAGACAATAACAATATAGCTACTGATGCTGCTTTAGAAGAATGGTTTAAGCAAACTGCTTTCAATTCTGGTCTTTCTACGAAGCAAGCTAAAGAATTATTTGTCTCGTGGAATAATTTTGTACAAACCAATCAAGAATCTAGCTTAAAACAACGACAACAAGATGCGTATAATTCAATTACTAATTTGCAAAAACAATGGGGAGCTGATTTTAACCAAAATCTTTCTTTAGCAAAGCAAGCAGTCAATTATTATCAAATAACACCAAAAGAACTAGATGCAATTGAAGCAGCTTTAGGTAGTGATAACTTAATAAAATTATTTGAAAAGATTGGATCTAATCTAAAAGAGAGTAATTTTATAACTTCTCATCAAGAGAATAATAATTTTATACCAGATAAAAACAATGCTAAACAACAAGTTACAAATCTTATGAAAGATAAACAGTTTTTAGCTCAATATCTCAATGGCGATAAGCAAGCAATTGCTAAAGTAAAACAGCTCATGCAGTATGCGGTTTAAATTTATTAAGTTAAGTAATTAAGCTGATTTAAGGAAAAAATATGAATGATTTTGAGAAAATATATAAATCTAAGTTAGATAGGCGAAAACAAATTAATGCTGCAAATTATGAAAGTAGATTATTGCTAAAATTATTAAATCAGGAAGTTAGTTTTTTGAATAAGAATTTAGCCAATATTACAGAACAGGTAAGATCTTTGGGCAATAATTTAACGCAGCTTAACCAATTTAAAAGCATGTTAATGGGCGCACTTGCCATTATCAGTATTATTGCTGGAGCAATTATTCCACTTATAATTAAAGCATTATTATAATTTATGTATTTTAAAGATTATAGACAGATACCTCAGACAATTTGGCGATGGTATAGTTTTTCTCCATTAGATATTGCAAGTCATGGTGATGGATCAATTATTATAATATCTCATGCCTTAGATAAGTTACAAAATCTTTATAATATGATGGATTATAAATTATCTATTCATTCTGCTTATCGCGACCCCTTATATAATGCAAAAATTGGCGGAGCACCATTATCAAGGCATAAATATGGTGATGCTTTCGATATAGGTCTTGGCAAATTTGATAAGCATAAACTCTATCAAATTTGCCAGCAATTAGGTTTTACTGGATTTGGTTTTTACAACAATTTTCTTCATATTGATTGTGGCAAGGCAAGACATTGGGGTAGTTGGTAACTTAAAAATAAGAGAGGCTAAGTAAATGTTAGAATTCTTAAGTTCAGCAGGCTATGGTGGAATTATCGGTATAGCAGGTAGTGTTATTAGCAAAATATTTAATTTTATTACGCAATTAAATGAACAAAATTTTAAACAAAAAGAATGGGAACAAGAAATTAAGTTATTACAATTGCAGCAAACTTATCAATTACAACAATTTGAACAACAAGCTGCAATTATGGCTGATAATAATGCAAATAATTTACGTATTCAATCTTATATTAGTGATGCATCAGTAGGTTTAGCCTCGTTGTGGGTGATCAATATTTTGCGGCTAATTAGACCGATTTTAACTATTATTCTTATTATAATGATGGGTTTAATTTGGTTTAATTTTGCTCAAGAAAATGAGCAAATAAGTAATAAAATTTTAGATACTATATTATTTTGTGCCAGTTCTGCACTTACTTGGTGGTTTGGCGATAGGGCAAATAAATGACAGTAAATAACAATAATTTTTATGTTACTTATCAGGTAAATCCAGCAATAAAAACTTATCCTATACCTTTTAAATTTGCTGCAAATAGTGATATAGAAGTAACCATATTTGATAATTTAGGCAATGCTAATATTTTACCTAATACCGCCTATGATATTACTGGCTCTGGTTTTGATCTTGCTGCTAATCTTAGCTTAAGAATTGTTTTAGATGCAAAGCAAACTATACAAATAAAGCGTAGAACTGCTCTTGTACAAACAACCATGCTAAAAAACTATGATCTTATTAATGGTCAAGTATTGGAGCAAGAATTAGATCGACATGTTTTGATGTTACAAGAAATGTCTGCTAGCTCATATCGTTGCATACAGGTAGAAGAATCAGCTAAGCCGCCTATACTCAATAATCCCAAAGGACATAAAGGGCAATTATTGATTATTTCTCCTGACGAAAAGTCTATAGGTTATTATGATGCTTCTTCTGTAAATACTGTAGGTTTATATCACAAGAATAATTTTTCTGGTGATGGTATAAAAACTAATTTTGTTTTATCTTTTATTGCAGCATCAGCAAATAGTGTATTGGTGGTAGTAAATAAACAAATATTAGAACCAATAGCAGATTATAATATTAGTTCGGATATTTTATCATTTAAACTAGCTCCGCCGCAAGGGTTTAATAATATCTATATTATTAATTTAGCCGAGACGCAAATAGTCAATAAAGTAGGCGATAATACTATTGGTGCGGATCAATTAATACAAGGTATGGTTTTACCTAATCCCGAATTAAAACAATTTTCTTTAACTACCAAAAATATTAGTTCTAATGCAGGTCAGCTTATTATTGACTTATCTAAAGCTAGCGTATTTATTTGGAATGTGAGTGAAAATACTGTAGTTAATTTTATCAATCCACCGCCTATAGGCAAAAATATTGGCTTTAAGTTATTTTTAACTACTCCAAACATTAATTACAAAATCACTTGGCCACCAGAAGTTAAATTTTCTTTTGGTTTTTTGCCAACCATTCAAGCCAATCAAAGTCATCTTTTACAATTTGAAACTTTTAACGCAGGTTCTAGCTGGTATGGTGCAATAATTATGCAAGCAGTAAAATAATACACCCAAGTACCGCTTAAGCAATAATAATTGTTATTGCTAAGTTTTATTATTAAATTATACAATAACCATATTGAAATACATTAAAAGTGTTATGAAAGTTAAAAAATCAAAAAATAAAAGCCTAAATCTGTCTGCCACAAAACACGGCTTAAATCTAAATGCCGATAGGAAACTGTATCAGCAATTAGAATTTTTTAATAAAACACAAACTCGAGAAACTATTGCAAATTATAAATCAAAACTATCCCTAAAAGGATTAAAATTCATAGATTTATTTGCAGGGATTGGAGGAATAAGAATACCCTTTGATAAATTGGGAGCAAAGTGTGTTTTTACCTCAGAATGGGATAAATTTTCTCAACAAACTTATGAGGCTAATTTTGGAGAAAAGCCTTATGGAGATATAACGAAAATAGACGAAAAAGACATTCCTAACTTTGATATATTACTTGCAGGATTTCCTTGCCAACCTTTTTCAGTGGCTGGTTTAAAAAAAGGCTTTGAAGATACTAGAGGAACACTATTTTTTGATATTTGTAGAATAATTAATTATCACAAACCGTCAATTTTATTTTTGGAGAATGTAAAAGGTTTCAAGGGACATAACAATGGGAAAACTTTTGAAGTAGTAAAAAGAACTTTAGAAGAATTTGGATATAAAGTTTTCTCAAAAATTTTAAATGCTAAAGATTTTGGCATTCCTCAAAATAGAGAAAGAATATATATAATTTGTTTTAGGGATAATATAAAATTTAATTTTCCTTTGCCAATAGATAAAAAAGTTAGTGTTGGTGATATATTACAAAATAAAGTTGATGATAAGTATACCATTTCAGATAGGTTGTGGGCTGGGCATAAAAGAAGAAAAGAAGCTCACAAGAAAAATGGTAATGGCTTTGGATATTCAATATTTAATAAGGAATCTCCTTACACAAGTACTATTTCTGCTAGGTATTATAAAGATGGTTCAGAAATACTAATTGAGCAAGAAAATAGAAATCCTAGAAAGTTAACACCAAGAGAGGCTTCAAGATTGCAGGGTTTTCCAGAAGATTTTATAATTCCTGTAAGTGATGTTCAGGCGTATAAACAATTTGGCAATAGTGTTTCTGTTCCTGTAATAGAAGCACTTGCCTTAGAAATAGCAAAATCATTGAGGAATTATGAAAATAAAGAAAATTAAGATTGAAGATAATATATTTAACTTAAATTTAAAATTTTATTTTCTTTTAAAATATTTATTAAAAACAGACTTAACAGAAAAGCAATCACTTTCTTTGATTGAACTAATTAACCTAAATAAAAACAATGAATTATTGGATTTTATTAAATCATTACAAATATTTTGCGATAAATTAAAAGGCGCAAAGAAGAAGGAAAATTTAATTAATGTTATTTCTGAGATTTCATCATCTTTGGATATAAATCTACTAAGTTTTTGCTTAAAACTTTTTTTAATTAAAAATGCTCTATTAGCTGAAGCAAAATTAAGAGAGCTTATAGATGTAAATAAACTAGAAATGTTAGACCCTTTATCGCTTGAGTATGACAATATATCCGTTAAAAGACCTTATTCAACAAGAGTAAATGGAGCTTTAATTGCTTTACTATTTTTTTCAGAGTTAGAAACTGGGGAATTAAATTTTATCTCAGAAAATGCAGAATCATTAATAAAAACCCTTTCAGATGAAGCTGTGCTATTAAAAAATGCGGGTTTGAAAACCAACCAAATCTTCATGTTGATGCTTTCAGAAAGCATAAATCAATCTATTATTTCAGATTCTGGAACTAATTACGAAGATAGAATATTATCAGTTCTAAAAAATATAGGCATAAATGAAATTAAAAAAACTCATGATAAAAGCGATTCATCAACAGAATTTGATTTTTATTTTGAACTGAACAAAAAAACTATAGGAATAGGAGCAAAAAGAACTTTAAGGGAACGATACAAACAATTTATTAAAACTGTTCACATGACTAAAATTGACCTTATGATAGAAATCACATTAGGTTTAGATTTAAGTGAAGAAAAAGCTAAGGCAATTATAGATCACGGAGTTGTAATATTTGTTTCTGATGAAGTTTATAAATCAAGAATATATTTACAAAAATTAGATAATGTTTATTCAGTTAAAGAACTGAATATTAAGACTTTAAAAAATTTAACTATATTGAATTAAAATAAGATCCCTATTTTTTGATCAAATTATACAATAACCATATTGAAATATATTAAAAGTGTTATGAAAGTTAAAAAGTCGCTTGTGAAAAAGTCTCTTTTTGTTATCCATTAAAGAAAATCATGACTTCCGTTCCTCATTTACGATCAAGTAAACTGCGGTACGGCTTCATAATTTTCTTTCATGTATATTCAAAAATAGCCATTTTAACAAGCGACGAGCAAGGTTCTAGTCTAGCTTGACGTAATCGTTTATTTGGTAATGATGTTAAGAATATCTCCATAATTGCTTGGAGATTATGTTTATTTTCAGCAGCTAAATGTAAAGGAGTTTGTCCATTATTATCTTTAACCATTAATTGTTGTGCAAAAAAATCAGTATCAGTACTTTCTTTTATAAATCTTACAACCGCAATACTATTATTTTGAGCAGCTAAATGTAAAGGAGTTTGTCCTTGTTTATTTGTAAGCGTTAATTGCTTATAATAAAAATCCGCATCAAAATTATCTTTAATAAAATGAAATAATTCTTTATAGCCAGATATGGCAGAGCTATGTATAGGAGTTTGTTCATTATAAAAAGTTGTTAATGATTTTATAAAATATTCTTTTTCATTAGAATACAAAAAGTCAAATGCATTATGACAATTAAATCTTACTGCCATACTAACAATATTTGCATTTGTAGATATTTTTAATCTTTTTTCAAACAGAGCTTTATAATTTTCATAAAAGAACTTTAAAGTAGCCATATTATTTCTTTGAATAGCATATTCAAGCGGAGAATTCAGAGAAGAGTAATGAAAATCGTTTGTAACATAAGAACCAAATAAAGTTTTATCAAGATCTTGCAGAAATTGTAAACTAGGTAGGTGAGCATTCTCAGATGCCCATAAAAAAATTTTTCTAAAATCATATTTTGCGCAAGATAAGAGAGGCTCGTGTCCAAAAAATTGTCCCACCTCTTCTTTAGTCTTGAATAGTCTTAATTTATCGTATTCCCGCATAGATAACTATTTTAGTAAAATAATTAATATTTTAGTATAATTTGAGTCTATGTAACATAATTGTATAATATGTACAACTATGTTATAAAAGGTTAATTATAAAATTTAAATTAATTATATTTTAATTATCAAAATGCAAGACACTCAAGATCTAAGTGCGCCTCCATCTCCATTGGGTCCTCCTCCTGTTTATACAGGGAGACAAGTTGATAAGGCAACCGCCAAGTGTTTATATTTCTTTACGCTTACTTCTTGCGCTTTGGCAAGTATAGGTCTTTTTACATTATCGGCTTTTACAGAACATAACAAAGCAGAATATTTTGGCTTAGGTATATTTCCTCTAACTATAGGTGGTGTAGTTGGATATTATTGTAGGGGAGCTATTCAAAAGCAAAATAGCTTTCCTCATCCTAATTTAAATGATGCAAGCTTAGAGGCTCCTCCACCATATATAAATACTGCATCTTCAATTGTATAAAGCGGCAATTTATCGCTGCTAGATTAATGAAGATGTTTTGCATTGTGTTTTGGCAATGAATGCTTAATTAGATCATCAATCATATTATTAAATTTGCTATTATTTGTGCTAATATCTATGTGATTGCTTTCACAATTATTGATCAGTTGGTCTAACATAGATTGTGCGTAAAATTTTTTCATCTCATGATCTTTTATATTGCGAGCTACATGATTAAAAAACTTACCATAGGCTGATTTTACAGCAATGATAGCTTGATTTATATTAGGATCAAGATCTGGAGTTTTATTATGATTAATTAAATGATGCTCTTTTAAGTAATGGACTAGATGGTGAAATACATCAAGACTTTTTTCCTTATCCATAGTTATAGGAAAATCATGCGACGACTTCATTAAGTGACTAGTTATATAAGGTCTTAAAGATTTTGAAATTTCATTATGCATAAATTGCTCCATTTGTTAGATTTATATTAAGTATAAGATTAAATTATTAACAAATAGTTAACTAATATCATTGTAATGTCAGCTTTAGAGCTTATTTAAGTTTTGCTTTCAATATTATTTTTATTACTCTATATCTTAGCGAGTAAGAAAATTTTATTAAAAATGTTACAAGTGCTTAAAATCTAACGAGGCGGCTATAAAAGATTATATCTGTATCTTTATAAACAATGTTGAATTAGTTGAAGGCAAATTGCCACAGCTTACTGCTTATTATAATGCGGCAGAAAAACTAGATAAAATTGAGGCAAATTATGGCGAAAATCCTTCTTCTTTGCAATTAGACGCTATAACAATGCTTAATGCCAATCTGCAAGAGCGCATTAATTTCCCAGTAAATAATCTTGAGCCATGCAATAATTGGGGTTTTTGCTATAATCAAGATCGAGGTAATGGTTTTATCTTTCTACCCAGAAAATATCATGGCTTTATTGATATAGTTTATATTCCTAATTGCCAAATAGAAAACTCTCAAGCCCAAGCTG
The DNA here is from genome assembly GCA_964616845.1 of uncultured Rickettsiales bacterium. Lineage (GTDB taxonomy): Bacteria > Pseudomonadota > Alphaproteobacteria > Rickettsiales > UBA6187 > CAYZBM01. The sequence goes on along the minus strand of CAZTUN010000046.1, from coordinate 770 downwards.
TAAAAGGAGCAAAAGCGATTAGCTAATTTGTGCCGCCTAATTCCTAGGCGGCGATAAATATTTATTTAGCCAAAAGCATAGATAATACAGCCTTATTCCTATGTCTTGATGATTTTTGTAAATTATACGAATCTAGTTTAAAGACTAATGCCCTTCCTTGCAAATCAAGGCACAGAGAGGGTTATTTAAGCCTTAGTGAAATGCTGTTTATAGAAATTTTTTAGCTAGCATTTGACAATTTTTTTCAGCAAGCTCGACTGCTTTTTGCGCAGCAGCTTCACCCATTGCTACACCTTCTATCCTTACTACCTCAATATCATTTATACCAATAAAACCAAGTACCGCCCGCAAATAGCTTTCTTGATGGTCAAAGGCTTTACTTTCTCCTTGGCTATAAATTCCACCACTGGCTAAAATAAGTAAAGCTTTTTTACCAGTTACTAAACCTTGTGCTCCATTTGCGGTATATTTAAAAGTTTTACCTGCACGCAATATATGATCAACCCAAGCTTTTAATACTGATGGAATCGAAAAATTATACATTGGAGCTTCAATAACTAATATATCGTGAGCAAAAAATTCTTCAAGCAACTGATTGGCAAGCTTGAGTTCTGTAGCATTATCATTGCCAGAAAATAAACCGTTTAACAAATTTGTATCTAAATGAGGTAAAGGATTCTTTGCCAGATCTTGCCTAGTTATTTTAATGCTTGGATTATTTCTTATAATTTCATTAATAGCATATTGACCAATTTTTCTGCTATAAGAAT
>CAZTUN010000045.1:0-12612 GCA_964616845.1 uncultured Rickettsiales bacterium | reverse complement strand
AGACTGCCGTGGCGCTCTCAACGGGCTGCATAGGTTTTATTAAGGAGTGGATAGATCGCAATTACGCAGCGGCTATTTTAACTTTGTGGCAACAAACAGAACCTGAAATAAGATATGTAGATGTTATCTATGGTAAAATATAAATAGCAGATAACTAAAATTAGCCTATAAAACCTTTAACGACGTAAACTATGAAACAAAGAGCAATAAAAATTCCTAAGATTGAAAATAAGGGTGATTATATACTTATTTCCCCTAATTTCTCTTGAAATATTGTTTAAAGCCTTTATTCTGTAAGCATTAATAACAAAAAGATTTTTTATGAAAAATTTTAAGAACTTAATGGACTTCACAACTTTTTTCAAAACAGAAGAAAAATGTCATAACTATTTGAAGTCTATTTTGTGGCAAGAGGGTGTATATTGTCCTTTTTGCGGTAATGATAAAATCCACCAATACGAATCAAACTTTAAGAAAAATCGCTGCTATTCTTGCAAACAAGATTTCTCAATTCGCAAAGGCACAATTTTTGATGACTCTCGCCTTCCGCTTAAAAAGTGGTTTATGTGCATTTACTTGGTGAATGCAAACAAAAAAGGCATCTCAAGTTGTCAGTTAGCTAATCAGGTTGGTATTACTCAAAAGTCAGCTTGGTTTGTTTTGCAAAGAATTAGAGAGGCTTGCTCTTCAAAAGATTTTACCAATCCATTTAAGGGCATCACAGAAATTGACGAGGCTTATATTGGAGGAAGGGAAGAAAACCGCCATGCAAAAGATAAGAAGCTAACAGGCAAAAAAGAAAAAGCCGTTGTGATTGGTTTAGTGAATAGAGACACAAAACAAGTAAAGGCAATGAAGGTAGTTAATTCAGAAGCAGAACATTTATTGCCAAAAATTTACATGAATGTTGCGGACAGCTCAACAATCATCACCGACACTTTACAGGCTTACAAACCACTTAAAAAATACTACGATCACAAAACAATTAAACACTCCGCTGGTGAATATGTTAAGAACGATTCACGAGTAGCTTTCAAGATTTATACTAACACGATTGAGGGCTTCTGGGGTGAGTTAAAACGAGGCATAAAAGGAATTTATCAATGGGCGAGCCACAAACATATTCAAAAATATTGCAACGAATTTGCTTATCGCTATAACAATAGAGAAATGAAAAATAACGAAAGATTTGTAGATTTTCTTAGTGGTTTAGTAAATACTAAATTAACATATAAAACTTTGACGGCATAAACTATGAAAAAAGCAATAAGGATTCCTGAAATACAGGATAGGCAGATGAGTTTTGAGGAAGTTATAAAACATTTAACTCCAAAACAGAATCTTCAAAAAATTTCAAAAAAAACTGACTTTTTAAACAGTTTAAAAAGTCCCAGCGGAAAACTAAAATATAAAAGATATGCTTGTTCGCCTCTTAGATATGCAGGTGGTAAAAGTTTAGCTGTTGGTTTAATTATAGAATTAATACCAGATAATGTAAAAAAACTAGTTTCTCCTTTTTTTGGAGGAGGTTCTGTGGAAATTGCTTGTGCATCAAAGTTAGGAATGGAAGTAATAGGTTATGATATTTTTGATGTTTTAGTAAATTATTGGAATGTCCAAATACAAGACCCTGTTAAATTGGCTAATTATTTAAAAAAATTTTCTCCTACAAGGGAAGGTTTTATTGAAGCAAAAGAAACTCTAAAGAAGCATTGGAAAAAAGAGAAAATAATAAAAAATAAAATAGCTTTAGCAGCTCATTACTACTTTAACCACAACACATCATACGGACCTCATTTCTTAGGATCTCCTTCTAGTGTTTATTTACAAAAAGACAGATACGAAACCCTGATTGAAAAGGTGAAAAATTTTGACGCAGGAAATCTAACTGTAAAAAACGATAGGTTTGAAAACACTATTTTAGAACATGGTAATGACTTTTTATATTGTGATCCTCCTTATTATTTGGGAGGGGAAAGTAAAACATTTGTAGGAATGTATCCTCATAGAAATTTTCCAATTCATCACAAGGGTTTTGACCACCAGTTGTTGTGTGATATGCTAAAAAAACATAAGGGCGGTTTTATTCTATCTTATAATGATTGTCCTGAAATCAGAGAAATGTATAAAGGCTTTGAAATGTTCGCTCCTGAATGGCAATACACTTTTAGTCAAGGCGATACTAGAATAGGAAAAAATAGATTAGAAAAAAACAACGGATCTCATATTAAAAAATCTCATGAACTAATTATATGGAAACAAGTAAAAAAATAAGAAAAAGAGGATTATCTTCTGAAGGCGCTAGAGCTGTAAGACAACAAGGACATGATGATGCTTTGGAGTTTGCAAAAGCTATTGGAATGAATAATGATTATTTAAACGATAAAGCCGCAAAGAAAGATGTAATTGACTTGTGCGGCGATGCTCATTCGGTTAAAAGCGGTCATAAAAAATGGCAAATATTTCTTTATGGTTTAAACAGACTTACCGGAGACTATGGTTTTATTGCTTTAAATGGCATGGGAGAACTACTGGCTAATTGTATTCGTAGTTTTCCTGAAACATACCAGGAATATTTATTGGACAAAGCTTCAGCTAAAGAAAAATGCAAAGTTCCAATGCAAGAATTGTGTGCAAAACTACAAGATAAAAAAAGGGTTAAAGCTTTTTTCCACAAATCAATGTTTAACGGAGGAGAAGTAAATTACTTAACAGTTAAACATCATGGTAAATTCCATGTTTTCTTAAATGAAGATGTTATTAATTGCTTTGGTGAAAATTTTTCTGTTCATAATTCAAAAGCAAAAACAGCTAGCCAATTTGATGATCAAAAAGTGCTTTTTAAATACCAAAATAACAATGTAGCAGAATTAGAGATGAGAAATGATAGCTTAGCTCATTATAGAGAAGTCAGATTTAATATGCATAAACCAAGAGCAATGAATTTACTTTTTGAAAAAATAACTGAATTAAAAACTTATAATGATGATGTTATTTTATACGGCGCAGCAATAAAAAAGTTTCATAAAAGTAAGGGGAAATAAATATATAATCATCAAACTTTACAAAATATACTTGAATAAAGTAACAAGAGAGGTTATTTTAGCCAGCTTTTTTTAAGGTTTTCATAAAGAAATTATTTTTTAAGGGTGGTTTGATCATGGCAGAAACTTCTTTACAAATCATGGATGCAGAGGAAGGCTTCCTAGGCTTATCGCCGCGTGATGCGGTAACTTATGAGGCGGCAAAGGCGGTGATAATTCCGTTTGGTATAGAAGCCTCAGTAAGTTACAAGGGCGGTACTTGTAAAGGTCCACAAGCAATGATTAAAGCCTCTCACGAAGTTGAGTTATTTGATGAGAGTTTTTGGAGTGAGCCATATAAAAATATAGGAATAGTAACCTTAAAAGAGCCAATAATAAAAAAACCTCTTGAATTGGGTCTTGAGCAATTACAACATTTAGTCTCACGCGTTTTAAAAGACGGCAAATTTCCTTTTGTTTTTGGTGGAGAACATTCATTAACTGCGGGATCAATTAGACCATTTGTTAATAAGTACGAGGAAATAACTATTTTACATTTTGATGCGCATGCGGACTTAAGAGATGGCTATGAGGGTGAAATATTTTCTCATGCTTCGGCTATGCGTCGTTGTTTAGACCATGATAATGTTTCTTTAGTGTCGGTTGGCATACGTAACATATCTGCTTCAGAAATACCTTTCCTAGAAGAAAACAGAGATAGAATCCATATGTATTGGGCAAAGGATAAAGCCCATTGGAGTATTAAGCAAATAGCATCGCATTTGCGTGGTAAGAATGTTTATTTAAGTTTTGATGTTGATGGGTTTGACGCAAGTCTTATGCCTGCAACGGGTACTCCAGAGCCAGGAGGTATATTCTGGGACGAGGCAATGTCAATAATTGAAGCCGCAGCAAGAGAATGTAACATAGTGGGTGCTGATATTAATGAGCTTGCGCCAATAGAAGGGCTGCATTCATGTGATTTTTTGGCGGCTAAGTTAGCATATAAAATATTATCATATTCTTTTCTTGAGCCTGTAGTTTAAGATCTTGTGGTATTTTTAAAGAAGGCATAAGCAATTACTTATTATATTTATGCCTTTCATGCAAAATTTAGGTTGCTATTTTTAGCATAAAGGTATATTGCAAAGTTTTTAAGGACTCTACATTATTTTAATTTATAAATTTTGTTGAGACGAGGGTTACTTTAAGAGAATTTTTAAGTTCTTTAAACAGACAGGGTGTTTAGATTTTGCGGCGTAAGCTTAAATCGTTGGAGGCACTCTTTTTTTATTGGCGAAAGTTTCTTTTAGGGTAAGCATTTAAATAAACTGTTTTTGTTTAACTATAATTATGGATTTATATGCGCAATGGAAAACATCACTCAGACTATCGTTAGCGTCGTTAACAACGAAAAACCGCTAAATCCTTTTTTTGCATTTAGACCAGAAGCCTTAAGGCGGTCGGTGCAGTATTTCACTAGTCACTTTAACGGAAACATATTATTTGCTGTAAAGACCAATCCAGAACAGCATGTAGTTTCCATGTTACATAATGAAGGCGTAAAATGTTTTGACGTTGCTTCCTTAGAAGAAGTCAAAAATGTACATAGCCTTGTTCCTTCGGCAAAATTATATTTTATGCATCCTGTAAAACCGCGCCATGCGATTAATCAGGCATATCATGAATATGGAGTAAGGGATTTTTCGTTAGACAGTCATGAAGAATTAGCCAAAATACTAGAAGAGACTGGCGAAGCTAAAGATTTAAGTTTGTATGTGAGGCTTTCAATGCCAAACACTTATGCAGAGCTTAATTTAGGTGATAAATTTGGTATTAACATTAAAGATGCTCCTGCTTTGCTTAAGGAAGTGAAGAAAAAAGCTGCTAAAGTTGGCATATGTTTTCATGTTGGTTCGCAATGCATGCATCCTGATGCTTATCGTATTGCTATACGCATGGCGGCTAAAGCGATTAAACAAGCTGGTGTTGAGTTAGATTATTTTAATGTTGGCGGTGGGTTTCCTTCAATTTACCCAGGCATGATTCCATCGGCAATGGCGGATTATTTTGACGCAATTCATAGTGAATTATATAAAATTGATCCTGAGGGTAAAATGCAGCTATTATGTGAGCCGGGTCGAGCTTTGGTTGCAGAAAGTACCTCTGTAATTGTTAGGGTTGATTTACGTAAGGGCAATAACCTTTATATCAATGACGGAACTTATGGTAGTTTATTTGATGCAGGAAGTTTGAAATTTATTTTTCCCGTCAGATTATTAAGGGATAATCAAAATTCTGCCGCTAATTTAGTCCCGTTTAGTTTTTATGGTCCAACTTGTGATAGTTTGGATTTTATGAAAGGTCCTTTTTATCTACCTGAGGATACTAGAGAAGGAGATTATATCGAGATAGGCCAGATAGGCGCATATGGTCGGACATTATCGACTGGCTTTAATGGTTTCTGCCACGAAAAAAACATAATTTGCGTGTCAGATTTACCATTAATGACTATGTATGATGATGCTAGCATATCCAGCCAACCATTAGAAGTTATCGCTGCTTAATTTATTTAACTAACTAAAAATTAAAAACTAGTGAAGGAAAACTAAAACAATGAGTAATTTAAAACCTGTGCAAGCTGTAAATAATGAGCCTAATTTGAAGAAACAGGAATTATTGAAAAATACTGTTGAACATATTGATATTACATCTTTTGATGCACGTCCTATTATTGATGCTATGGATAAGATGTCTTTTACTTCAAGAGACCTTGCCAGAGCGACACAAATATTTAACCGTATGTTGGAAGATAAAACCTGTTCAAACATACTAACTATTGCAGGCTCTACTTCTGCTGGTGGTTGTATGAATCTTTATGCTGACCTAATTAAATATAATATGGTTGATGCAATTGTTGCAACTGGTGCAAGTATTGTTGACATGGATTTCTTTGAGGCTCTTGGCTTTAAACATTATCAAGGTAGTCAATTTAATGATGATAGAGTATTAAGAGATCTTTATATTGATCGTATTTACGATACTTATATTGATGAAGAAGACTTACAAAATTGTGATCGCACTATTACAAAAATAGCGGATAGTTTAGAAGCAAGACCATATAGTTCTCGTGAATTTATATATGAAATGGGTAAATGGTTAAGCCAAGGAAACGCTAAAAAGAAAGATTCTTTAATTGAGCTTGCTTATCATCATAACGTGCCAATATTTTGTCCTGCTTTTACAGATTCTTCTGCTGGTTTTGGCTTAGTATTACATCAAGTTAAGAATCCTAAAAAACATTTAACTATTGATTCAATAGCAGATTTTAAAGAACTTACCGATATAAAAATTGCCGCAGGGACTACTGGTTTATTGATGATTGGTGGTGGTGTACCGAAAAACTTTGTCCAAGATACGGTAGTTTGTGCAGAGATTATTGGCAAAGAAGTTGACATGCATAAATATGCGGTGCAAATTACAGTTGCAGATAGTCGTGATGGTGCATGTTCAAGTTCTACGCTTAAGGAAGCTTGTTCTTGGGGTAAGGTTGATGTTGCATATGAGCAAATGGTTTATGCAGAAGCAGGAAGTGTATTGCCGTTATTAGCAAGTGATGCTTATCACCGCGGAGCTTGGAAAAACCGTACACGTAAAAATTACACAAAATTATTTAAGTAAAATAAAGTAATCAAAATAAAAAGTATAAAATGTCGCTTACTGTTGAGTTACAACGCATAACCCGCCTAGATCGCGAATTGGTTACTATCGTAAGCGACTTTCATATGCTTACACCGCTTAACTGGCCTGCGGATATACAAAGGAATTTTTTAGCTAATGCTAAGAAAGGAAATTATATTCTGCCGCAGGTTATTTATCCTGACATTAATTATATTGATAAAATTGTTCTTTTAGAAGAATATATCAAAAAACTAGGTACGGATCAGCATCCAGCCATAGAATATTTGAGGGATACAGCAATTAGTTATCTTAAGGCTTATCATATATTACAAGGTGCTGGTACAAAGGCGGTTTCTGATTATTCTAAACAGCTTTATGGCTCGCCGCATGATAAATTAAAGGGTTATAATCGCTCTAATTTAGATGTGGCTAAATATTTTATTCGTGTGGTTAAACGTTATCGCAAGACCATTAGAGATGAGTCGCTAATTTATTCGGCGCAAGAATTTTGTGATATTATGCAAAAAAAAGTTAGTGAATGTATAGATTATGAGCGCGATCCTATCCATATTACTATTGATGAGAAAATTACTGCTCGTGCGGCGGCAGGTCCAAATTATGTTAAGATTCGTAAAGACGCAAGTTTTTCTGAAGCAGATTTGATGCAGATGGTGCATCATGAAATATTTACCCATACTCTAACCTATATTAATGGTAAGAAGCAGCCAGTATTACTTTCTCTTGGTCACTCTTCGCCAAGAATTACTGCAACGCAAGAGGGTTTAGCGGTATTTTCTGAATATATTACTATGTCAATTGAATTAGTAAGGCTGCAAAGAATAGCTTTAAGGATTATTGCCTTAGATATGGCAGAGCAGGGAGCAAATTTAATTGATTTATTTAAATTCTTTAAAGAAAATGGACAAAATTCTGAAGAAAGTTATCTTTCGGCAATGCGTACTTTTAGAGGGGGCTTGCCGCAAGGAGGAATAGTTTTTTATAAAGATAATGTTTATTTACGTGGATTAATTGAGATAGAGGCGTTTCTTACTCGCTCTATGCATAGTGGCAAGGTACATGACATTGCTTTGTTATTTGCAGGTAAACTTACAACCGATGACGTTACTAATATGCGACCATTAGTAGAGCAAGGTTATATTATGCCACCTGCCTATATGCCTTTATGGGCAAGACGTAGTGGTGAACTTGCTGCCCATCTTGCCTTTAATGACCTAACAGAAAGATTTAAGCTAAGACCTAAAAAAAACCCTTCCTCCCCAAAGCTTTGAAGAGCTTATTATATTAAATCATTCCTTAAGTGTTACTGGGGTTAGAACAGCAACAAATCAATAACTGAGAAAAACCATTTTTTATGAACATTACTCAAGAGATTAAAAAGCTCTGTATTTATATAATAGCTCTCTCGTCCTATCTTTACTTTATCCATAAGTTTGATTGTTACAAGTTTGTCTAAATAGCTAGTTGCTGTTGTGCGGCTAACTTTTAATTCTCTAAATATAAAGTCTCTAAATATTCAAAGCATTAACTCGCCTTACTTTTGTGCCAGTAATATAAGGTCTTTTCTGTTTTTGAAATTGTTCTGTTTGAAAAAAGTATGAAACATATAGAGGGTTTAATTTATGCCTAAATATTGATCTTATAAATTTAATCAATTAAACAATATTAATTTCATAAAGATCATTTGAAGAATTGGTAGAAAAATCTTCTTCCCTTTGCAGCGAATCTAGCTCTTGTGGAAAATTGCTCTCTACAGTTCTTTTGCCAGAATCTTTTCTGGCTTTGTATCTTTTGATTTTATACTCCTCATTATCTTTGAGGGTATTTTTTATCTCTAGTAACTGATTAACAATTTCAATAAGTCGTTTTTGTATTTTGGGTCTATTTGCGAATTGTTTACTACTAACCTAGTCCACAATTCTATTTTATTTTTATTAGCCACTTCTTCACGCCAATATCTGCTCAACTCAATAACATTCTTAGACTTTACAAGACGCTTAATATCTTTGATATTTTCAATCAAATGACCATAAATTCTTGGAAGCTTTATGTCATTGCCATTTAAGTTTATTGACATTTGTCCTCCTGCGCTAAAGGTATCTCGCAAAGATGGCGAAACAATACCGTATTTTGATACAAGCCACGATGATAGTTGGAGGTATTTTTTAGGACTTGCGCTAAATAACTCTGGAAATAAAGCGAACGCCTCTATTCTTTTTAACCTTTTCTCATTCTCAGCCAGATTGCTCCACTGAGTCACCGTTAAATTGGAGGTTTTTTCGCTATCCATCCACCATAACTCGTCACCTTCTTTTAATTTAGACCTATAGTAATCAACAATAGGCTTTATAGGATTCTTTCTAGTTCTTAGGTCATCATAGCGAATGCCAAGCTTGCTAAAGATTGTATCTTCCTCACATAAATTCATATCAATCAAATATCTAGGCGAGTGAGTGACCGCTACCTCATACAAACAATCCTCATACTTACGACATTTAAAATCAACAGGGTTTGATAACTTGCCAAAGAATAGGTATATTTTTTCTATTCCATCAACTCTTGAGCTTTCCAAGACGCTATTTCCTGTACTTTTCCAGTCTTTTCCTTTTGAGGTTTTCACCTCAACCCCATAGTATTTGTTAGCTATAATATCTGGAAATTTTTGCCCCGATATTCTTTCTATAGAGCCTTCAAATTCAGTTCCTTTGGAATGCTTAATCATAGAGTCTAAAACATCCTCTTCTAAAGCCACTCCACCTCTTGAAAGATAGTAGCTTTTCTTAGATTCAGACTCTTGTTTCAAGTGTGTTTGCGTAGCTTCAAGTAGCGACACGAACTGCTCTTCTGGAGCTTTTTTGTTCTTTGATATAATCATTTGTTATTACTTCACTTTTAAAAACTTCATTCCAAATTTCTTGTATTTTTTGCGCTAAATTATAGGCTAACAAAGGTGGTACGGCGTTTCCTATTAATTTATAAGCTTCCGATGCGCTTAGGCTAGTAGCCCCATTATTAAATACAAACTCATAGTCATCAGGGAATGTTTGGATTCTAGCACACTCCCTGATAGTTAGCCGCCTTTCCTTTAGACCTTTATTTAATTCACTCGCTATCTTTCCACCATGCTCAAGCGAAAGTCTTCTAAACTCAATATTTCCATGATGTTCTGACCTTATAGTCGGAGATATACTATCTAATTTAACCTCTGTTTGACCTTGGCAGTGCTTTCCCATCCATTTTGCTTTTGAATGTTTTCTTTGAGATAAATCTCTTTTTTCAATTTCAGGCTCGTTTAATCCTTCAAAAACTTTGTCTAAGGTTACGTTAGGTAATAATATATTTGAAATATCATCGCTTCCCAAATAATGAGTGGGCTTAGGAAAAGGAAACAGAGGGGAATCGTGAAACTCTATTAACTCCTCAACACCATCCTTTAAAGCCTCCCTTAAAAACCCTATAAAGAATACCCTTTCTCTATTTTGAGGAACTCCATAATTAGCGGCGTTTAATAACCTTGCCTCAACAACTAAATAACCGTTACCACCTATAGAAGAAAAGTCTTTTTGAATTATTTCTTTAGCGTCACCAAGTGTAAGCAACCCTTTTACATTCTCAGCTATAAAAACTTTTGGCTTTACTATGTCGATAACCTCACGCATCCAATAGTAAAGCATACCTCGGCTTTCCGTAGTCGCCTCGTCAACTTCTACATGTTTGTTGTTATGGCATTTGTGAGAATTAAATCCCTTTCTTTTTCCAGCCAAACTAAAATCCTGACAAGGAAACCCACCCGTCACGACATCAATATTCTTAGGAAATTCAAACATTCCATTTCTAGCCGCCTTTACTAAATCAACGATACTATTAGAATAGAATTTCGATTTTACACCTCTTGAGCGGAAGTAATTTTCCCACGCCACTTTTGCGGAAGGTTTAATATCATTAGCGAAAACAGTTTCAAAACCAGTTGCAGCAAGCTTTACAAAACCATCTTTATTAGATTTTTTTATCCAATGTGGGTGTATATTCTTATTAACACAATCTTGCAAAACATCAAAATTACCCTCAAACCCTAAATCCATTCCTCCACAGCCAGAGAATAACGATAATACTTTTTTACTTTTTTTCATAAAATTACATTTTTATTGGGAAATATGATGCAACTAGGCAGCTAATTTATATTAATACCTCCTCTTATAAAATCATTCAATGCATTTAAAAATAAATATTAAGAACTCAAACTGGCGACCGCATTTCCAACATTAACCTGCTTATAATAGCCACCAAAAAACACTACCTGCTCACGCCTTTGGGTTGGTAACGTACTAAGTAAGGCGAGCCACTTTTCAAAATTAGCTGGTTTAGACGTATCAAAGGCAATTTCACTTTCTATGCCTGACTTCGATTCTGCAATAATATCAAATGGTTGCTTAAATAAGGTTAATTTATCTCAATTAGACCGTTTAAATTTTTTTTGCTAACCCATAGAATTAACAAATGCACTATATTTAGTTACTTCAACGGTAATAAATTCATGATTTTAGGAGAGTTTTATTCCTTTCATATAAATAAGTCTAAGCTCATTATTGCACATAAGATATGCGTATAAAACCCAACTTTCCATATATACTATACTTATGACTATATGTATAGAAAACTAATTTTTCTACACATATTTCTAGGATATGGATAGAAACACTATTTTTTATGAACATTACTCAAGAGATTAAAAAGCTCTGTATTTATATAATAGCTCTCTCGTCCTATCTTTACTTTATCCATAAGTTTGATTGTTACAAGTTTGTCTAAATAGCTAGTTGCTGTTGTGCGGCTAACTTTTAATTCTCTAAATATAAAGTCTCTAAATATTCAAAGCATTAACTCGCCTTACTTTTGTGCCAGTAATATAAGGTCTTTTCTGTTTTTGAAATTGTTCTGTTTGAAAAAAGTATGAAACATATAGAGGGTTTAATTTATGCCTAAATATTGATCTTATAAATTTAATCAATTAAACAATATTAATTTCATAAAGATCATTTGAAGAATTGGTAGAAAAATCTTCTTCCCTTTGCAGCGAATCTAGCTCTTGTGGAAAATTGTCTGTATTATTGCTCTCTACAGGTAAATCTATGTCAGGATAAGGACAAAAAGAGGGACTAATTTCTTTGCGTAAGGTAAAGTTTATTTTTTTCTTAGCGATAGGAAAGCCATTAGCAAAGCGAAAATAGGCCTCAAGATTTGCCATATTCATTATTTCTGAAGACAAGACTAAGCTTTTAATTGATTTATGTGGTTGAATGGTAATACCATCGCGCATTGCCTGAGCTCCGTAAGAAATTCCTTCGCTAAATTCTTCTATTTCCCACGAACCCAAACTTTGCGCACACCATTTAGCAGTATCCTCATCTGGAGTAGCAAATACTACTCTAGTACGACATAAACCGCTAGTTGCTTCGGCATCATGCATACCATAAATAGAACGAAGTTGAGCCATAAGCTGCAAGCTTAAAACAAATGCACCGCCAAATTGTCTAGATTGAGCAAGACCAGAATGTAGGCTTGGAATATAATGTAGGGAAGGGAGCTCATCTAAAATAACCCATATTTTACGAGTAGTACTTTGTTCTAAACTAAGTAAAGAATTAATCGCAATTTCTATCCAAGTAGAGATTAAAGGCTTTAATGCAGAATGTTGATCACCACGAGAAGTTATAATAAGAAAGCCACTATTATTTTCATTACTAATCCAGTCGCGAATAGAAAAATTATTTTCTCCAGATTTTATATATTTCATAGAACGTAAATTAGTTGCTAAAACCGCCATCACGCTTAAAGCAGTCTTAGCAGAGCGTTCATCTATAATTGCTTGAGCAGCAGTACCTTTGATTAA
>CAZTUN010000044.1:5837-12685 GCA_964616845.1 uncultured Rickettsiales bacterium | reverse complement strand
CATATAAGCAAGATATGGTGCTAGCAAAGTAATTCTTTTTGCGCCAAACTCTTTTAATGTTGTAGCTAAGCTAATCAAAGTCATTATTTTATTGTCTGGATAATCTAAGCTTGATAGAATTATCACTTCTTTATCTTTTACCTCAGAGATAACTTGTATATATATTTCTCCATCTGGAAAATTACGCAAAATAAATTCGCCCTTAGTAATTTGCCTATTTTCTAATAATCTGGCTGCAATCTTATCATTATTTGCTAGTGAAAATAATATCTTCATATAAATCTAACCTAATTCAATTATTGAATTACTACTTCCTATGTAATGTAACACATAAGATATTTCACCAGGAGAATTTGCATGAATTGTATATAAGGTCTGTCCTACTCTAATTTCCTCACCTAACCTTACATGCAAGTCAACTCCAGCTACCTTGTGATTTGGCGCACCCGCAAGCTTTGCAATAAGAGCTATTTTTCTATTATCAATATTTTTTACTTTTCCCTTATCTGAAGAAGTAACTGCATGTGTATATTTGGCAATAGGAATATCTCTTATTCCTCCTTGTGCATTACAGATTGACCTAAATTTATGCCATGCTCTGCCACTATCTAAAATTTCACGAGCTATTTCATAACCTCTGCCTTCTTCTACTTGAGGAGAAAATTCTATTATGCTCCCAGCTATAATTAATGCACGTTCTCTTAAATCCTTTGGCGCATTTGAGTCATTTTTTAAAACACTAACAACATCTCTTGCCTCCAAACTAGGTCCGATTCCTCTACCTACTGGCCAACTACCATCACTAAATAATACCTTAACTTTAATTCCTAATCTTATTCCAACTTGCTCAAGATAATATTTTAAATTATTTGCCATTTCTATGGTTCTTACTTTTGCTGTCGTACCAATTGGAATATCTATTAATACATGATTTGCCCCTGCCGCAATTTTCTTTGACAGTACAGATGCAACTAATTGACCTTCACTATCAATATCTAAAACTCTCTCTACCGTAATTAAAATATCATCAGCAGGACTTAATGAAACTGATCCTCCCCAAACTATACAACCATTTTCCTGTTTTATAACATCTTGCATTTTATTCATTGTCAGCTCAACTGGAGCTAATACCTCCATAGTATCTGCCGTTCCTGCTGGTGAAGTAATCGCACGCGAAGAAGTTTTGGGCATAGTTAAGCCAAATTCACTAACTATAGAAACAATAATAGGTGTCGTTCTATTGCCAGGCAATCCACCAACACAATGTTTATCAACAACTATATCTTTATCCCAATCAAGAATTTGTCCCATTTCTATCATAGCTGAAGTTAAATAGCTTATTTCATCTAAATTTAATTTAGCCGCCGCACATGCTGTCAAAAAAGAAGAAATATGAATATCTGAATATTTTCCTGATGCTATATCAGAAATAATTTCCTTAAATTCCAACTTACTTAATTGATTACCATAAATCTTAGATCTAACAAACTTAAGCGAAGATAATGGCATTTGATGACTAATTGTTATCTCGTCACCTTCTTTTGCTTGTAAAAGATTCCAAGCATATTCTGAAAGCGAAGCATTACAATTATCAAGTAAATTATTACCTTTAACAATATTTAAAGTTGCAATGATTGACTTATCTTTTAGATTAACCTTGACTCTTGATTGAGATTCCAAACCTTCTGATGCACAAACTGGACAATCCTGACTTACATAAAGCACCGCCTCTTTATGTGTATCAATAGCCAATCTTTTTAATGTTAAAGTTCTCAATACCATTATATTTTCTCTGACATTTTATATTTTGCTACCACTACATTCCAATTAAAAGTTTGTATTATTTTTTCCTTTAAAGCTTCTGCTGCCGTTTTTTCGCCATGAGTAATAAATATTTTTATTGGCGGCTTATTAAAATGGCTAAGCCATTCTATTATTTCTTTATAATCTGCATGAGCCGACATATTAGGTATAGATTCGACCAAAGCTTTTACCTGATATAATTTGCCATGTATTTTTATTTCTTTTTCACCAGATAATATGCGTGAACCCCTTGTTCCTTCTGCCTGAAATCCAGTAAATAATATAGTATTTTTTTCATTTTCAACAAATCTTTTTAAGTGATGCAATATTCGGCCTCCAGTTGCCATACCACTTGCAGATACAATTATTTTTGGCAAATTAATATCATCTATTGCTTTTGAATCCTCAATAGATCTAGTATATTTTGCAATCGAAAATACCGCTTCACATAAGTTCTTAGGCAATCTGTGATCTTTATTATATAGACAAAATATATTAGCAGCCGACACAGCCATCGGACTATCCATAAAGATAGGAATATCAGGAATTTCTTTATTCTTTTTTAAATTATACAAATGATATAAAATACTGGTGGCACGTCCAACTGCAAAAGCAGGAATTAATATAGTTCCTCCCTTTGCTATAGTCTCGTTTACTATCCTTTTAATAACAATCTCAGGATTAGTATTATCATGTAATCTATTACCATAAGTTGATTCTAAAACCAAATAATCTGCCTGCTGAATTTGTGAAGGTCTTTGCATTAATGGATCATTACTGCGACCGATATCTCCAGAAAAAACTAATTTTTTATTATCATAATTAATTGTAACGAATGAAGAACCAATAATATGTCCTGATCTTGCTAAATTAAAACTAATATCGTCATTAATTTTTATATTAATTGCATAATCAACCGCATAAAAATATTTCATGACTTCCTGAGCATCTTCTGCCGTATATAATGGCAAAGCAGGATGATGTTTGCTGTAACTATATTTATTAGCACGTTTAGCATCTTCTTCTTGTATATGTCCACTATCTCTCAATAAAAGATCACATAGCTGCATCGTTCCATGCGAAGAAAATATCTTACCTCTAAAACCATTTTTTACTAATAATGGCAAATATCCGCTATGGTCTATATGCGCATGAGTTAAAACAACATAATTAATAGTTCTTGGGTCAACTTCTAATTTATCCCAATTTAAAAGACGTAAATCTTTACGCCCTTGAAACAAGCCACAGTCTATTAAAATTCTAACATTATTATATTCTAATAAATACTTAGATCCTGTTACTGTCTCAGTTGCTCCTAGAAAACTAATTTTCATAAAACTTATCCTATCTAACCATGCCTAGCCTAACTTATTTTTGTAATTATACCATCTGGCGATCGCTCTCCATTTAGGACTTGCCTTTCTTCATGAGAAAGCACAATGCGTGAATCAATATTTAATATTTGACTTATATTTTTTAGTATATGAGCCCAGCTAGATTTATTAACATATAGCATATCATCTATTCCTAATGTGCCTCCTTGATTTATAAAACCTAATGCCTTAAAATTTCTTTTATTTAGTATATTTTGTAGCATTCCTACTATTATTTCTGCTCTTGTATGACTAACTAAGACAATATTTTCTATAGTATTTGGTAATAAAGCTTGTAAAAATTTTGTACTCGCTAAATGTTCTTCTTCTCCTAAATTACGAGCAACTCTAAATTTTCCAGGCTCCATAATATAAATAACGCGGTTGGCTATTTTATTTTCTTTCAATTTTTTTGCTGCTTTTATTACTTCTATTAGCTGATAACTTCCTATTGCAATTAGAGCAATTTTAGCTTCATCAGTATTATACCCTGCCCATTTTATTTCTATTGCTCCATTTTCTACTAAACTTATTGCCTCTTCTTCCTCAAATAATAATGACGATTTTTGCTTAGCAACTACCATTGACCATATCTGACCTTGTGTTTGATATATCTTCTCCATTAACTTCATAGCTACATTATAATCTGGTACAAAAATTACCCTTGATATATCTGAAGTTTCTCCAAGCATACTCTCAACAAATGAAGGATCTTGATGTGATAATTCATTCTTACTATTTTCCCATGTGTTTGAAGTAAGTATAATAGGAACGGAAAGCCAGCCTACCTTTTTACCTATTTCTTTACAATGTTTAGAAAATATTACTTCCTGCCTTGCCATGCCAAATATTTTTGAAGCAAAAGCTTCATAACTAACAATAATATTAATACCACCTTTATTGCCAAAAGCAGCTCCAGCTATTGCCTCTTCATTTAACGCTGTAATAATTTTGCCTAAACTTGATTCTTCTTTATCTTTTGCTTTTTTTACAACTCTAAATTCCAAATTTTCTAAGGAATGAATCATTTTATTTGAGCGTAATTCATCAGGATTACCTATTCTTGGTCGTAAAGAAGGATTATGCTTAACAATATTTAAAAAACCATCATCTATTGCTTCCATTGCACTAATTTTTGTAAATCTATCTTGTACAAAATCAGCCTTATTAATAATTTTTAATGCCAATGATGGAACTAATTCTAATCTAACCTCCCTATTTGCTATAGGATTATCTTTTTCTTTTATTCTTTTAGCTATTTTATGATTCTTAAATAAAGAAGATGCATGCTTTAACTGTGAAAATTCTACAAATAACTTTTTTACTGACTGATTAAAATGCTGACGTGCCAAATCATCATCGTGAGGATTTTTTTCTAATGGTAAATTATGAGCAGCATTAGTCCCTTCATTGTAAAAACCAGCTCCTTTAGGCGCAACCGCTATACCATAAGGAATTTTTATATCATAATTATCAATATTCTTTATGTGCAAGCTTTCATCTTGCAATTTATTTTCTTGTAACCAAATACTATAAGCAAAGGCTGCAGGATCACGACCATCAAATACTATAGGAGTAAAATTATTTAATTTAAGAAATTTCTTAAACCATTTTGCTCCCCCTTCTTGAGCTAATATACTTCTTTGATCTATTCTTCTACCATTAGCAATCATAATTGGTGCAATTAACCCACAATCTTCTGCCCTCCACCATCTTGGAGTCCAATCTGATCCTCTTTGTTCTTCAAAAGCTCCATCACTTAAGAAAGCAACTAATTGTTCATTTTTCAGCGGCATATGACAATATTGCAATGAGGCAAAACCTAGATAACCACCTTCTAAATGTCCTCCACCTGTATAAGGATTAACATGACTACCTAAAGGAGAATCAGGCAAACCTAATTTATTTAATTTATATGAATAAAAATCATTAACAAATCTGCTTAATCCTTCCTCACTTAAATCATATCTACTTGCATGAACCTCATGCATGTTTTCTACTAGCAAATTAACCGTATCAATCGCAGCCACCGCATGACCTTGCTCCATCACCCAACTTCTTGTAATTCCTGTTAAGCTATTTATTAATAAATAACCTATATAAGCAGGTATCATATTTAAAGATGCGCCAAGATGACCTTGTGGATCTAGTTTGAAATCATCACTTACTAAATCTCGTCCATCTAAATATATTTTTTTTGCATATGTTTGATGCACAACCAACCACATTGCAAAATTAGCTAATTTATCTGCCGCCGCAAATAATTTATAAATATCATTACCATCACCTTTTATATTATTTGCTTTAAGAAAGTTTACTAACTTTTCAACTCTTTGTATCGTTCGCTTACTATGTTTTATTACACCATATCCTTGTTGCCATTCTTTAAAATAATTTTCTGTCATATAATTTGCCTCACATCTTCAAATATAATTTTTTCTTCATCAGTTCTTATTACTAAAATTTCTATTTTAGCATCTTGCTTATTAATTTTTATTTGATTAATTTTATTTAAACCATGGTCTAAATCTAAACCAACCCATTGCAAATATTTGCATATCTTTTCTCTTATTATAGGAATATTTTCTCCAATTCCTCCTGTAAATACCACTACGTCAACCCCTTCTGTTGCCACAGTAAGGGATAATAATTTTTTAGCTGCATGATAACAAAACATATCTATAGCAAATTTTGATTTATCATCTGTATAGTTAATTAAATCACTTATATTGCCACTAATTTGAGATAAGGCAAAAAGACCAGATTCTTTATAAAGTAACGATGATATTTTATTCTGTGAAATTTTATATTTTTTTTGTAAGTGCAAAATAATGCCAGGATCAATATCACCACATCTTGTCGCCATAATTAGCCCTTGCAAAGGAGAAAAACCCATTGTCGTAGCAACACTTTTATTATTTCTAATCGCACATATACTAGAACCATTACCCAAATGCATAATCATTATTTTTCTATTTATAGTATCTGGTACATATTTTTTTAGTTCTTCTAATATAGATCTATAGGATATGCCATGAAATCCATAATTAACTATCCCATCTTTTACAAATTTACTATCTATGGCTGGAGTTTTCTCTAATAACGAACAGCTTGCATGAAAGCTAGTATCAAATACTGCAACTTGTGGAATTTTTGGCAATATTTTATTACAAAATTCTATGGTTTTAACTGCAAATGGCTGGTGCAATGGCGCAAGGCTGGTCAATTTATTAATTGATTTTAAGATTTTTTTATTAATTAATAATGAATGATTAAATTCAACTCCTCCATGAACTACTCTATGACCAACAGCTATAATATTGTTAAGAATATTATTTTCTTGTAACCATACAAAAATAATTTTCAATATTTCTATATAAGATAATTTTTTAGCTATTTCTAAGGCGGTGTATTCTATTTTATTGCCTAATAAAATCTCTATATTTGGTTGATTAAAAATTTCTTTTATCTTGACTTTTAAAAGCAGATCTCCGGCAAAATTATATAAGGCAAATTTTATACTTGAAGAACCATTATTAAAAACTAATACCTGTTTTAGCATAATTTATATAAAATCTTTGAAAAATTATCTATTTATTACTATATTTTATTATTTATGTTATATATTATAACATCTTTTGAAATTTATAGCATATAACATATTTTCTAATT
>CAZTUN010000044.1:0-5827 GCA_964616845.1 uncultured Rickettsiales bacterium | reverse complement strand
TTTATATCAGTTGTATTCATAGCTAAATTGTACAAAATTTAAAATTTATTTGAACAATTTTATGACCTATGAATTAATTGCAAGTTTTGTAACCTTAACCTTACTTGAAATTGTATTGAGCGTAGATAACGTAATATTTATTGCTTTGACCATTGAGCATTTACCTAAACATAAACGTTTAATTGCTCGAAATATAGCGGTTGCACTTGCTCTAATTATCAGGATATTTTTCTTATTTGGTCTAAAATGGTTGGTTAATTTTAATAAACCATTATTTTTTATTAATAGTGCTAGCATTTCTGGACATAGTTTATTTTTATTCTTTGGCGGATTGTTCTTAATCTATAAATCTACTTTAAGCATTCATCAAATGTTTAGTAAAAAATTTAAGGAAGAATATAAAAATTTAAAATCAGGTTTATTATCTACTATCTTACAAGCTATATTTATTGATTTAGTATTTTCTTTTGATTCAGTAGTAACGGCTATTGGCATGACCACTAACATAAAAGTAATTGTCATTTCAATGGTTATTGCCATGATTATTATGGTATTTTTTGTTGAGATAATTTCTAAATTTATTGATAAATATCCTTCATTAAAAATGCTTGCTTTAGCCTTTATTTTAATGCTTGGAGCTTTACTGGTTTCAAAAAGCTTTGGCTTCATGATTCCACATATTTATATTTATGGCACTATGGGATTTGCACTAATTGGCGAAACAATAAGATTATTTATTATTAAACATGGCTAATATTATTATTACCTGCTCTTCGCGCATCTACTCTTTGCAATAGATTTGGAGGTTGATTTTCAGGATCATCAAGATCTACTTCATATGATTCCCTTCTTTGTGCCTGCTGCTTATTTAACAAATCTTTGCTTTTAAGATATTTTTTTAAATTTTTAAATTCACTTTCTGGGGTGATTTGATTTTTTTTAAAACGGTTCGTTTTTATTGCATTGTCCTGCTCTAACGCATTTTTTACTTCTTCTAGAAAGCTACTATTTCCTCCTCCTCCTAAAACAAATTCTTTCCAAGATTTATCATCTTGTATAAAACCAACATACTTAGCCAATATATCAAACAATTTATTATTTTCTTCAGCATCCTTATTAATTCCTAATTTGTTGCTTATTTTATCTTTCATAAAATCGTTTAGTGATTTTACTTCACGAGCAGCAGGTTGAGCAACCTTTACAGGAACTTTAGGTTCAGCAGCAGGAACAGGTTCAGCAGCAGGAACAGGAGCAGCAGCAGGAATATTTACAACAGCAGGTTGAAGAAACTCAGCATTAAGATTAACTAGCTCATCCAATAAATGAGCAGCATTTGCAGCATTTATAGCAGGTTGAACAGGAGCAGCAGGTTCAGGCAAAGGAACAAGTTGATCAACATTTACAGGAGGTTCAGGAACAGCGGATTGAGCAGGAACAGGTTTACTAAAAGCACCGGTTTCTTTTTTAGATTTAAGATATCTTTCTAATCTTTGATATTGATTATCCTTGATAAGCTTTGCTTTTTCAAAAAATGGTCTGCTTATTGCCTTATCCAGATCTAACGCATTTTTTACTTCTTCTAGAAAGCTACTATTTCCTCCTCCTAAAACAAATTCTTTCCAAGATTTATCATCTTGTATAAAACCAACATACTCAGCCAATATACCAAACAATTTATCATTTTCTTCAGCAGCCCTATTAATTCCTAATTTGTTGCTTATTTTATCTTTCATAAAATAGCTTAGTGATTTTACTTCACGAGCAGCAGGTTCAGATGGAAAATAATCACTATAATTACTTCCGTTAGATTCAATTGGTGGTAATTCTTGATATTGAGGTTCCTCTGGAGTTTTATTATTAGTGTTACTACGTCTTTGAGGGGTCGCATAAATAGGCTCTTCTTCTCGACTTGCTACTATTTGTATTTCTTCTCGCGAAATAGTATCTTCTTCTGGTATTCTAGACAATCTTTGTTCAGAAGATAAAAATCTTAATCTATTTCCATCATAATCTTGACTATCTCCTCCCATAGGACTTCTTACTACAGGGTCATGATTCCCAGGTAAAATTTCTGTACCATGCGTTATTAGTTCTGCTCCCAAATTTCTCAAATCTATTCCTGTGCTACCTTTTCCATAGTTAGGATTTTCTTTAACGATAGGTCGCAGATTGAATGGAGGTAATTGGTTACTTGGATTTTCTGTTTCATACAAATGAGAAGGATAATATTCTTCATAGTGCACTGGCTCACGTATAATTCCTTTTGATCCAGTATTATTAGGAAGTTGTGCTGCCTGCTCTCTTTGAGAAGATAAAGTTAATTCTTCACGTATTGGACTTGTATATTCAAAGGGTTGTTTTGCTCTTTCATTTTCTTTGTTAGCTAATTTAATTTTTTTATATTTAGGCTTTGATTCTAGTCTTTTATTATTTCCTAATTCAATTTTTCTATACTCAGATCTTGGTCTTGCCCTAGAAATATTCTGACTAGCTTCTCTTTCTTCTCGCTCAATATATCTTGAAGGAGTTCTTGTTGGTAATTTACTATCCGATTTATTTAAATGATTTAATGAAAAAGATGCAGCAGCAACATAAAATGATAATGCTGCCATAATTATAAAAATAGGAGCGGCTGGAATAAGAAGTATCGATATTATTCCAAATATAACTGCCATTATAGAAAGACCAGAAAGGCTTTCTGACTTATTATTGTTATTGGTACTATTATTATTTTTTAAATCTGCTAATGCAGCTTCTTTCTCTTTTAAAGAACGCTCCTTATCTAAAAGCCTAAGCCTTTGTACTTCCAGTCTATCTTGATCTGCTTGAGTTTTTGCTGCATGCCAATTATCTGTTGCCTCTCTTGATGCAACAGGATTTATATCTTCAGCATTTCTATTATTAGTACGTTCTGGCATATAATAATATATCTCTTAAAAATAGCAAAGCAGGCTAATTACTATATTATACTTTCAATTTATTAAGAAATTATTACAATATCACATTTTATAAGATGACAATTACCTTAACTTGATAAATTTATTGCATTTATTGCGCAAAACAGGCTACATTACGCCCTTTGAGGGTTTGACATAACTTGTTAGCCTCATTAAAAGAGGTAAAAGGACCTGCACTCAAGACTACAGCATCTTTACCAAAATTCTCATTTTCAACTGACTTAAAATCATAAGGCATGCCTGTAAGAATATCTGCATTATCTTCAATTAAAAATTTCCAATAATTTTCTGCTTCCACGCGACTAGAAAAAGTTCCTAACTGAGCCCATATATTACCCTGTAAAGGTAAATTATTGGTTACGATATCGCTAGAACTACTTAATTGGCTAGGTTGAGAATTTTTATCAATATTACTATTTATAGGTCTTCGCTGCCCTGCTTTATTACTTTGCTGATAATTTTCTACCGACTTAGTCTGACCTGTAACATTATCTATTTCTTGGCAAATTAATTGATTATTTTTTACTATAGTACAAAAATTATTAACCTTACTTTCATCAATAGGTCCTATTTTAATTGCTAAATTATTTCCATCATTAATAACTGACATTTTAGCGTTTTTAAAGTCATTATCGTATTTAAACATTCTGGTGTAATAATCTTCTGCCTCTTGCTTGTTATTAAAATTACTAACTTTTAACCATATTCCTTTTATATTTATATTATCTAAGTCACTTATATTACTTTGTTTATTTATTGCATCATCTGAAACCATGACCGCCGCCGAAACACCGCTAGCAGATTTTACTTGAGATTTACCTACATCTTTATAAAAATTTTTATATTCATCTTCAAAATCATTTAATGGTATGTTTGTTATATTTTGACGATAATTACTAGCTTCTTGTGGTGTAGGAGTATTTGTATTTTCCACTTGCTTTGCTATCATCAATTGTTTATCAGCATTAGTTGTATTTTTCCAAGGTAAGTTTGTACTTGTGTCAATTTCTTTATCTTTAGAAAAGCTCGATATATTAGCTGGTATTGAACTAAATGCTTCAGAGGCTTGAGGCAAGCTAGAATTAATTGCTTGATTTGATTCGGTTTTATTTTCAATATATTGAGTCTCAGGGGCAATAACTGCTACTTTATTGCCTAAATTCTCTATATTGCTAGTTGATTTAATATTATTCTGCGTTGAGGCAATAGGAAGATGCGCAGATAAATCAGCAGGAGCTGATAAATTTTCAGTAGTATTATTACTAATACTCTGATTATTATCATATGTTTTTGTAGGCTCAAGCTTAGTTGAATGAGTATTTTGTTTTAAAACTTCAGTCTTTTTAACCTCTGATAATGAAGGTATAGACTGATTTAGTTTATTTTCAGCAACATCAGCAGAAGCAACATTATTTTCAGAGAAAATAATCGCATCAGGATCCATTTCAACAACAAAACATTCTACGTTTCTTGCCATTAAACTTGAACAAAGATTTCTTGCCTTAGATTTATCACCAAAATTGCCTACTCTTAACCTAAATAAATCTTCTATACTGCCATATATATTCATTTTTTTTACTATAGGAGTATAACCAGATAATAAGTCTTTATTAGATCTCAATAAATTTTCCCAAGCGGCAAGCGCTAATTTAGAATCCGAAAACACTCCAAGTTGAAGCATATATAGCTGTTTTTCTTGTGAATCTATCGTATCTTTTTTTATAGGTATATTGCTATTTTTCTTAAGTTTAGCTGGTTTATTATTTAAAACTTTTGGCTTGGTAATAACAACCTTCTTTTTCTCCTGATAATTCTTTGTAGAGTTTGCAGAAGCAGCTTTACCATCTAATTTATTATTATTTTTTTCTGCTAAACTAGCTTGAGCTTGCTTATTATTCTCTGCAACTGATTTATTTGCATTCCATGGCAAATCAATAATTTCTTTTACCTGCCCTACCTCATTATGAACAACTTCTTCCCTATGATTAATAGGGGGAGATATTTTTGTATCTAAATTATTTGTTGGTAAAGCTGTTGCTATTTTTGAATTAAGCTCAATATTTTGTGATAATGCAGCAGGCTTATCTTTAGCTACAATATTTTCGTTATTGGTTATTATCGCTTTATTGTCATCTTGATTAGCCTTACTAAATTTTTCTAAGGCAGCTTTAGTTACATTATCATATCCTTTATCACTAGGTGAATTAATATCTGAATCATTTTTTTCTTTTACAGAAATTACCGACGTTAAATCACTTATTTTACTATCTAATACACTATCTTGTTTTTTAAGCTTATCTTTGCTTTTATCGTCACTATTTTTTACAAGCAAAGGCAAATTATTATCTTTATGTTCTTGTCTATCATTAGGTATAAATTTAGCTAACTCTTCAGATAGTTGTTTATTAGACTTTTTATTAGCAGTTTCTTTTATCTTTTCTAATTGCTCTTTTGATAAATTATTAAAACTTGGGCTTTGTCCCATAATCTCAATTAATTTTATCTCTGAAAGTGCTACTGCTTGAACAAAAGCAAAATCATTATCTGAATTAACCAAAGATACATTTGCTCCAGCACTAACTAAAGACTTAACTATAGCTTGATTCTTACTCAATACCGCACGCATTAAGGCAGTCCAACCCTCTTTGTCTTGAGCATTAACATTTGCTTTAGCCGCTAAAAGTATATTTACCGCTTCTAAATTATCTTTACGTACAGCCAAGTGCAAAGCAGTTTCACCACCTAAATCTGCCGTATTAACCGAAGCACCAGATTTTATTAATACAGACATTAAATCAATATTACCTTGATAAGCAGCTCTCATCAAAGCTGTAACACCAAACTCACCAGTACTATCTGGTAAGTAACCT
>CAZTUN010000043.1:11565-12955 GCA_964616845.1 uncultured Rickettsiales bacterium | reverse complement strand
TCAATCTTATTAGCAGAGGGATAATTCTTTTGCGATTCTATGCGCATTAGATCTTCATTATTAATTTATTATAATAAACAAGCTGAATATAAAAGTGTAAGTCTCATAATATAAAACAGAGATAAAAACAAGAGTTAAGCTCGTACAAAGCCAATAATATCTTTGATATTGTTAAGGTTAGATATAGCTAGATCAGATGCTTTTTGGCTGCCGTCCTTTAAAATATCAAGGATATAGTCATTTTGTCTTCTTAAATCTTCAAAATTAGATTTTATTGGTCGTAAATGCTCAATTAGTGTTTCAGAGAGAATATTTTTGAAGTTAGAGGAGTTAGATTCTGCAAATTTTTCACATACAGATTCTTTTGATTCTCCACTTATAGATATATAAATATTTAGAAGATTTGTTATATCTGGTCGCTTTTCTGGATCATATGTTATACCATCGAACATATCAGACTTAGCTTTCTTTATTTTTTGTCTTATATCATCTTCGCTATCTGCAAGATTTATACGTGAGTAATCTGAAGTATCCGACTTACTCATTTTTTTTGTGCCGTCTTTTAAACTCATAACTCTGGTTGCATGACCAGTAATTAAAGGTTCTGGCAGTTTAAAATATTCTATATTATAAAGGCGATTAAAAGCTCCAGCAATGTCTCGAGTTAGTTCAAGATGCTGCTTTTGATCTTCTCCTACAGGAACATGAGTTGCATTGTAAAGAAGTATATCGGCTGCCATAAGTACAGGATAGCCATAAAGACCAAGACCACTTTGTTCTTTGTGTTTTCCAGCTTTTTCTTTAAATTGCGTCATACGATTAAGCCAGCCAAGTGGCGTTATAGCACCAAGAATCCACGATAGTTCGCAATGACCTGAAACCATGGATTGATTAAAAATAATTGCTTTTTTAGGATCTATGCCGCATGCAATATATGCTGCTGCTGTATCGAGGGTAGATTGATGAAGATATTTAGGGTCTTGGGGAATGGTGATGGCATGTAAATCAACAATACAGAATAAGCACTGATGAGTTTCTTGCATTGGAATCCAGTTACGTATCGCACCAAGATAGTTTCCAAGATGTAAATTGCCAGTTGGTTGTACTCCAGATAGAACCCTTGCTGTCATTTATTATTCCTAAATATTTAATTAGTAAATTTATGTGAAGATAATATTGCTTAACTGACAGTTGTAAACCTAAAATCGAAGGGGGGTATAAATTTTAATTGGATTTGCAGTCGTTGCTATTTATTATTAAGCCAAGGTCTATCAAATGTAGCCTTAGCAAAGTAAAAACCTTGCATGAAGTATGCTCCTAAATTAGTCACTTAGCGAGCTATTTCTTTCGTTTATAAAAATTATTCTACATTTTTAAAAATAAAAATTTT
>CAZTUN010000043.1:2306-11555 GCA_964616845.1 uncultured Rickettsiales bacterium | reverse complement strand
CCTAGATCTATTAATGTTTTTACGAAAGCTTTATTCTCTGGGCTATCTAACATAGTTCTTACGAAAGCACCTTCAATTTTTACAATATCTACAGGAAGAGTTTTTATTTGCGAAAAAGAAGTATTTCCCGTACCAAAGTCATCTAAGGCTACTTTGCAGCCAGTTTGTTTTAGAACGCTTATTGAATAACCTAATTTGTCAAGATTACGATATTCGGAAGTTTCTGTAACTTCAATAATTAGTCTAGATGCTATATTCGGGTCTTTTAAAAGTGAGATTGCCATTGCTAACCATTTTGGTTGTTGTACCGTAATATTAGATGCGTTAACACTAAGAATTAAATTTGGTGCACGATTAAGCTCAGCAATTGCCATTTTAAGAGCTAGTCCATCAATTACATCAATAAAACCCATTTTCTCAACTATTGGAATAAAGGGTCCTACGCTTGAGGCATTGCCATTTTCATCTAATATGCGAAGTAAGGATTCATAAAATTCTGGTTTTTTAGTTTTAGCATTTATAATAGGTTGAAATGCTAAACATAAACGATCGCTTAAGAATGCTTGCTGTAAGTAGTTTGCAAGAACCATTTGATGTTTAGAGCTAATCTTATGATTATTAGAATTTGTAAATAATATATAGTGATTGCATGAGTCTTTAGCGTCATTTAAAGCGATATAAGCTTTATTCATTACATCTTCAGGATCGTCAGTTAATTCTGATAAATCCGCACCGCCTATTATGGCACTTAATTGGAGCGGAGTTTTTGATGTCATGCAGCCATAATTTATTATAAAATGAAATATCTCAAGAGCTTTATCTTCCATCTCTTCGTTATTATACCCATCTAATAGAACACATAAGTGATCCTTATCAGATTGGACTATTTGATCATTTTCTTTTAAGAGCTGATTTTTTATTTTAGTGCAGATGTCATTGACAATATTATTAGCAAAATTATGTCCGTTACTGCTAATTAACATATGTATACTGTCGAGCCAAATATATAATAAGCCACCTTCTTTACCAAAAGTCCTAGCTTGGCGTAACATCTCACTTAGTCTTTCGGATATTTTTCCGTGACTAGATGCGTATGGACTAATATTATTTTGCTGTTGTAGCATCGCAATAACCTTATATAAATTTCTCTATAATACACTGATTTTAACCTATAATTATTAATTAAAGGTTAATAGATATAGAGATAACTCAGTAAAATATGGCATGCAATATGCGTTATGACGCCTTACATTAGTAGGTCTTTTTCTAGGGTAAAATGAGAATCTTCAAGTAAATACTGATAAATTTGTTTATTTTCTAATACTCTTTGAATGTAGTTTCTCGTTTCAAAAAATGGCAGCATTTCAATCCAATTAATTACTTGTTCTATATTGTTTAAATTGCGAGGACTGCCATATTTATTAATCCATTTTCTTACATTACCTGGTCCTGCATTATAAGCAGCTACAGCAAGTAGATATGAATGATCCATGCTTGAATAAAGGCTATTTATATATTCACTGCCGATAAGAAAGTTGAATTCTGGATCGTAAATTAGTTTATTAGTGCTGTAATGAATTCCTAAATTTCTTGCTACTCTATGTGCTGTAGATGGAAGTATTTGCATAAATCCCACGGCATTGGCACTACTGCGTGCGGTTTGATCGAAATTGCTTTCTTGTCGAGCTATAGATAATACCAGCGCTTTTCCTGCTTTAGAGTGAGGCATGTTAGCAATAACAGGATAACCAGTTTTTGTTAAAATATATCCATAACGGTTTGCTTCTTTTGCAGCTATAACAGCTAAAGATTTTCTTTTGCTGTTTAAACCAATTTCACTTATTAACGCTAACTGTCCTAAAGATGATGTTTGTTCTATAGCTGATTTTATAAATAATTCTGCTAAATTATAATTTTTGGTATCGATAAATAATTTTATGGCTCTTGTTACACTGCGTTGTTTAAATTCTTGTAGATCTGAGTTTGTTGGAATTGGATAGCTAGGCAAATTAGGTTTACTATTGGGATAAAGCTTTTCATAAGATAGTTGACCATAAAAATTTGTAGGATAATTTGCAGATATTTTGTACCATTTAGTCGCTATGTCGTGATTGCCATTACTTGCTGCAGCTCTAGCTGCCCAATATGCAGCTCTAGATAAGCTTATAGGATATTTAACATTAGAAAACATATTATAGAAATGTTTATACGCATCTTTAGGATCATTTAAAAATTCTAGACAAATCCAACCCGCTAGCCACTCGCTATCTGCATAATCAGATGTTCCTGCTAAATTACCAGAATTTTTAGCTAAATAATATGCATCCTTAAATCTTTTTTCATCAATAAATTGGCGTATAAGTTGATTTTTTATGTCCCACCATTTTTCTTGTTTATAAGAGTTTTTTATTGGAGAAATTTTAATTAGATTAAAAGCACCGTTATAATTTTTTCTTTCTATATTATACAGAGCTCGTTCATAGAGCAATCCAGGTTGATTTAGGGTTGAACTAGGAACTTTCTTAAGTGCCTTTGATGCGAGATGGCTTTTTTTTGCAATTAATATTCTTGCTTCAAAAGCTAGGCGATTATCTTGATCAATAAGATTAAATAATCTCATGGCTTCACGAACTTTATGATCCCATAATAATTTATCGATGCGATCTATGTAGTCTTTACGAGTTAAGAAAGATTTATATTTTTGCATAAATTTTAATTCGGACTCGGAAGAAAAATCACTTTCAAGCCAAGCTTCGCGAATTAAATTTTTAACATTGCTATCATTTATGCCTTGAGAAATCTTTGCTCTGGCAAGTAGTTGTTTTGCCCAAGGAGTTTTTGGTTCTCTATTAGTAAAATATTTAATCAGGCTGGTGGAAGGTATTTTATCATTTAAAGAATATTCGGCAGATAATCTAATTTGATTAGTTCTGGGCCAATCTCGGTGAGCAAGAATAAATTTTATTACAGTATTAAAATCTTCATCAGATGCCCCATTTTGGTACTTAAACCATAGAACAATATCTTTAACTACAGGGTCATTAGTTTTTTCTGCTTCACTTAGAGCATAGTTATAACTCTTACCTTGAGCATAACTAATAGCATTTTGTACATGAGATAAATAAGAGCTATCATAGCCATTTCCAGAGGAAAATGACGTATGAGCATAAAATATTATAAAAATAAATATATATATATAATTTCGCATAGGGCTGAGTATATTATGTATAGAATATCAAATTTGCAAATTGTTTTAAAATCAATTATACCAAAGTTGTTTTTAATATAGGATTTTTTAAATATGACAATTAGAGCATTAGTATTTCCAGGCCAAGGATCTCAAGCAATAGGAATGGGTAAGCAACTATCTGAAAATTTTTCGGAAGCAAGAGAAGTTTTTGCTGAAGTTGATGAAGCCTTAAAACAAAAATTATTTACCTTAATGACAGAAGGTAATCTTGAAGAGCTAACAGATACAAGAAATACTCAGCCAGCATTGATGGCAGTTTCTGTTGCAGTAATTAAAGTTATAGAGAAGCAAGGTAATTTAAAAATTTCTGATATTTCTTCCTACTTAGCGGGACATTCTTTAGGTGAGTATAGCGCTCTATGCGCTGCTGGAGCTATAAAACTGTCAGACACAGCTAAGCTACTTAGAATTAGAGGAACGGCTATGCAAGAAGCTGTCCCAAAGGGTAAAGGAGGAATGGTTGCATTAGTTGGGGTTGATCTTAATTTAGCTGAAGAAGTGGCAAAAAAAGTTTCTAATATCGGCAAATGTCAAGTTGCCAATGACAATGGCGGAGGACAGGTAGTATTAAGTGGAGAAATGTCTGCGATAGATGAGGTGGTTAATATTGCCACAAATTTTGGAATTAAAAGAGCAATAAAATTACCAGTTAGTGCTCCTTTTCATAGTAGCTTAATGGAACCTGCTGCACAAATAATGGCTAAAGCACTTGCTGAAGTCAATATTAATAAGCCATCGGTTCCCGTTATTGCAAATGTAACTGCACAAATAGTAGAAGATCCTAACCAGATCAGAGAATTATTGGTAAAACAAGTAAGTGGTATGGTTAGATGGAGGCAGTCTGTTGAAAAGTTAAAAGAATATGGAGTAGAACAGATTATAGAATGTGGATCAGGTAAAGTTTTATCTGGGCTAGTAAAAAGAATAGAATCATCAATTAATACATTTTCTGTTCATGAGCCAAAAGATATAGAAGAAATATTAAAATTGCTATCTTAAAATAATAATTACTTAAGGAGATGTAAATGTTTAGATTAGATGGAAAAGTAGCTTTAGTTACAGGAGCAAGTGGTGGAATTGGTAAGTCTATTGCTAAGGCTATGCATAATCAGGGCGCAGTAGTAATATTATCTGGTCGTAAATTAGATTCGTTAGAGCAACTTGCCAAGGATTTACAAGATAGAGTCCACGTTCTGCCTGCAGATTTGTCGGACAAGTCTCAATTAGATAGTTTAATAGATAAGGCTGAAACTTTAGCAGGTAAGGTTGATATTCTAGTTTGTAATGCTGGAGTTACTAAGGATAATATTATTTTGCGAATGAAGGATGAGGAATGGGAATATGTTATAAAAACAAACCTTGAGGCAACTTTTATTTTAAATAGAAATGCAGCCAAAAAAATGTTTAAGCGTCAGTT
The DNA here is from genome assembly GCA_964616845.1 of uncultured Rickettsiales bacterium. Lineage (GTDB taxonomy): Bacteria > Pseudomonadota > Alphaproteobacteria > Rickettsiales > UBA6187 > CAYZBM01. Next base: position 6,888 of record CAZTUN010000043.1, on the reverse strand, counting down.
TGGTCGTATTATAAATATTGTTTCAGTTGTTGGTATTACAGGTAATCCAGGACAGGCAAATTATGCTGCTTCAAAGGCTGGAATAGTTGCAATGAGTAAATCTATAGCAAGAGAAGTAGCAACAAGGGGTGTAACAGTAAATTGTATCGCACCTGGTTTTATTCAAACCGCAATGACAGATATTCTTACTGAAGAGCAGAAAGCAAAAATAACATCTAATATTGCTTGTGCTAAAATGGGAAGTCCCGAAGATATAGCTTCTGCGGCTGTTTATTTAGCAAGCCAAGAGGCTGGTTATGTTACGGGTCAAACCTTAAGTGTTAATGGTGGAATGGTAATGATATAGCGATAATAGGCTAATTGTCTTGGTTATAAGCCATGATTTGTTGTGGAAAAAGGTCAAATTTGCTAGTTAATTGGTGGGGCTATACAAAAATAGTTTGACTATAGTTAATTTGAACATATTATTCGAGTTTCATGTTAAACAATTTGTAAGTAACTTAATAAAGAGTTGGAAAATTCTATGAGTGATATCCAAGAAAGAGTAAGAAAGATTGTTGCAGAACATCTTGATGTAGATATAAGCAAAGTTTTGCCTAATGCTAGTTTCATTGATGATCTTGGCGCAGATAGTTTAGACCAAGTTGAATTGGTTATGGCATTTGAAGAAGAATTTGGTATCGAAATTCCAGATGATCAAGCAGAAAAAATCGTAACTTTAGAAGATGCGGTTAAATATATAAAATCTACTTCTGCTGCTTAATTTTTTTATCATCAACAATAACAATGGTTATAAGCTATGAGGCGAGTTGTTGTAACTGGTATGGGTTTAGTTACGCCGCTTGCATGTGGAGTGAATGCCACTTGGAAGCGTCTAATTAATTCAGAGTCTGGGTTAAGTAATATTACTAGATTTGATGTTTCAGACTTGCCTGCAAAGGTTGCTGGTCAAGTTCCAAGTCATGAACAACAACCAGATGGCTTTAATCCAGAAACATTGATTCCAGCTAAAGAGCTTAGAAGAATTGATAATTTTATTGTTTATGGAATAGCTGCAGCAGTGCAAGCAATTGAAGATTCTGGTTGGGTCGCTACTACTGAAGAACAAAAATGCCGTACAGGTGTTATGATTGGTTCTGGTATTGGTGGCCTACCATGGATTGAAGAAAACTCTCTTTTATTAATTGAAAATGGACCTGTGAATATAAGTCCGTTCTTGATACCTGGTAGTTTAATTAACCTTACATCTGGTCAGGTTTCTATACGTTATGGATTTAAAGGACCTAATCACTCTGTGGTTACGGCTTGTTCCACTGGTGCACATGCCATAGGTGATGCCTCAAGAATTATACAATATGGTGATGCTGATGTTATGATCGCAGGTGGTACTGAATCTGCTTTATGCAGGGTAGGTATAGCTGGATTCTCTGCAATTAAAGCACTATCTAGCAATTTTAATGATACTCCAGAAAAAGCTTCAAGACCTTGGGATAAGGCAAGAGATGGCTTTGTAATGGGAGAGGGTGCTGGAATAGTTGTTTTGGAAGAATATGAACATGCTAAAGCTCGCGGAGCTAAGATATATGGAGAGTTGGTAGGATATGGATTATCTGGAGATGCCTATCATATTACTTCGCCTGAGCCTGAGGGAGATGGTGCTTATCGTTCGATGAAAATGGCGTTAAAAAATGCTAATCTTAATCCTGAAGATATTGGATATGTTAATGCCCATGGAACTTCTACTCCTATGGGAGATATGATAGAATTTTCTGCGGTAAGAAGGTTATTTGAAAATAACAACAAATTAAAAATGTCTTCAACCAAATCCTCAATAGGTCACTTATTGGGAGCTGCTGGAGGTGTTGAAGCGATTTTTTCTATATTAGCACTTAATAGTGGCATTGTACCGCCTACTTTAAATTTAGATGATCCAGAAGACGGTTCAGATGTTATTGATCTTGTGCCTCATAAAGCAAAGGAAGTAGAACTAAAGGCTGTTCTATCTAATTCTTTTGGATTTGGTGGAACTAATGCTTCTTTAATAATTAAGAAAATTTAATAAATATTATCACTCAATAAATAAGGTCGTTATTCTACATTTTTTATAATGATGGATATGACACATAATAGCTATATTATTGTGTTAAGATTGATCTAATATTATATTTTGCCATGATATATATAGTGGTTAGAGGCTATAATTTGGCAAATATAGATTTTTAATTTAATGATATTTATTTATGAGCAGAAATAAGAAAATTTTAATAGATTTATTGATTGCCCTTACGGTTGTTACGTTTGTTGCAGTGGGGACTATACGGTACTATATATATAGTCCAATTCCTTTAAAAAAAGATATAACAATTGTTATTGAGCCTAAAACTTCTTTAAAATCCATGGCTAAGTTACTAGCCGATAATGATGTAATAAATTATCCGTATTTATTTATGAGTGTTGTATATTTTAGTAAGACTCATAGAATTTTAAAACCTGGAGAATATTTATTTGTTCCAGGCATGACAGTAAGGTCGATTCATCAAAAACTTTCAAAAGGTGAAACAATTGTACATAAGCTTACAGTTCCAGAAGGTCTTATGACATTTCAAATATTAGATTTAGTTAAAAATGCCCCATTCTTAAAAGGTGAAATTACCGAGGAAGTTAAAGAAGGTGAGTTATTACCTGAAACTTATAATTATGGCTACGGAGATAATAGAAATGCAATGATTATAAGAATGAAAAATGCAATGCAGGAATATACCGATAAATTATGGTTAAAATATAAAGCAGATTGTTCAATAAAAAATAAGCAAGATGCAATTATACTTGCTTCAATAGTTGAAAAAGAGACTGGAAAAAATTCAGAGAGACGAAAAGTCGCAAGTGTTTTTCTTAATCGCTTACATAAAGATATGATGCTTCAGAGCGATCCTACAGTTATATATGGAATAACAAATGGTAAATATTTATTGAATCGTCCACTTACTGGAGAAGATTTAAGTAAGAATACGGCGTATAATACATATAAAATTCGTGGATTACCTCCTACTCCTATAGCAAATCCAGGTAAATTATCTTTATTAGCTGTTTTTGATCCTGAAATAACAGCAATGTTATATTTTGTTGCCGATGGTACTGGTGGACATAGATTTGCTGCTAGTTTAGCTGAGCATAATAATAATGTTAATCACTGGCGTTCATTGCAGCATAAGAAGGCTACTACAAAAGAAAATAGTAATAAAATTCCACAAAAAGATGGTAAAACTAAGAAATAAATATTAGGAGAAGTTAATATGTTAATGTTTGTATTGTCTATAGTAGTAATGATAGTTTCTTATTTATTAGGTTCAATTCCTGTTGGACTATTGCTAACTAAATATATGGCAAATGTTGATATTACTAAAGTTGGATCTGGTAATATAGGCGCTACTAATGTATTAAGAATTTGCGGTAAGAAATTAGGTTTAATAACACTTATACTTGATGCATTAAAAGGAATTATTGCTGTAACTATTGCCTCTGTAATTGGCGGAATTGGTTTAAAAAGCTTAGCAGCTTTGTGTGTAGTTTCAGGACATATATTTCCTTATTGGTTAAATTTTAAAGGAGGAAAGGGAGTTGCAACTAGTGCGGGCGCATTATTAGTTCTATATTATCCTATTTTTATTATGTCTGCCCTAATATGGGGTGGAGTTTTTTATTTCACTAGAATAGTTTCGCTTGCATCAATAGCAGCTGCGGTAATTTCATTGCCATTTGCTTGGGTTTATTCTCCAACATATTTTAGTGCATTTGTAACTACAATCATAAGCACTTTAGTAGTTATAAGGCATAAAGATAACATTATAAGATTATTGAAAGGCGAAGAAAAGCCTGTTTCTAGTCATTCAGATAAACTATAAATTATTTTACAATAGAATTTACAAAGCTTTGTAGTCCTTGCTGTCTTATTCTTTTGCAGCGTTCTGCTTGCAAAATATGTAGTACTTTTTGTAGACTAGAATCTATAGAATCATTAACAATTACATAGTCATACTCATTCCAATGGCTTATTTCTGAGCTTGCGTGATTCATTCTTCTTAATATTACTTCTTCGCTATCTTTTCCTCTGCTACGCAGTCTTCTTTCTAATTCTGCAAGAGAAGGAGGTAATATAAATATGCTAACAATATCGTCTCTGGCTATTTGTGTTAATCTATGAGTTCCTTGCCAATCAATATCAAATAGAACGTCTTGTCCTTGACTTAAAGAAGTCTCAACAAATTTCTTAGGTGTTCCATAAAAATTACCAAATACCTGAGCATATTCATAAAAGAAATTGAGATTAATTTTTTGTCCAAATTCTTTATTATCAATAAAATAATAATCTTTACCGTTTTCTTCCCCATTTCTTTTATCTCTAGTGGTATAAGATACAGACATAACTATATTATTGTCATTTTGGAGGAGAAGGCGAGAAATAGTTGTTTTTCCTGCACCAGATGGTGAGGATAAAACTAGCATGAAGCCTCTTCTTGCAATAGAGTTTGTGATCATAAAAATGTTTTAAAATTGTTAAGTTGTGGTATGGTTGATTATCGTC
>CAZTUN010000043.1:0-2296 GCA_964616845.1 uncultured Rickettsiales bacterium | reverse complement strand
GTCTTATTAAGGAATTATTTTCCAATAGCATTATTAGCCATACATTAAAGGAGATATATGCGCAACCCAAAAATATTGGTAATTACTGGAGCAAGTAGTGGATTGGGTGCAGCTCTGGCTATAAATTATGCTTCTTTAGGGGTTAAATTGTTTTTAACCGCTCGTAATCAAGATCGTCTCGAGAAAGTAGTAAAAATTTGTAAAGATAAGGGAGCGGAAGTTTGCAGTTTTATATGCGATATAAGAGATTATGAGAAGATAAGTAATTGGTTGCTAACCATTGATAAAATAGAGCCAATTGATCTTATTTTTGCCAATGCAGGGGTTTCAGCTGGTACATTGGGAGGTGAAGATGTAAACCAAGTAAAGAATTTATTTTCTACTAATATTGATGGAGTGATAAATACAATTTTTCCAGTATTAGAGAAAATGAAGACAAGAAGAAGAGGGCAAATAGCAATAATAAGTTCAATGGCAAGTCTAGTTGCTTTGCCAAGTTGTCCTGCTTATAGTGCAAGTAAAGCCGCAGTTAGATTTTATGGGCAAGCGATTAGGGGGGTACTTAAAGAATATGGAATTGGGGTTACAGTTATAATACCTGGCTACATAAAAACGCCAATGACAGAAGTTAATGATTTTCCCATGCCATTTATAATATCTTCTGATAAAGCAGCACAAATTATAAAAAAACAAATGGTTAAGAATCCAAATCAGATAGTCTTTCCAAGAATATTTTATTTGCTTATTTGGTTAATAAGTATATTACCTTCTTTTTTAAGCGAATCGTTATTAGCAAGCTTACCAAGAAAATCAAACATAAATAAAAATTAGGAAATATATTATGCATATATTAAATAGGACAATTCTTAGAGCTTATGATATTCGTGGTATAGTAGAGCAAACTTTAACATATGAAGATGCATATCATATTGGTAGAGCTTTTGCTACGATGGTATCTAATAAGATAGAAAAAAATAATCCAATTATATGCGTAGGTTTAGATGGTAGGCTAACTTCTCCTAAGTTAAGAGACAATCTCATTAAGGGCTTAAAAGAAAGTGGTGCTAAAGTATATGATGTTGGGGTAGGTCCTACACCAATGACCTATTTTTCTGTAAAATATTTAGGAGCAGATGCTGGAATTATGATTACAGGTTCGCACAACCCTCCTAGTCATAATGGCTTTAAAATGATGCTAACAAATAGACCTTTTTATGGAGAAGATATTTTAGAATTAGGAGAAATCGTAAGACAAGGCAAATATAATAATTCTCAAGGTTTGTTAGAGAACAACGCTATTGTGGATAAGTATGTTGATATGCTTGCATCTAAAATTAATTCTCCAGTAGGCAAAAAGAAATTAAAAGTTGTATGGGATCCAGGTAATGGTGCTGCTGGCGAAGTGGTAGAAAAATTAGTAAAATTTTTGCCAGGAGAGCATATTGTAATTAATGGAAAAATAGATGGCTCATTTCCAAGTCATCATCCAGATCCATCTGAAGAAGAGAATCTTCATCAATTAATAGGTGAAGTAAAAAACAGAGCTTTTGATTTAGGAATAGCTTTTGATGGCGATGGTGATCGTATAGGAATAGTTGATTCTCAAGGAAGGATTCTTGCAGGAGATCAGATACTAACAATTTTAGCAATGGATATAGTTAAAAATATACCTAATGCCAAAGTTATTTTTGATATAAAAAGCAGTAAATTCTTACTAGATTATGTTAATAAAATAGGAGGCAAAGCTATTTTATGGAAGACTGGACATTCTTTGATTAAAGCAAAGATGATAGAAGAAAAGGCTCATCTTGCTGGAGAAATGAGTGGACACATATTTTTTGGTGATAATAATAATTTTGATGATGCACTATATGCCTCAGTAAAATTTCTTAATATATTATACAATAATAACAATAGCTTAGATGAGATATTTGATTCCTTACCTAAAAGTATTGTGACGCCAGAAATGAGAATTGAAGTTAAAGAAGAGGAAAAATTTTCTATTATTGATAAAATTAAACTAAAATTAAAAAAGGCAGGAAGAGACTTTACAGATATAGATGGCGTCCGAGTAGAGACTTATATAGGTTGGTGGCTAATTAGAGCATCTAATACTCAGGCAGTATTGGTTATGAGATGCGAGGCTTCAAATAGTATAGATTTAGATATACTAATTAAAGATTGTAAATCATATTTATAGAATTTTAAAGTCGCTTGTGAAAAAGTCTCTTTTTGAATATACATGAAAGAAAATCATGACTTCCGTTCCTCATTTACGATCAAGTAAACTGCGGTA
>CAZTUN010000042.1:0-12974 GCA_964616845.1 uncultured Rickettsiales bacterium | reverse complement strand
TTTAAAGTTCTTAACCCTAGTTTCTCTAGAGCGCTAATGTGAACGAAAACATCATTACCGCCGTTATCAGGTCTAATAAAACCATAACCTTTACTAGGATTAAACCACTTAACAACACCTGTTTGCATAAAAAATTCCTTAAAAAACTTTAATAAATAAATTCAAGGTTCCATTACAAAATGTAATCGAACAAAAAAATTCCTCTAGTGTTACCTAGAAAAGTATCTTTATTAACGCTTAAGGTAAATTTTTAATAACAACGAAGTGTCAAAACAAACCAAAACTACCCTGTAAAATCTAAGATTTAAACTCTTAAGACCCAAACAAAATAGCCTAGGGCGTAACGGATACTAAATTTTTTCAGGCGGATCATAACCTAAGTTAAATATAAAATCAACGCTAAAATGTACAAATCTAGTAAAACTCTCTTTTTACGATGATTTAAGCCAATATTATTAATATATTTTATGCTCTTTAATGAGCAACTAGGTTATATAGTATGTATTTTACTTAATAAATCATTCTTAGTTAGCCTATACTGACTATCTTCCCACAACTTCTCTAATTTTAGTAAAATCTCCCCAACTTCTTTACCTTGTCTAAATCCTATGTTCATCAAGTCTTTTCCATGCACTGGAAAAACTGGTATATTCCATTCCTCTATGGCTTTTAGTAAATTGATATAATACTCATCTTTTAGCGATTTATTTCTTGCCCAATCTATCTTAAGAACACCGCTATATAAAAGTTTGCCATATTTTCTAGTTAAATTCAAATGGGCTATAATTTCATTAGCTTGAGCAGGAATAATTGTTAGTAAATTATGTAAATACATTTTATCTTTATTAGATAATTTCCATCTACTAGCTAGCCAATTATCATGCCCAACCTTTATAGTAACTGCAATACGTAATATTGGATCAAGTATAATTTGATATTTTTCTTCTAAATCTAATAAATTATTTAATAGTGTTAGCTCAATATTATTAGAACCAAATATATAATCTGAAACATTATTATCTTTCATTAAAAGAATTGAATTATATGGATTTTTTGCTTGGAATAATTTTATCATTTCTTTTTGCATCCGCTCACCTGACAAACTATCTATTCCGCTAATATTACTAAGACAAGCTTGCAAAGATTCCCCATGAGGATCTTTTTTTCCGTAATAAGCAAAAAATCTAAAAAACCTTAATATTCTAAGGTAATCCTCTTTACAACGCAAATTACCATCCCCAACAAACCTTACTATTCGATTTTTTAAATCTTTTATGCCGCCATAATAATCAAAAATATTTCCATCTATATCACAAGACATTGCATTAATAGTAAAGTCTCTTCTTGCAGCATCTTCTTCGTAACTATCTGTATATTCTACGATAGCATGCCTTCCATCGCATGAAGTATCCTTTCTTAAAGTAGTTATTTCATAAACATGATCATTAAATATAGCAGTTACTGTGCCAAATTCTAGTCCAGTTGGTACTACTTTTATATTACTAGATCGCAGTTTTTCTATAACTTGTTCAGGAGAAAAAGGAGTAGCAATATCAATGTCACTAACATTATTACCTAATATAGTATCTCTTACGCAGCCACCAACCAATCTTGCCTTATTATTCAATGCGTTAAATAATTGTTTTAATGATTCTCTAGAGAAAACTTCCCTGTTTTTTAGAGTATTTAGCATAACTACTACCTATAGTTTTCTTATCCCTAATAACTGACAAACTGCATCTGTAATATCGTATCTATTTAAAGTATAAAAATGAAATTTATCAATCCCATTTTCTAATAAAATTCTGCACTGCTCTGCTGCAATATGCAATGCAACTGTAAATTTTCTTTCTTGATCATCATCAATATTGTCATCGGCATAATTTTGTAACCAACTTGGTATAGATGCACCGCATCTTTGACTAAATCTCACTACTTGTTTGAAATTTGCAATTAGCATAATTCCTGGTATTACAGGAACTTTTATACCAATATTATTAACTTTATCGATGTAAGATATTATCTTATCTGTAGAAAAACAATACTGAGTGATAATTCTATTTGCTCCAGCCTCAACTTTATCCTTCAAATAATAAAGATCTTCTTGTTCAGAATTTGCCTCAGGATGAGTTTCTGGGTATCCTGCAACACTAATATCAAAACTAGCTTTATTTCTTATAGCTACAACTAAATCTTTAGCATAAGGGTAAGATTCCAAATTAGGAGTATATTTACCTACCATACCAGGCATATCCCCTCTTAGGGCAACTATTCTTTTAATATTAGAAGCTAGATAACTTTCTAAAATCGAGTCTATTTCTTGTTTAGTAGAATTTATTGCGGTTAAGTGAGCAGCTGTTGCAATATTTTTATTATTTTGAATATATGATGCTAATTTTAAAGTTTCTCCCTTAGTAGACCCCCCTGCTCCATATGTAACTGTCATCGAATCAGGTTTTAGCTTTGCTAATTCATCTATAGTAATTTTTAAATTATTGCTAGCTTCTTCTGTTTTAGGAGGGAATAACTCAAACGAAAATGAACTAACTTTTAGCTTATCTAAATTTTTTAGCTGTTCTAAACTATACTTCAATGCTGACTCCAAATTCTTCAAGACAGTAAAAGAAAGCGCAACAAAAATCACGCCCTATAATGTTAAAATTTACAATAACCATATTAAAGAAATCCAGCAAAGGCAAAGCTTTTTACATCAAGATTATATAATCTTATGTGCTTTTTTGCCATTTTCCATCACTATCTTGCTTCCAGTATATTAACTTATGACCTGCAGCAAGACAAGTTTTCCAAAAAATTCTGGCTTGATTGGTTTGCTCTACGTCATTTCCATCAAATAGCAGCATACATTTTTCAAATTTATTTAATATTGAAGGTTCAATTTCTGTACCAGTAAGAACCAAAAGATCTGCATTATTTGGATTTATATTGCTATTATTGGCATCTGTTATAAAAACAGGCTGCATTTCTGGATAAGGATCACTTGCTGTACCATGAGGAATAAATGCTCTAGTACTTGACCATAAATAATCATTTATTTCATCAAGCTGACCTTTTTCTTTAGCAACTAAAAGAACTTTTTTATCTCCAAGTAAAATTTTATCTAATAATTTTGGCAATGCTTGCCTTAGATTTAGCTTAACTAAATGATAAAAATTAATATCGGTCATAGATAATCTTAACTCTCATAATTATCACTAACAAATTTATCTAAGAGTCTAACACCAAAACCTGTAGCTCCTCTAGGACAAATGTCTTTGTCTTTGTCTGCCCAAGTAACTCCTGCTATATCAAGATGAGCCCATGGCAAATCATTTTCAATAAATCTCTTTAAGAATTGCGCAGCGGTAATACTGCCAGCCCCACGGTCAAGATTAATATTTTGCATATCTGCAATAGGCGAATCCATTAACTTATCATAACTATTGCCCATAGGCATACGCCATAATTTTTCATCTACTGCAATTCCTGCCTTAGTTAATTTTTCTGATAATTTATCATTGTTTGAAAATAATCCTGCATGTTCAAAACCAAGAGAAATAACTATAGCTCCAGTTAGGGTAGCCAAATCAACTATAAGTTCAGGATTATAATATTTTTGTATATAGGTTAAAGCATCAGCTAAAATTAATCTACCTTCTGCATCAGTATTTAATACCTCTATTGTTTGACCTGACATTGAAGTAACTACATCACCTGGTCTTTGTGCGTTACCACCTGGCATATTTTCAACTAATGCTACTACTCCAACAACATTAACTTTAGCTTTTCTTCCTGCTAAAGATTTCATTAGTCCCACTACAACAGCAGAACCGCCCATATCATATTTCATATCCCACATATTAGCCGCAGGCTTAATTGAGATTCCTCCAGTGTCAAAAGTTACTCCCTTGCCTACAAAACCTATCGGCGCCTTTTTAACTGCTTTAGATTTTTTATCTCCAGCCCACTCCATAATCACTAATTGAGGTGGATTATGTGATCCTTGGGCTACTCCAAGCAAAGATCCCATTTTTTCTTCTTGCATTTGCTTAGTATCTAATATTGTTACTTTTACACCAAGAGGGGTTAATTCTTTTTTTATAATTTCAGCATATGATTTTGGATATAAAATATTTGATGGCTCGGTAATTAAATTTCTAGTAAAAAACACTCCTTGCAAGAGTTTTTCTTTATTTTTATACAACTGCGCTGCCTTTTTATGCTCTTCACATAAAATACTTAATTCTTGTAAATATACTTTAAGCTTTTCTTTGTCTTTTGTCTTATATTTATCAAACCTATAGCCTCTTAAACTTGCACCTTCTGCGATAAGAATCGAGGCATTGCTATCATCTTTTAAACCTTCTAATACTAGAAACGCTTTTTTAACTTTTAAATTATTTAAAACTACAGATATTTTCCCGCCAAGCTTAAGAAAACTATCATCTTTTATATCCTTAGGAGAACCAAGCCCAGCAATAATTATATTATCGTAACTAGTCTTAGCTGGAGCGGCAAGAACAAGTATTTCGCCTTTCTTTCCACTATAATTTTGTAATTTTGCCGCCTTTGTAATAGCTCCATCTATGTCTTTGTCTAATTTTGAAGCAATTTTATCTAATTTTACTTTATCTTTAGCAACTAAAATAATTGTACCTTTAGACGGCAATGACTGACTATCAAAACTAACCAACATAATATATCCTAATTTATATAATAAACTACCAACAAGCTATTGATAAAAACTATCAATAATATAATAGATACTATATAGATTGTTTTTAAGCAAGATTATAGAAAAATTATAACAACTAAATTCAGCTACTCTCTTATTATATTTTTATCCTTTCGTCGCCTCTTCTAGCCTGTCTGTCTATTTCTCTTTGTGTAAATTTACCAGCCAATCCAGCAATTGGTTCTATTTTCTCTTCATATTCTGATGATTTTGATATATCAATCGTAGATCTTTCTTTTGATAGATTCGCTGTAGGTCTTTCTGCTGCAAATCTTCTAATTCCATTATCTATGTTATCTATGCTTTTATCTATACTTGCTACTGGCGATGCACTTCTTGATTCTTCAGCCACAGATGGAGTTGAACTTCTAGACTCTCCTAACGCCGAATCCCTTCCTTTTTCTTTATCACTTTTTGCACTATCCCTTTGCGCTGCCCTTTGGTGTTCCTGAGGATTTAAAATTTGGTTTTTCTCATCTAAAAATTTTTTAAAACTATTCTTTATTTCTAAAAGCATCTCTTTTGCCATTTCTGGATCAAGAGCACTTAGTTCTTTTTCCGATGCTTTATAGGCTTGTGCAGAACCAACTAGCTGATCTAATTTTATAACATCTTCATTTGAAATAAGTATAGAAGCATGAGGATTTTTTCCTAATGACTCTTGTGTCAGCAAGCCTCCTACATTCTGGTCTTGCACTGAACCAAATATTTCTCTGGCAATGGAAAGATTTTTCATTAAATCATCAATTTTTTGTTCTTTAAATCGAGCTCCCTCTACTGTAACTTCTCCTCCTCTACCGTCACTCTCTATTTTATCTCTGTAGTTTGCATATAAGTCACTCGATGCTGTGGCAAGAAATCCTTTACTTATTTGTTCTGCTTCTTGGCTAGGATTAATAGCAATCTGTTGCGCTATACCCATAGTAAGACCAGCAAAATTTCCTCCTACAAGCATTCTTGCTTCTTGACTAGCTCCAATAAACCCAGTTTCTTTTGTTGTTACTCCAGATATTAAATTAACTAGGTCAAACATACTCCTTTGGCTTTGAAAAAATTCTTCTCTTGTTAATCCATTATTGCTTACTTCAAAACTTTTATTAATTGCTGCATCAAGAATATTATTACTTTTTCCTGATGAAATCCATGTTGCTATATTATTTAGTGCATTTGTTATCTCTTTAGGCAAGAATTTGTTATTGGCTTGCTCTTTAAACCCATTATAACAATTAGTTGCTTCCTCTGGATCAATATTATATTTTTGCGCAAATTGAGAAATCTTCTTTGCAAGCTCTTTATCTGGATCTTTTCTAAAAATTGGCATGATATAACCATTTAGCTATTATGTTTAAATATAGCAATTATAAGCAAACAACCGTTAAGAAATAGTTAATTAAGTAATATAATCAGTAATTTAATCTATAGTTTTTTATCTTGTTATTGCGTAAAATAAGCATTTTAGAGTTCAAAATTCAAATAAAAATTATTGCAGCTCTTATAAAAAAATGGCATAAGTTTGCCTCAAATTTTAATTATTAATGAGATTTATAATTATGGCAGAAATGACTTTTGTTCTAAATGACGGTAGCGAAAAAACGGTAGATGCACCTTTAGGTTTGTCGATACTTGAAATTGCTCATAAAAACGATATAGATATTGAAGGTGCGTGTGAGGGGTCGCTCGCATGTTCTACTTGTCATATAATAGTCGATGAAGCATATTATGATCTATTAGATCCTGCCTCCGAAGATGAGGAAGATATGTTAGATCTTGCTTTTGGAGTATCTTCTACTTCACGCTTAGGCTGTCAAATTAAAATGAGCGAAGAATTAAGTGGCTTAAAAGTAAAACTTCCGTCAATTACCAAAAATGCCCAGCAAAAATAAACTATCGGCAAAGAAGGTTGATCTTTTTTAAACTATAAGCTCAACCTTCTTTAGTCGCTTGTGAAAAAGTCTCTTTTTGTTATCCATGAAAATATTATATAGCCTAATCTAAGAGTGGCTCGTAGACTTTTTCGCGGCAGACTGAATCACAGAAGAATAAATTTTTATAGCAGAGCATCGATTAAGTATTAAGGAATCCCCTTAATTTGCGTGACCTACTTGGGTGTTTTAACTTACGCAATGCTTTTGCTTCAATTTGCCTTATCCTCTCACGAGTTACAGAAAATTGCTGTCCAACTTCTTCTAAGGTATGGTCTGTATTCATACCTATACCAAACCTCATTCTAAGCACCCTTTCTTCTCTAGGTGTCAGAGAAGACAAAATCATGGTAGTGGTTTTTCTTAAATTAGAAAGTATTGCAGCATCAAGAGGCTGAATTGCAGACTTATCTTCTATAAAGTCTCCTAAATAAGAACCGTCTTCATCGTCACCAATTGGATTTTCTAAGCTAACTGGCTCTTTTGCAATTTTCAAAACCTTGCGAACCTTATCTAGACCCATTGACAATCTCTCTGCCAATTCTTCAGGAGTTGGCTCTCTGCCCATCTCATGAATCATTTGGCGAGTAGTACGAACTATCTTATTAATAGTCTCAATCATATGTACTGGTATACGAATAGTTCTTGCCTGATCAGCTATAGAACGAGTTATAGCTTGTCTAATCCACCATGTAGCATAAGTAGAAAACTTATACCCACGACGATATTCAAATTTATCTACAGCTTTCATCAAGCCAATATTACCTTCTTGAATCAGATCAAGAAATTGCAAGCCACGATTAGCATATTTCTTAGCAATAGAAATAACTAGACGTAAATTTGCCTCAATCATTTCTTTTTTTGCTTTATTTGCTTCACGATCTCCACGCTGCACATCATTTACAAGACGCTTAAACTCAGAAATATCTATACCAAGGTTACGCGCCAAAGATAAAATATTTGCTCTTGGTTGCTCAATAAATGAATGAGCTTCTGTTGCAAATTCTTTCCAACCTTTTTCTTTTATCTTTGCCGCATTTTCTAACCATTTTGGATCAATTTCAAAACCAACATAGTGCTGAATGAAACTTAGTCTTTTTACTTTATACCTTTCTGCAATCCTAATTATCTCAGATTCAAATGAAATAAGCTTCTTATTAGTTTCATATAACTGCTTTAAATATCTATCTATTCTGCCTTCATTGAGTTTAATTCCTTCCATTAAGTCAGCATACTTAGAAACTATTTTATTATACTCATCTTTCTTTGAGTTATCTTGTGCTACTTCACCTAATTTTTCAGATAATTTCCATTCTTGCAATTTTAGAATTTTGGCAGCAAAAGAAGATGCTTGCTTAAATTTCTCAAGCAATTGAGGCATAAGAGCCTCTTCCATAGCTGCAAGAGACATATTACCTTCAGAATCACCAAACTCATCTTCTTCATCTTCTAAAGAATCTTCTCCCTCTTCATCGCTTTCCTCTTCATCTTCATAATCTTCATCTTCTTCATAATTCTCATCATCTAGTTCGTCATCAAATTCTTCGTCCTCATCATCAAAATCAGAAGAAGCTTTTTTGGACTTTTCTTTATTATTAGTCTTTTTTGCTTTTTTTGGATCTTCTTTTTCTTTTTTTACTTCTTCTTTTTCTTTTGGTTTTAGATCTTTCTTTTTATCAAGATCTGCAAACATCACTCTTCTTTCTACAAATTCGCCATTTTCATTTACTTCGCCAAAAACAGCTCCAAATTCTGCACTATACGTAGCATCTAAATCTATTAAGTCTCTTAATAAAACAGTTTCACTTAATAAATCATCGTACCAAGAAACTACATCTCTCATAACTATTGGAGTTTCACATAATGCTCGCAACATATCTTTGCGCCATTTTTCAATACGTTTAGCTATTTCTATTTCACCCTCTCGAGACAATAACTCAACGCCACCCATTTCTCTTAAATACATTCTAACAGGATCATCTGTACGTCCGCTTTCTTCCAGCGATGTAACTTCAGAATCCTCATCGCTAGCCTCGCCATCAACATCGCTATCTAGCTCTAAACCTCCACCTATATCATCTTCGTTATCAATGATGGTAATGCCACTACGCATAATCATGCTCATGGCAGCGTCTAATTGCTCAACATCAAATTGATTCTTAGGAAGAACCGCATTGACTTCGTCGTAAGTGACGAAACCTTGCTTCTTATATCTTGCTACAAATTTCTTAACTATTTCAGCTAAATCATCACTAACTCTTAATGTAGACGGCTCTTTAGAAGCAGATATCTCCTCAGCTGCTTTTGCGACAGCTTCTTTTTTAACTGGATTTTCCTTAGTTTTTTCAGAAGATCTTTGAGTATTTTTCTCTTTAGATTCAACTATTTTCTTATTGCTTTCTTTTTTCTTATCTGAAATTTTATCTAAGATTTTTGGTTTAGCAGCTTTTATCTGTTGTTTAGCTAATTTTTTTATCTTATTTTCTTTTTCTCTAATAGTCTTGCTGGTTAAATTCTTTTTTATTGCTTTATTATTTTTAGCTTTTTTAGCTTTTACAGAGGAAGATTTTTTAGTTGCAACCGACTTCTTAGGCGCAAGCTTAGCTTTCGTCTTAGACTTACTAATCTTTGAATTTTTTAATTTGAGATTTGATTTAGTAGACTTTTTTACTTTTGTCTTATTATCTTTTTTCTTCTTTGCCATTCTTACTAAAACTCCAAAACAAACATTAAAAATATTTTTAAACCAAACTTTAAAATAATTATTAACTATCCCCTAGACTTAACTCTTTCTTCATAACAAAATCTTCTAAATAAGCAATTTGTTCTCTTATATGAACCGCCCTCTGCATAGCAATCTCAGTCATCTGCTTTAGGGTGTCTATATACTCTTGTTTTAAAACCGCTAGTTGATATCTAGAAAACATATACTTCCAATTTTCATATACTATATCGCTAGAAGATTCAACTTTTACTAATGAACGCATCTTTAGCTTATCTAAATATTGCAAATCTTCTGATTCCAGAATCTTTGATAACTTACCATCTAAATCACAAACATCTAAATTATCATAACAAGCCGCAATTTCTAAGATATTTGAGCGTATTTTGTCAAGTTTATTACTAGCAAACTCAATATTAATCCATTCCTCATGCACATCTGTACATTTAAGTAATGAAGGATTATAGAAAATCATCATAGTAAGTATAGTCTCGCAACCACTTATTGTGTTAATTCCAATTTCTTCATCTTCATTATTATTAATATTCATAACTTTAGATAAACGTGGAGATTGTTTAGTATACTTAGCTTTCCTTGAATATTCCCATAATTTATCATTAAAAAATTGCTTATAATTGTTTGCTACCGATTTATCCCCTATATTGGCAACTATGTTATTTAATCTTTTTTGTAGCTCAGCTTTTTGTTCGGGGATTGCAATATTCAACTTATTGCACTCTGAAAACCAAAGCATTTCAGATAATGGTTGCGGATTGAATATTATTTTCTTTATAGCATCAACGCCATGTTTTTTTATAACATCATCAGGATCCATTTTCTCTGGCAACCTTGCAAAGGTTAGGCTATAGCCTGGTTTTAACAATGGAATAGCGACATGCGCAACTTTCTCCATTGCTCGCAACCCAGCATCATCTCCATCTAAACAAATAATTGGGTTTTCATTAAGACGCCATAAAAGCTGTATTTGTTCTGGAGTTATAGCAGTTCCCAGCGATGCCACACAGTTATTTATACCTTTGCTTGCCATTGCCAAAGTATCTACATATCCTTCTGTTACTATGACAGATTTTTCTAAATGAGCATATTTCTTAGCAACATTATAATTATAAAGTAACCGACCCTTTTTAAATAATTCTGTTTCTGGAGAATTTAAATATTTTGGCTCACCTTTAGTAATAATCCTCCCACCAAAAGCAACAACTTTATTATTAATGTCAAATATAGGAAACATGACTCTTCCACGAAATCTATCGTAAACTTCGCCTTTATCATTTTTTACTATCAATCCTGCTTCTAATATACTCTGATCGCTAAATTTTTTCTGCTTAAGATAACTATGTAACCCATGCCATTGTTCAAGAGAAAATCCCAATCTTTTATCTTTACAAAACTCTAAGCTAAAACCCCTAGATAATAGATATTCTTGTGCTTGTTTTCCGTTATTTAATAATAAATTATGTTGAAAGTAATTACATGCTTCTTCTAATATAGCATAAATTTCTTGATATTTTTGATTAACTATTTGTCTTTGCTCCTTATCATAGTTAGTATTTTTAGGAACAACAACACCTGCTATAGATGCCAATTGTGCTAGTGCCTCAACAAAATTTAACCCCTCAGTTTCCATTATAAATTTAAATACATCACCACTAACTGAACAGCCAAAACAATGATAGAATGCTTTATTATCACTTACTACAAACGAGGGACTTTTTTCTTTATGAAAAGGACAAAGTCCTGTAAATTCACCAGGTGCTTTAGTTTGCAAACTAACTTTACGCTTAACTATATCTGAAAGATTAATCCTTCTTTTTATCTCGCCAATTATATTATTATCGCCACTTGACATCTATTACTCTTAAAAACAAATATAAAAGCCCTATTTGGACGACTTATAACCTAATTTCCTTTATCCTTATACATAAATATAATATATTTTAAACTTGAAATAGTCTTGCTAAGCAACTAAAAATGTTAAATATATACTAAAATACACTCAATCTTCTTAACTAAAACTATTTTTATTTTACTATATTTACCTTGACAGTATTAGGGGTTTTCCTTAAAAGATCTCACAATTTACTCAAGCAAGAATTTGCTGGTAGCTGGTTTAACTGTATAAAATTTATAAATTAGGTACTTAAAAATATGCCCAATTCCAGTACCCAAATCCCCCAATATGCAACTGCTGTTCTTTTATTAGCAGATGGAAGCTGCTTTTTTGGTCAAGGTGTAGGAGCAAAAGGAACAAATTTCGGAGAAATTTGTTTCAACACAGGCTTAACAGGATACCAAGAAGTTATTACAGATCCATCTTACGCTGGACAGATAATTACCTTTACTTTTCCCCATATTGGAAATGTTGGTGCAAACATAGAAGATGTAGAGGCTAATATTACACATGCTCGTGGTATTGTCATTCGCGAACCTATAACCGAACCATCAAACTATCGAAGCCAATATAATTTACAAAATTGGCTATCTAAACATAAAATAGTTGGTATTTGTAATGTTGATACTCGTCAGATAACTAGACATATTCGCAAGGCTGGAGCGCAAAATGCTGTAATATGTCATTTTTCTGATCCGACCAAAGTTAATCTACCGCAATTATTAGAGAAATTAAAAGCACATCCTAGCCTAGATGGTATGGAACTTGCTAATGAGGTAACCTCAGAAAATTCGACAGAGTGGAATCAAACTAGCTGGTCTATCCAAGAAGGATTTAGGAATAATAACTTTAAGAAATATAAAGTAGTTGCAATAGATTATGGAGCCAAACTCAATATATTAAGATGCTTGGTTGATCTAAATTGCGAGGTAATAGTTGTTCCAGCTAAAACTTCTGCCGAAGAAATACTTTCTTTACAACCAGATGGAATATTTTTATCAAATGGTCCTGGCGATCCTAGTGCAACTGGAAAATATGCTATTCCTGTAATACAAGCTTTAATTAAAACTGGTATCCCTATATTTGGCATTTGCTTAGGGCATCAATTATTATCACTTTCTCTTGGTTGTACTACTTATAAAATGCATCAAGGACATCGTGGAGCAAACCACCCAGTCCAAAACATAAAAACTGGTAAAGTAGAAATTACTAGTCAGAACCATGGCTTTGTTGTAAAGGCAGAAACTATCCCTCAAGATGTAGAATTAACTCATATATCATTGTTTGATGGTACTGTAGAAGGAATAAGATTGCGTGATAAACCAGTATTTTCTGTGCAATATCATCCAGAATCTTCTCCAGGTCCTCATGACAGTAGATATTTATTTAAGCAATTTGTAGAATTTATTGAATCTTCTAAAAATAGTTAGCACCATGCCTAAACGTAATGATATAAAATCAATAATGATAATCGGAGCAGGACCTATAGTAATTGGTCAGGGCTGCGAATTTGACTATTCAGGAACTCAAGCATGTAAGGTGCTAAAAAGCGAAGGATATAGAGTTATTTTAGTAAATTCTAATCCAGCAACAATAATGACAGATCCTGGGTTGGCGGACGCAACTTATATAGAGCCTCTTACTCCAGAAATGCTTGAAAAAATTATTATCAAAGAACAGCCAGAT
>CAZTUN010000041.1:9500-13073 GCA_964616845.1 uncultured Rickettsiales bacterium | reverse complement strand
GAATTGCAAATCTGCCTTTTGTTCCGTTATTAAAACATGCATCACAACCTTGTCACTTATAAATTTTTATATTATTTAGTTCTTCTTCAGCAAATCCTAGGGATCTTAATAAATCTATGTCTATTTTATCTTCGACTAGACAATTTTGACAATTTACTCTAGCCAAGCGTTGTGCAATTACTAGATTTAGAGAAGGTGCGATTAAGTAACCTGGAATCCCCATATTAATTAGGCGTGTAATTGTGCTTGGAGCACTATTGGTATGGAGGGTGCTTAAAACTAAGTGACCAGTTAGTGCAGCTTTCACTGCTATATCACCTGTTTCTTTATCTCTTATTTCTCCAACCATTATTACTTCTGGATCTTGGCGTAAGAACGATCTTAAGGCAGATGAAAAACTAAGACCAATACTTTCTTTAACATGAACTTGACCTATGCCATGAACTTCAAATTCAACAGGATCTTCAGCAGTAAGAATATTTACATCTTGTTTATTTAGCTCATTAAGTATGGCATAAAGAGTGGTTGATTTTCCACTACCAGTAGGTCCTGTAACTAAAATCATTCCTTGTGGAGAATTAATGGCTTTACGTATTTTAGGAAGACTATATTCAGGAAAACCAAGTTTATCTAAAGGAAGAGTCAAAGAGCTTTTATCCATCAACCTCATAACAACTCTTTCGCCAGAGCCTGTAGGTAATACAGATACCCTTATGTCTACAGTACTGCCTTGATAAGGAAAAGATATTGCTCCATCTTGAGGTAATCTTCTTTCTGAAATATCAAGAGAGGCAAGAATTTTTACCCTAGTTGTAATTGCTGAGTAATTTTGATAAAGAAAATTCTTATATTCTTCAATCTCTTTTAATCCCCCATCACGACGATAACGAATACGAGCACTTTCCTTATATGGCTCAATATGAATATCGCTTACTTTTAAGGTAACAGCATTTTCAATCACATTATTTACAAAGCTAATTACATTAGATGTTTCTGCATCTTGCGGCTGAGAGCTATTATTTTGTTGAGAAATAGGATTTATAGTTTTTAAATTAGTTGCTAAATTCGGAGTAGATAACTTATTAGAATTGCTAGACAGATTAGGAGAAGCAATTATTTTATTGGACGGAGTTATAGAAATATTATTTTGTCCAGACAATGCTTTCCTGAAGGCATCCATAGCAGATAATGGCTGCGAAGGTTTTTGCGGATTATTCAAGTTATTGTCCACTTATTTTTGCCCTAAGCCAAAATTATTTTAATAATAAAAAATACTAAATACTAAATCTAAATACATAAGCCTTACAAGATCTTTGGTGCCATGAATATCATAAGTTCAGTTTTATTCTTAAGCTTGCTATTATTGCTAAATAAATGACCAGCTATAGGAATATCACCAAGTAAAGGAACTTGAGATTTAGCATTATTTTTCTTTAGTATATACAATCCGCCAATTACAACTACTGAAGAATCTCTAGTAACTAAATTAGTATTAATCTCACTTTTGGTTATTGGGGGATTACTAACTGTGGTGTCAACAGAGTCATTATTTACCTTAATAGCCATTACGAGGTTACCGTCACCAATAATGCTTGGAGTAACTTCTAGACGAATACCTGCTTCTTTAAATTGTACTTGCGTACCATTAGTAGAAACTGTTGAGTAAGGAACTTCTGTTCCTTGGAAGATTAAGGCTTTTTGATTATCTAGGGTGAATATTCTTGGATTAGAAATAGTTTTACTTAATCCCTTTTGTTCCATAGCACTAAGCTCAAATTTTAAGCTATCAGAGCTAACACCAGTTAAAATACCTATACCACTTGTAGCGTTTGCAACTGGAAGTTCAACTAAGCTGCCATTATTATTTCCCGGAGTAAGTTGGGTACTTCCTGTTATTCCAGTTCCAGCAACTCCAGTAGTTGTTACGTGATATTTTCCATTATCAACTTTAGACAAATTATTAGTTAGATTTCCACCAATGCGTGCGCCTAAAGCTTTTTGGAAGCTATCATCTACTTCAACTATAAATGCTTCAATAAATACTTGTTGCGTACGGCTATCAATATGGTTAATTAATTTGGCTACCATATCGATATCTTCTTTACGAGCTTTAACGATTATTTGGTTCATTCTATCATCGACGGTAATTTGAGCATTGGTATTGCGAATATTTCCATTAGATGAAGCACCTGAAGAACCAAGTACACTCTCAACAATAGATTTAACTTTATCTGGTTTAGTATAAAATAACTTAAATATTTCTGTGTAAAGAGGTTGTGATGCTTTTTCAAGCAGAATTGTTTTTTGTAAATCTTCCTTGCGTTGACGCTCAAAGTTTTCAAGATTTACAATTGCATCTTGGGTATGAATTCTAATTATATTTGCTCTCTGATCAACATATTTAGCAAGATGCTTTAAATTTAATACAGAGTCAAGAGCACTTGGCCAAGGAACATTATTTAGTTTGGCAGAGACATATCCTTTAACTTCATCAGATACCAAGAAATTAACTCCTGTAATTTCTGACATCATATGCATGAAAGAGCGTATCTCGACATTTTCAACGTTAAGATCTATATTGAAAATTTCTCCTTTTCCTGCATCACGATCAACACTTGCGTAGTCAAAAGATTCTTCTTTGTTTAATATATCATGATATTCTTTATGAGCTACTGCAGATTCTTTGTTATCAGTTGAAGGTCCAATTTCTAATAAGTCTTTGTTGCGTTCTTTCGTTTCAGAAATAACTTTTCTTGCATCAACCAATTTTTCTATATCTTTATCATCGCCCGCAAGACTTGAGTTATTTTTATTTACACCATTATTATTAATACAGCTTAATAAAACTGTACCAATAAATATAAATAATAAAATTTTCTTAAGCATACCTGCTCCTTATAAAATACTATTTGTCGTTAGACCTTATTTCAAATTGGTTGCTAACACCAATATTTATGGTTTCGCTACCTTGCGTTACAACAATACCATCTTTATTAATATCAGTAATTTTCCCGCCTTGATTGCCAATTTTATCGCCAGTTTTTGCAAAATATTCTCGTTTGTCTCGAGATTTTAATACCGCAACAGATTTATTTTTTGAAGCGATTATACCGATTAGATTGTAAGCACCTAATGGGCGATCAGTTAGAAATTTGCTATTAGCTATGCTACTAGAATTATTTCCATTACTTAAATCGCCGCCTGAAGAATCAAGCATATAAGGAACAAATGGGTCTTTTGTATTATCTTCTTTAGGAGGAACTACAAGTTTTGCTGGTTGCAAAGCTTGTGTAGGAGTTGCTGGAGTAAAAGCTTCTTTAGCGCAAGCTAAATTAGAAAATATTATATTTGATAAAATATAGTATATAGTAAAAAAAATACCTAACTTCTTAAGCATAATAATTAGCTCCTTTGGTTTGGATCAGAAGTTACACCTTGTTGAGGTTTATTCTCAGGTGAAGAATTTATATTTGAAGGTTGTCCAGTAGGAGAAGTTGAGTCTCCTATTATAGTATCAAAGGCTTTCTTATCTATAGCATAAGTTGATAAATTAAGTTTAGTTTCTATAATACC
>CAZTUN010000041.1:0-9490 GCA_964616845.1 uncultured Rickettsiales bacterium | reverse complement strand
ATTTATTGTTTTCGGAGTCTAATCTTGCGCTGACAGCTTCAAGTATTCTTTTATCAACGTTCTTTAAGGCATTGGCCTTTTCTTGCTTTAAATAAGTTCTGGTATTATCAACTACGCCAATAGCCAAATCTTCTTTAAACTTGATATAATCACTATATCTGCCCTTTAATTGCGCATCAACCTTAATTTCTTTTAAGCTTATCTGGGAGTCATTAGTTTTTACTTTAGTATTAGAATTGGCGTTAGGTTGATTTGCTATTTTTACATTCTTATTTTGATTGTTGTTAGCAGGAGTATTTTTGTTAGCATTTGCTGGAGAATTATTATTAGAAGCATTTACTTTATTTGGCGTAGCTTGAGGAGCAGCCTTATTGGAATCTGGTGTTTCTTTTATATTTAAAACGGTAATATTATATTTATTGGCTATACTACTAACAGACTGATATAATTTTTCTAAGTTATCGCTGTTGCTAAAATGAGAAAGTGCCTCAAGATATATTTCCCTAGAAGAACTTAATTTTTTTTCAAGAGTTTTAATTTGAGTATCAAGATTTACTAAGTCTTTTTGTTTACGCTCTAATTCAGCAAGCTGAGCTTTCTTTTGTAAATTTTGATTATACAAAGGTAAATATATTTGATATATAAATACAGCTATCAGCCCTATTAAAATTATTGTAAACAGAGCAATGGTACTGTACTGATTTTGATTTGTAGCACTATTTTTTGTTTTTAATAAACTACCAATATCTAAGTTAAGGTTTAAAGACATAATTATTTCCCTATTAAAAGATTTTGTACAGGTACATCGGCAATTATGCCAGACAATGTAAATTGTTTTACAATAACTTCAGCCTTAGTTGCAGGTACAACTTTCTTTGAAGTTGTCATATTTTTTAAAGATACCTCTTTTAGAACTCCATCTTTTTGTAACAATGATATAAAGTCCAATATATGCTGATCATCAACAGAATTGCCATCAATTTGAATTTTGTCGTGATTAGAAAAATTTAAGCTATTTAACCAAACTCCATCTGGAACAGCTCTAGAGATGTGTTTATAAGTTTTAAATAATATAGTTTGATTAGAAGGAAGTTTTTCCTTTGTACTATTTAAAGAATTAACTTTATTTAAAGAAGCTTTTAATTCAGATAATTTAGTTTCCTTGCTTTTATATTCAATTTCTACAGGTTTTAATTTTGTAATTCTACTTTGCATATGTAATTTATTAGCAAAACTATATAAATAACAAGTAACTGCACAAGCTATAGCAATGATTGAGATGGAAGTTAGTACAAAATTAGAAATAGCTTTAAAAGTTTTTTCTGCCTTTATATTCTTGTAATTAGGAAGTAAATTAATTTTATTAATACAAGGTAATTTTATACAATCAAAGATATCAAATTTCCTTGAAGCCAAACCAAGACTTGCTACCCAAGAGGATAATTTTCCTTCTGCATTTACATGTTTAGTAAATTTATTTGGTACAGAAATATGATCACAAAAGTTACATTCGCTTACAGAATAATTTGATAAACTATTAGAAATTTTATCGATAAAAAGATTTATATAAGGAATTGATGAGGTGTCATTAACATGCATAGGCATAGTAGATGTTATGTAAATCTTATTTATATGACGATTAGGAAACTGTTCGTTAAAAGATTGGATTAATGTTTGTACATAATTTCCATAATTTAAAGTAAAATTAGCAAAGAACTCTTGATTACCAAGATTTACGAGTAAATTTTGTTTTTCCTCATCAGAAAGTGTTATAGGTAGCAAATGAGGCTTGTTATTATCTATAATTAATAATGAATTATCGCTTATTCCAAATTCGATAAAAGCTACAGTATCAAGATTGCGCATTTCTTTATTTAGTCTCAAAGCATTATTTACGGCAATGCAGCGCAAGTCAGCTATAATTGGATTAAGACCAGCTTCGCTAATAATATCCGTATAAAGAGAAATAACGTATTTTGGAACTGCAACAAACATTACGTTCATAGTTGCATCTTGGTCACTATTTAAGAAATTAGGCGAAGATGAGCTAAGATGGCTGGTTGATTTTTTATTATGTTCTAAGATTTCATAGAAGATTGAGTACTCAGAAACTCCAGCAGGCAAGTTCATCATGCTTTGCCAAATATCTCCAGATTTTACTGCTTGGTCAAATTCTAAATCTTCCATATCAGGTATGGTTAAAGTAGTTACAATAGAACCAGAACTAGGTAAACTAAAAGCTACATCTTTGACCTTGATATTATTATTTTGAATTAAAGATTTTAATTCATCTACGTAGAGATGTTTGTTATTGAAAATATCTTCAAAACTATACATTTTTTCAATACAAACAGAGGCAAGGCTCTTAAGGATAGGACGGTTATACTCGTTAGATAAATTACAAATCCTTATATAGTGGGGAGATATATCTACCCCTAAGATAGATTCTTTTTTAAGAACTAAATTTCCTACAATACGACCTAAAATTGTACTGTTTTTTTTTGCCATCCTAGCACCCACAAAGTACATCTTAACTAATTTTAAAGGACATCTTAAAGTATAAATATATCTTTTATTAAACTAAAATATCTACACCCCTAGGATATAGCTATAACTATATTTTTGCAAGTTGTTACTAATAAAGTATAGTTTTAGGGTAACGATTTTTTTATTTAAAAATTTCACGCCAAGATTTTATAGAAACAGTTCCTTTTTTTACTGTTGCTGGAGTTCCAACAACTACGTTTCCAGTTTTTACAAAGCCATTTTCTAGAGTGCCTGTTTTTTGATTAGTGCTTACACCTACATATATTTTATTATTGTATAATACAGCACTGGTTGGAGTGCCAGATCCTATTGAAGTAGTACGTATTTTAGTACCGCAGTCAAACGAATATTCAACAATAGATCCAGTTCCTCCAGAGCAAATATTTGTAGAATCTGGGATATATTCTGGAACAAATAATGTGCCGTGATAAATACTAGTTTGTCCAGTTACTTTGGCAAAAGAAGGTATATTAGCATACCAGCCATTGTCAGATGAAGTAGGGCAAGAACCAAGGGCATTGACAAGATTATTAGTAGTTAAAGTAGATGTATTTGTGTAATTAGGAAAATTAGCATCTTTTATAGAAAAAACTTGGTTTTGTATGTTTGCAGACAGAGAATCAAGATTTGTTATGTCACCAGTTCCATAATAATAATGAACTTGACCTGTATTATTTATAGCACTTGCAACAGGACTGAAATTAAGTCTTTCATTATCGACTGTACTTTGGGCGTCAAATAACTTAGTCATGTTAAATATCGAGCTGTCATTGAGTAAACTTACTTTCCATAATTTTCCTTGAAGATCAGAAAAATATACTAAGGCACCAGGATTATTAAAGCTCGTGGTTGAATCTGAATTTATCACTGTTACGGTTGGTGGAACTGAATTTACTACGCTATTTGTACTATCTGCTACGGTAAGTTTTTTTATAATCTCGCCGCCTTTTTCCATGTTAATAATAAATAAGTTTGAACCATAATTAGCTATTTTATTATTGTAACCACCACCAAAAATAGCTACCCAAGTTGTTTTTCCGTTTAATTCTATTTTTACTATATTTGGAGTAGACCATGTTTCTCCAAGTCCAGAAAAATCCATGTTGCTAGGGGGAGGATTAGTTGCTCCAGCAGCGGTGGAGTAGCTGGTTAAAGTTCCATCTTCAGACCAGTAACGAATTAAATTATTTACAGGATCAGAAAGAAATGTAAATAAATGTTTTGGAGAATTTGGATTAGTTACATCAAGTGCAAAATAAGAGTTTCCCCCTTGTCTTAGTCCACATAATAAAACTGTATGCCAGCTATTATCATAAAAAATATCTTTAACTACAGGAGAGCCGTCAACACCATAAATACTAGTGCTTGTTCCAGTGTCTGTAGACATCATTTCATTTAAGCGTGGAAGGATACTTGGAGGTATGAATGCCCATAATTCTTCTCCTGTTTTACTATCAAAGGCATGAAGCATACCGTCGTTATTTCCTACATAGATAACTTCTTGTCGTTCTAAGCAATTTGTTCCACATAGACCACTTTGTTGAAATTGCGAATATCCATTAACAAAACGATAATAATCCTCGGTATAAATATTAGAACTATTAGAAACTGTAGCAAGAGTAGGTCCAACTGAAATTGCCTGAGAATGATAGATATCTGCTAATTTCCATCTTTCTCCTGCTAATAAACTATCTCCATCGCTATCTATGCCATATGCAAATTCTGAGAAAGCATCTTTTCCTCTGACAAAACTTATTAATTTGCTTAAGGTAGTTTGAGTAAGGGGTTGGCTTAGATTTAATTCAAGGGGAGGGGCAAGTAATTTAATATTATCAAGAGTAAAATTATTAAGACTATTAGAAAGTCCTTGTGCGGCTGTCCAGATTTTTCTAGAATCTGCACTAGTTTGGTTTAATAAAGCTCCTGCGTCCCATACTAAGGTACTTATATTACCTTCAGAATCTAATTTATACTTATATAAATGTCCTTTCCATTGATGAATTGAGCTATATTCAAATACAGACTGAATTAAGCTACCATTATCTTTAAAACCAGGAATTATAGTAGGAGCACTAAAAGTTAAAGTAGTTGCAATAGACCTGCTTATATATGCGGTTAAATTATCTATTAATTCTTGAGTATTTGAGGCATAAAGAGGAGATAGCGGATAAGATCCTCCAGCTTGCGATATATCAACATATTGTGGATTATTTCCTGTTAATATACCAACAGCAAATGTTTTTACGCCATAATCAGAATATAATTGTGCGGCAAGATTATTAGCGGTTTGACCATTTTGCTGATCCCAGCCACCATCACTCATTAAAATTATAATATTTTGCTGACAATCTTTAGCATTAGGATTAATAGGAGAACTAAGCCCATTATATTGTCCAGAAAAATACTGTTTTGCGGTAAGCATTGCGCTAGAGATTATGGTACTTCCAGCAGGAGGTGTGCAAGTAATAGTTGTCGGCTTATCGCAAGTATAAGCAGATAATGCATTAGGAATTAAACTAGCTCCTTGATTTGATATAGGAACAATTAAGTTACCACCATTAGGATCGGAACTCCAAGTCATTAAACCAAAATTAGCATTTTCGCTAAGTCCGCTATTTGCAACTACTGCATTTATGGCGTTGGTAATTAATTGAATTTCAGTAAGAGCCTGTGTTGGTTTATTAAATACTGTTCCATCAAGACTATCAATTTGGCTATTTCCACTATCTGCAATCCATAAATTACCATAAGTGTCGCTTATCATACCTTGAGGAGCTGAAAAACTAATTGAGTTATTACCATACACGGCTATTTCATTGCCATTTGCATCATATTGATGAATTAAGTTACTTAAGAAAAAAGAATCAGCAACATAAATAGTGCCATCATAATTAACATTAATTCCTGAAGCGATCCCATTACTACCAAAATTTAGTGTAAAAGAACTAAGATAATTTCCATTATTATCATATTTATAAACAAAATTCTGATTTAAAGACAAAGTAAATATACTATGATTAGCATTACCTTGATATTGTGTGGTTAGATATAAATTATCATTGCGATCTATGCTTATAAAATTAGCTGGAGCATTATTCCATATAGATATTCTATTGCCACTAGAGTCATATTTTTCAATTTTACCATCACCATTTACTACATATATATTATTTTGACTATCTATTCTAATAGCTCCAGCAAAAGATGGTGTAGATAAGGTGATTTGCGATTTATAAACACCACTTGGGCTAAAAATTTGTATTATTCCTTCTCCTTGATCAGAGACATAGATATTATCCTCTGAATCTACAGCAACTGAGTATATATATTTAAATTTTCCATTAACTACGGAGCTATCAGAATTATATTCACCAAATGTAGAAATCAGGCGACCTGAGCTATCAAAAATTTGGATATTATTAGCAGTATTATCTGCAACAATTAAATCTCCCTTAGAATTAAAAGCTAAGTCATTGGGAGTTTCCATATCAATCTCAGGAATGGCTATATTATTCATACTACCAGATACATCTAACATTATTAATACATTAGATCTAACGCTACTTCCACCATTGCCAGGAGGAGGAGACTTGGCATTAGCCATGCTCAAATTAATAATGAAGATAATAAATATTAAGAAAATTATTCTTTTCATGGTTGATTACCTTTTTTAGGGGTAAGGTTCTTCTGAGGTTTTTTAGTATTCTTAAATTTTCTATTTCCATCTTTATAATGGCTAGTTATCTCTGCATACTCGATATGTTTTTTATCTTGAGTATAGTTAGCATAAATAATTAAGAAATCGTCTTTTTTTATCCAGTTACTGCGAAAGTAGGTTTTCTTTTTATCTAAAAAATATTTATTGTCAGGTTTGCCATAATTACTTTCAAATATATTATAGAATAAAGATGTATCATTTTGATTTATTTGTTTGAACCTTACTTGGGTCAGTTTATTTTTTATATAATCTAATGCCAAACTAGTATTTGGAGAGAATTCCTTACAAATTTGCTTAGCTTTTAGCCAAGCTGTGCCATTTTGAGATAATTTTATATTACGAAGGGAGCGATTAGTTTTATCGTCTAATTTAAAGTCATTAATTAAATTATCTATAGGTTTATCAAAAGGTAATTTGCTTAAGTCGCAAGCAAATATTTTATTCGATATTAAACATAGGGTAATAAAAATTGTTACAAATTTTTTCATAAATCATCATTAATATTGTGTAGAAATTATTGTATTAATAGTTCTTGTAGAATTTTGTGAACCAGTTCCTACTGCCGTAACCATAAAATAATCGGTAGGCAGAGTATTTAATGTCGAATTATATTGTCCACCTCGATTACCCAATTCCTCACCAACTTGATTAGTTGCTTGGTTATTACTTGTAATATAAGTAGCATGACAAGTATAACTATAAGCAGATAACTTACTTTGTGCGGTAGAATTATTACTAGCTATTATTAAGTTATCTAAATTAGCTATTGATAAATCAGGAATATTGCTAGGAGTTCGTAATTGTTGTCCTAGCCAATCCATAACTGTATAAGCACAAGAGTCTGTAATATTAAGCAGTTGAGAATCAATGGTTTTATTTGCAGATAAGGACGATTGCCGTACTGCCAATTGAAGTATGCCAACTCCTAGTAGTCCCATAGCAACTAACATTAATAAAGTAGTTATCAATATGTTGCCATTTTGATAATCTGTCTTTACATGTTGTACTAAAAATCTATTGAAGATTTTTAATTTTAATAGTCCCATAAAAATTATCTCGGTAATATTTATCATTAGCAGAATAAATATAATTTCCAGCATTATAATTTGGCGAAGTAAAACTGTAAGTTTTATCCAAAGCTGTTTTACTTTCAAATGTCATGCTAATATCAATAATAGTTGGTATTCCAGAACTATTAGGATTTTTACCAATTACTTGAAAATTATCTATAAAATCAGCAACCAAATCTGAATTAGGTGATATATCCCACGAAGTTCCATTCCAAGTACTTGTTTTTACATATAAAGCATTTCTAATTCTTGGATTAGTGTCTGTTTTTGTTGCAACATAAAATTCTTTTTTTAGTCTAATGTCAGCAGATTGATCGTAAATAATAGTTATAGAATCGCAACAAATACTATCACCACTATCTGTTAAAGCTACAGGAGTTGTAATTGAACCAAATTTTGACAACATATTATCATCATAAAAAATATACCCTGCCATTCGTATTTGACGTGTAACAAAGTTTAATGCACCATTGCCATTGTTCTGTACTTCAGAAATAGCAGCAATTCTATTATATTGTTTTGAAATCGTAACATATGAAGCATAAGTTGCAGCAAGAACAATTGATCCAACCGCAACTGCAAGCATTAGTTCTAGCAAAGAATAACCTAAAGAGTGATATTTACGGCGTAACATTAAAAATCCTCTTCATCGCTATTTGTACTTTTTGGTTATATGCTTCCAAATTAATATCAACAATTCTTTGATTAGGTTGGCTAGCAATATTTGAGATTGTAATAGTTCTATGGTCTACAGGATTAGAAGCATAAGGAGCTATAACTTCACTGTTCATACGCTGACACCATTCATATTCTCGTAATAAATATGTCGGCGAAGTTGCTTCATCTGGAGGCGAATCTGGACAGTTATTAAAATCAAAATTGTAACTATCTATATTGGCATGGTCAGCATCAATGATATTAATAATTTGATCAGCCTGCATTTGTAATTTTTGTCTAGCTATAGATTGCCTTAAGGCTATTTCAGATGCTGAATTTGCAAGTAATACGCTGGTGAATCCAATTGCAATAAGCGCAGTTGCGATAAGAGCCTCAATTAAAGAAAAACCCTTTTCATTAATTGAGATAGAGATTGTCGATGGTTTTCTATTAAAAATAGCCAACTTAATTTTACCTAAAGTTAATTAGCTTTTAAAAAATAATATAAGGATGATTTTACAATAACAATTATTATGGTGCTACTGAAATGTCATTATAACCAGTCGCAGGAACTATATTTATGGTAGCTGTGCCTAAATTTTTTCCAGATAAATTATTATTTAACTGTAATTTAATTTCTCCGCCAGAAGATGAACCATCCATATAATAACATATTTGATTATTTCCTGAGGCATCATTAAGAGCTTGTGTATCTATTTGAAGGTCATTTAAATATATGCCATAATTTACAGGTAGCTCCAATTTTATTTCAGATATTTTATTCCAAGTTCCACTACTAGAACAAGTATTCGTAGCAATAGGCGAAGCATAAACAACAATTTTAGCTCCCAAAGAATCACTGCCAATAAAAGCACTAAAGGTTTTACTCTTAGTTATGGCATGATCGCGAGCAATTATTAGAGATGAAATTATATTATTGTAGCTATTAGTAAATTTTTGTTTTTGTCTGGTATTCTCGTTTGGTATTGCAAATACAGCAAGAATGGCAATTACGCCAAGAACCATCAATAATTCGAGCAAGGAAAAACCTCGTTGTCTTTGCTTATATATCGATAGAGAAACATTTTTCATATTATTATAATAGCACTATTTATGCGCTACATCTTCTATTTTGATAATGCGTTTTTCTAATAGTTCATTTATTGAACTCTCCATAGTCATCATACCAAGAGATTTACCAGTTTGCATAGCATGTTCTATTTGGAACACTTTATTTTCACGAATTAAGTTTGCTACTGCAACATTACATACCATTACTTCAAATGCAGCAACCCTACCTGCACGATCGCAGCGTTTAATTAATTGTTGAGTTACAACTAGCCTTAAAGATTGGGATAATTGAGTCCTTGCTTGGGCTTGCTGTGCAGGAGGAAATACGTCTAGTATACGATTAATAGAGCTAGGCGCACCATTAGTGTGAAGGGTGGCAAATACTAAGTGACCAGTTTCAGCGGCAGTTAGGGCTAAAGATACTGTC
>CAZTUN010000040.1:7387-13198 GCA_964616845.1 uncultured Rickettsiales bacterium | reverse complement strand
TTATAATTACTAACCAATCTGGCATAGCGCGTGGCTATTACACAGAAGAACAATTTCAAATTCTAACTAAATGGATGGAAAATAAATTTGAACTATTAGGCATTAACATTTGTAAAACATATTTCTGCCCTTATCATGCAGAACACGGAAAAGGTATATATAAGCTAGATTCTTTTGATCGCAAGCCTAATCCAGGAATGATTTTAAAAGCACAAAAGGAATTTAACATCAGCCTTAAAAATTCTATACTAATCGGCGATAGGGAAAGCGATATTGAAGCTGGAATAAACGCAGGAATCGGAACAACAATTTTATTCGACCAAAATAATATTAATCCGTTGACAACTAAAGCAAATTTTACAATAACCAATTTAACACAGGCTATTAATTATGTTTAAGAAAAAACGAGCACTTATCACTGGCATCACTGGCATGGTTGGATCGCATATGGCGGATTTCCTGTTAGACAATACTGATTGGGAAATTTATGGCATATGCAGATGGAGAAGCCCTCTTGATAATTTATCTCATCATTTAAACAGAATAAATAAAAAAGATAGGCTTCATCTAATCTATGCAGATTTAAGAGATTATATAAGCATAGATAATGCAATAAAAGAAAGTCGCCCTGACTATGTTTTTCATTTGGCAGCTCAAAGCTATCCTAAAACTAGTTTTACTGCCCCTCTTGATACTTTAGAGACAAATATACAAGGTACGGCTAGAGTACTTGAAGCTCTGCGCAACCATTGTAAAGATGCCATTATACATATTTGCGCTTCTTCTGAGGTATTTGGTCGAGTCGCTAAAGAAAAGCTTCCTATCAACGAAGAATGTACATTTCATCCAGCGTCTCCTTACGCAATTTCAAAAGTTGGCACAGACCTAATCGGCAGGTATTACGCTGAAGCATATAACATGACAGTAATGACTACACGTATGTTTACTCATACAGGTCCACGTCGAGGTGACGTTTTCGCTGAATCTACTTTTGCTAAACAAATTGCCCTAATTGAGAGTGGTAAAATTGCCCCTATAGTTAAAACAGGAAATCTTGACTCTTTAAGAACTTTTGCCGATGTTAGAGACGCTATCAGAGCTTATTATATGCTTGTAACTGTAAATCCTATTGCTGGAGAGTATTATAACATCGGAGGTCAGTATACTTGTACTATAAAAGATATGCTAAATCATCTTATCAATCTCTCGCCAATGAAAGATAAAATTAAAGTAGAAACTGATTCTGAACGATTACGTCCTATCGATGCTGATTTACAAGTTCCAGATACTTCTAAATTTGAGAAACATACAGGATGGAAACCCGTAATTTCTTTTGAGCAAACAATGCTTGATTTATTAAATTACTGGAGAGAGAGAGTAGCAACTAGCGATTTCTTAACAAGGTAAATATGAATAGTAGAAAAAATACTTCTAATTTAATAACATTTTGTGAAGTTGAGTTTAACTTCCAAGATGAGCGGGGCTGTTTAAAACAATTATTTGGTAAGGGCGGTTGGAATCAAGCAAATATAATTACGTCTTATCCTGGAAGCTTAAGAGGCAATCATTATCATATTAATAATCGTGAGATGTTTTTTATTATAAAAGGTAGCTTTAACTTAGTTTTACAAAAAGAAACCACTAAAGAAATTTATAATATTATAAAAGATGACTTCTTTATTATAGAAAAAGGAGTAAATCATTCTTTTGAGTTTCTAGAAGAAACTATTTTAGTTAGTTTTTATGACCTAGGAGTTGAGAATACTTCTTATAAAATTGATATTCATAGATAATATAAATCCGTAGGTATTATAATGTATGTAATTATTGGTGGTTCTGGCTATCTTGGAAGTTACTTTATAAAAAACTTAACTAGACAAAATAAAAAAATTATAGCAACTTACACTTCATCAATACCCAAGCAATTAAATTTTCCAAACGTAGAATGGATAAAACTAGATATATCAAATCTTAATGAAATAGAAAAATTTTGTGATAAAATTAAAGATATAATTCAAGATACCGTTATAATATTTTTAGCTGCATATCACCATCCAGATAAAGTAAAGCAATTTCCTCATATAGCATGGCATATAAACATAACCGCATTGAGCCATTTTTTAAATAATATGGGAAATCCTTTTAATTTCTACTATTCTTCTTCTGACTCTGTTTATGGTGAAAGTATCAATGGTAAAATATTCTCTGAAGATGATCAATGCAATCCTGTAAATCTTTATGGCAAACTAAAGCATCAAGCTGAACAACTAACTCTAACTAAGGGCTATAACGTTATTCGCTATCCTTTCCTAATTGGCAAAAGCCTTATAGATAAAAAACACTTTTACGATATTATATTAGATACTATTGAATCAGGCAATACTATGGAAATGTTTTCTGATTCTTATAGAAATACTCTAAGCTTTGACCAAGCAGCTAAATTAGCTTTAGCATTAGATAAAAAAATTGCTAACCAAAATATTGGTATTATTAATATATGCTCTGATAATCCTATATCCAAATATGAGGTTGGTTTAAAAATAGCAGCTACAAATAAATTCGATAATAATTTAATAATCTCAACTATATCTACCAATAATACAAATTTTTCCTCTGTAAAAAGAGCATCATCAACATTGATGAGTAATAAAAAATTAAAGTCTCTTATAAAAGAAATAGATATAATATATAATGTATGATAATGATTTTTAAGTAATCTTATGATTAAAGTCTAATATATTTATATTATACGGATGAATAAATGTTTATTTCAAAACTGATCTCTAAATTTTATAATTTAAAATTTATTATAAAAGACTTTTTATTAGATATTTATCAAAAAAAACTAATTCTCCTGATAATTTAAAAATAACTTCTTTAAAATCCGATACTCCTTATTACGCTTTTCATGCTGAAGATGCAATAATATACGAACTTTTTAACAAAAATGGCGACATTACTAGAGAGGGTTATTATGTTGACATAGGAGCTCACGATCCTGTAACCCACTCCCTTACATATTTGTTTTATAGAAATGGCTGGAGGGGTATAAATATTGACCCAGCACTTGGCTCAAAAGATAAATTTGATAAAATGCGCCCTGAAGATATTAACTTAGAATTAGCTATCTCTAATACCAGTTCAAATCAAACTTTATATCTTTTTGAGAATCCTCAAGAAAACACCATGTGTGAGCAAACCGCACAAAAATACCAAAAATATTTCAATAGTAAATTAATATCAACTCATGTTGTACCAGTGCGAACCATAGCAGAAATTTTAGATCAATATAATTTTGATAAAAAAACTATTGATTTTATAAATATAGATGTAGAAGGGCTTGAACTAGAAGTTTTAAAATCCAACAATTGGACAAAATACAAACCTAAAATTGTCGCCATCGAACAGCTAGAAGTAGCACCCTTAGAAGAATTGTCAAATTCTTCTATTTATAAGTTTTTAAAAGAGCATAATTATGAATTGTTTGCCAAAACTCCTTGTACGGTTTTTTACTATAATAAAGAAAATTACAACATCTATTCTCATCTAGAGTCTATAAAGCTTAATGCCTAGCCAATAGTATTTTTTTGCTATCTACATTTGATTGATTATAAATAATAATAGTCTTGCATATATAATGTTTACAATTGATATTTATAAAAGTTTTGGCTATTTTTGAGGTCTACTATAACAATCTTAAAGTGAAGTGTTATGAAATTTGCTGTTATTATGCCTTGGCCTGGGGTTAAAAATGCTGAATTTGAATTTATCGAAAGACTTATTTATTCCGCAAAAGTATTAAATCATAGCATTGTAGTCATAGATAATTTTGGTCGAATTATAGAAAATAATCTTCACCTAACCGACAATTATATCGATCCAACTGAAATAGATTTCGTACTTTCATTACATTACTCGACTCCTAAATTTATTGATAGTTTTTATTACCACGCTCTATGGAATCCTCATAAATATATATTAGATCAAAATCTATGGAAAACTTATTATGCTAATATAATCATGTGTGACTCCTTCATTGGATATCCATCTAAAGGAGTTCTAGATGTAGCTAGGACAATTATAAGAAATACTAATCATCAAATATCTGACATTCCTTTATTTTTACCCTCAGTACCTGAAGATTATTTTCTTCCTCCCTCTTTAACAAAAAATTCAAAAATGTTTTATTGTGGAATAAATTGGGAACGCATCAGTAACAGTTATGGTAGGCATCATAATTTATTTAAAATGATCGATACCAAAAATGCTATTTGTATTTATGGTCCTGAAGAGTTTGGAGGAGTTAAGCCATGGGAAGGATATAAATCTTATCAAGGATCTATAGATTTCGACGGAAAATCATTAATTAAGGTCATTAATCAATGTGGAATATCTTTAGTTATATCCTCAAATGAACATAGAAAAGAAGGAGCGGCTTCAAGCAGAATTTATGAATCTGCTGCGGCAGGAGCGGTAATAATTACTGATGACAATCCTTTTGTAAAGCAAATATTTGGCGATTCTGTTTTATATTTTAATTATGACTATGATTCTGCAAATAATAATTTCTTAGCTATAATGGCTCATTATAGATGGATATTAAATAATATAGATAAAGCAAAAGATAAGGCTTTAAAAGCTCAAAACATAATTAGAAATGATTATACTTTGGAGAAATGCTTAAATAATATTATAAAAACTGACCATCAAAATAAATTATTAAATAAATCTCTTTTTTACTCTCAAAATAAAGAGGATTTTATTGATGTAGTGATAATTTGGGACTTGCCATATATTAACAAAGATTTTTACGAAACAGTTTCTAACATACAAAATCAAGAAAATGTCAATGTAAGAATATTTGTAATTATTGATCATTGCCTAGAAAAAGATATCCAAAAACTAGGTAGTAAGTATAATTTCGCTAATATAAAATTCTTTTATCAAAAGATCTTTATCTCCAATAATAAAGAAAAGTTACTATCTAAAGGAATGTTATTGGCAAAGCTGATAGAACAACTTCCTAGTAAAGGACAAACTTCGATTATACTACCTAATATAATTTTGCACAAAAATCATTATGCAATTTTAAAAAGAAAATTTGACGATACTTCTTGCGACATAGCTTATTCAGGCTTGTTTACTAATACTTCCAAGAAATCTCATAAAAAAGAAGTTTTATTTTTTGAAAATATAAATCTAAATCATATAGTTTCTACAAATTTAAGCTTATCCCAATGCTTAATTAGCAATTCTTTATTACATTTTTATAAGAACGAAATATCCCTATTAGACCAAGGAATTGTCAATTTACTTCTTGCTCATGGTATACAAAATAATAAATTATCCTTCTCAAAACGTATGACTTGCTGTATTAAAAATACTTCAGAATTTTCTTTATTTCAGCCAATAACTTTTTCCGACGAAATCAATATTATTAATCATTGTTTTGATAATAGTTTATTAATTGCGCAAAATAACATAGAAAAAAACTCTGTATCTTCTAACCAAATAGTGTCTAGAGCTATAGCTTATTTAAATAAACATAAAATAAAAAAAGCCATCTTTAGAATAATGTTTGGCAAAACTGTATGGAAAGAGCTAAAATACTACAAAAAATTATAATAAAATATTTACTTGTACATTAGGAACTGCAATATCAATTAAGCAAAAATTATGGCAATAAAAATCACCACCATAATTACATCTTTAAATACGAAAGAGACAATAGCGCATGCTATAGAATCTTTTTTACAGCAAGATTACGAACATAAAGAACTGATAATAGTTGACGGAAAGTCAACCGATGGA
>CAZTUN010000040.1:0-7377 GCA_964616845.1 uncultured Rickettsiales bacterium | reverse complement strand
TTAGTAATGAAGATAAATATATGAAAAATAAATTATAAGAAAATATATAAATTTATATCCCAAATTAATAATTTGGATAAATAGCTCCGATACTGGCATTCATAATGCAAGAAACATAGCTGTTAGAATCGCTACTGGAGATATTATTGGCTTTCTAGGAGCAGACGACTTATTGCACAAAGATATCTACACTAAAATGTCGTATTATAGTCTAATAAATTATAACTATGATGTAATTTATTTTAACTCATATATAATTGCCTCTGATCAAATAACGCTAAATCAAAGTGCTGCGATAAAATTTACTCCAAAAAATCTAAGAAAATTTCCTCCCATAGCCCCAGGAGAAGCTTTTTATTATAAAAAGCATATTTTTGATAAATTTTCTTTTAATGAAAAAAATAGTTGTACCTGCGATTATGAATTCAATATGGCTTTAGTTACAAGCAATAACAAATATTTATTTTATCCTATTAACGAAGTTGGAGTATTTTGGATTAATAGATCTAATGATAATATTTCTTCTCGTTACAAGAAAATACAAAGATATGAAACTATAGCTATAATGTTTAAGTATTGCAGAAATTTTAAGGATATCCGAAAAGTTATCATGTTAAATCTAAAAAATATATTTAAATATAACTTTAATATATTAAAATGCTACAATAACATAAAATAATAATCTTCCTGCAAGCCAAAAAAATTGCTCTAATCTGGAATCAGATACTAATTTGTTTCTTTAATGTAATATATTAAGCTAAACAAATTATCTCTTATAATAGTTTTGAGATATTTGATATATTAAGAGCTTATATTTTGATATTTATCTAGTTTATGATATAACCCTAAACTAATTTACACCCATTACTTTAAAGGCATTATAATGCAATTTGTAAAAGATCCATATTCAAAATATAATCTTATAAAACGGTTAATTTTAGAAGTAATCTTACCGCATTGGAGACCTATAATTATTGCTATATTATTGATGCTTTTAATCTCTTTTACTGTTTCGTTTCAGGCTTTATTAATTCAACCCGCCATTGATAGCACTTTATTTAGCAGCTCTGAGCATGCTAAAAAGATTTTACAGCAAGTATCAATTGTAGGAAAAATAAAAGAAAAATTTCATGTATCAGATCGTGAATATTTATTATATTTAATGCCTATTTTAGTTGTTATAACATGTTTTATACGTGGCTTTGCTACTTTCTTTCAGTTAACTTTATCACAAATTACTACAACTAAACTTAATAATGATTTACGCAATCGCCTTTACAAAAGATTTCTTTTTGGCGACATCGAAGAATTTGCCAATCAATCTTCTGGTAAAATGATCTCAAATATTATTTTTGATATTAACGGAATGATTGGCGCAATTAACCTTATATTAAGCGGTGTTTTTAAACAGTTTTTTACTTTATTGCTTTTAATTGGCGTAATGTTTATCACTAATTTCAAATTAGCAATTATTGCTTTTACTGTAGTGCCATTTGCAATTTATCCTATTTATAAAATATACCGTAGCCTAAATAAGCATATGAATAATAATCAAGAACATCTTGAATTATTTACAGTTCTGATAGATGATTCTTTGCGTGCAATTAGAGTTGTTAAGGCTTATAACGCTGAAGAATATGAGCTTAGCCGACTAAAAAAAGCTTTAAATTCAATGTTAAGTATTGCAACCAAAGTCGCTAAAACTGCAAATATAACCTCTCCTCTAAACGAAACATTACTTGGTATTAGTATAGGACTTGTTTTATTTTATGGAGGAAACATGGTTCTTTCTGGAGAAGCAACTCCTGGAAGTTTTTTTGCCTTTTTTGCTGCCCTTATGAATGCTTATAAGCCCGCAAAATCAGTAGGCGGAATAAATGTACAAATGCATCTTTGTTTAATAACGGCAAGAAGAGTTTTTGAAATATTAGATACTCCTATCAAAATAGTAGATAGCCCTAATGCAAAAAAATTAGAAAATTGCAAAGGAAATATAGAACTAGATAATGTAAAATTTGGCTATATAAATGAACGTGCTGCCCTAAATAATATTAGTTTTAATGTTGAGGCAGGCAAAACATATGCACTGGTTGGACATTCCGGGGCTGGGAAAAGTACTATTTTCAATATGTTATTACGTTTTTATGATCCAGAATCAGGAAGCATAAAGATAGACGGTCATGATATAAGAGAATATACTATACATTCTTTGCGCGATAATATTTCATATGTTAGCCAAGATATTCAACTCTTTGATACAACAGTTTACGACAATATTGCCTATGGCAATCAAAACGCAAACGAGCTTGATGTAATAAAAGCAGCCAAACTTGCAGAAGCTCATGATTTTATAGAGGAAATGCCTGAAAAATATCAAACTCAGGTTGGACAAAATGGACAAAAATTGTCAGGAGGACAAAGGCAACGTATCGCCCTTGCCCGTGCCTTTATACGTAATTGTCCAATATTATTATTAGATGAAGCAACTTCAGCTCTAGATCCTACCTCTGAAACCCTTATTCAAAAAGCTTTAACTAAGCTTATGGTTAATCG
Organism: uncultured Rickettsiales bacterium; assembly: GCA_964616845.1. Taxonomy (GTDB): domain Bacteria; phylum Pseudomonadota; class Alphaproteobacteria; order Rickettsiales; family UBA6187; genus CAYZBM01. The sequence continues at coordinate 4,824 of CAZTUN010000040.1, read as the reverse complement.
TACAACTTTGATTATAGCCCATAGATTATCCACCGTAATTAATGCAGATAAAATTATAGTTATGTCTAAAGGCAAAGTATTAGAAATTGGTGATCATAAGACGCTACTTGCCAATAATGGCGAATATGCTAATCTTTATAAAAATCAATTTGCAGACTAAATTTTTATAAATAATTATGATTTTTTGCATTCTAATGTACACAGTGAACAACCAAGTATAAATTTAAATTGGTCTCTATAATGAATGTTTTAAATATACTACATCTTCCTTGGCTCGCTGGCACCGAATATTCTTATTTTTCAATGTGTAATATATTAAAAGAATTTTCTAACGTTTATTGTCTTGTTCCTAAGAATGCTAAAATTACTCCTCTTCTTGTTTCTAAACAACTAAGAATATTTGAAAATAATAAATTATATAAAAATCCAAGAATATTTGATTTCATTCTAAAATATCAAATTCGTTATTTGGTAAGGAAATATAAAATAGATATTATTATCGCCAATAGTGGCAGGATAACAAAAATATCTAAGCAAGCTGCAAATAATTTATGTCCTGTCATTTCTATGAATCATGGAACTAATCCTAAAAAAACCGCTTTAGCTGATTATGCTTTCGTGCTAAATAGGACTACATTAAAGAAAGTTACAGATCATGGCATGAATCTTAATAATATTTTTTTGATCCCTAATCATTTAAATCTACAAAACAATATGTTATTAAAAGAAAATCATCACCCACCTGTTATTGGCTTCTTAGGAAGACTAGCTAAAGAGAAAGGCGTAGAATATTTCATTGAAGCATTAAATGTCCTAAATAAAGAAAAAATTGCTTTTAGAGCTATAATTGCTGGTGATGGTATATTAAGAAAAACAGTTGAGTCTTTAATACAAGAATACAAATTAGACGATAAAATTAAAATAATTGGCTGGATCAGCGACAAAGATAATTTTTTTAGCCAAATTGATATATTTTGTTTATCATCTATTGATGAGGCTTTTGGAATTGTTTTACTAGAAGCCATGAAATATAAAGTCCCTATTGTTTCAACAGATTGTGAAGGTCCTATTGATATTCTTAATGATAATTATGATGCGCTTATTTGCAAAAAAAAAGACTCACGTGATATGGCAAATAAGATTGCTCTTTTATTAGAAAATAATGACCTTAGAGAATTTTTAGCCAATAATGCTTATAAAACACTAGTAAGTAATTATTCTAGCGATATTGTAAGCAAAAAAATTAAAGATGCTCTTGATAAAATATCTAATGACTTTAAAATAAAATCTCATGAAAATTCTTAATATTTCCTATAATAGAAAGGCTGGAGGACTTGAAGAAGCCTTTATAAATTACTCTATTATGCTAAAAAAGCAAAAGCATAAAGTATTTTGTATATTGCCAAAACCTTATATTCCTAATACAAAATTATTATCTAGTTGCGATTCAATATATAAAAGTAGCTTTATCCATAAAAAATATTTAGGATTTTTACTATATTTTGAAATTAAGTCTCTAATTGCTAAAATAAAGCCAGATCTTGTTATAATGCACAATGAAAGAAATTTTCCAATAATTAGAAAAGCTATACCAAAATCAATTCCACTTATTGCCGTAAATCATGGTTGCAAAATGAAACATATTAAACAAGCTGACTATGTATTCACTATAAATAATAATTCTAGAGAAAATTTGATTAAACTTGGTTTTAATAAAGACAATATATTTGTTATACCAAATGTTATTGATATCTAGCCTACTAAAAAACTAAACAAATAGTAAGCTAATCCACGACCATAGTGCAAAACATATAAGCATTATTCCTGTTGCAACATAAATTCGATGCGATAAGCTCTCCGCTAAGAATTTTTTAGTTGTTAAAGTAATTCTACCTAATAATACCCACCAAGTAATAGAGCCACTAAATATAGCAAGAGCTATTATAAATGAATTTTCTAGTGTTAATTTAGCCATATTAATACTGGCAAAAATTGCGGCAAAACTAAATAAAGTTAATGGATTAGTAATAGTTAAAATAAAGGTCTTAATAAATAACTTTACATAACTAGAATTTGGAACAGCAATTTCACTAATATCTTTTATATTTTTAGTGTTGGTTCTAATTTCTTTTATTCCCAATAATAATAAAAATAAGCCTCCAAATATTCTTAAGGCAATATTTTCTTTTTGTATAAAACCTGAGACTGAATTTACTCCAACACTTGCTAAAAAACCATATAAACTATCCGCCAGAGCCGCAGCAAAGCCAATAATAATAGTTGCCCTAAAGCCAAATTGTAATGTTTTTCTAATACACAACAAACCTATTGGACCTACAGGAGCCGCTATTAATATGCCTACTATAAAAGACTGTAATAAATATGAATAAGGTAGCGACAACATTTTAATAGAAATATACCGTTAAGATTATTATCAATATTACAAACATAGTTGTTAAACTTTGCTCTATATACTATAACTAACTAGGTTATTCTACCAATTTAGGTCATTAATACTTATCTATTATTGTTCCTTTTATTCTGACCAGAGAATCTACTTTTTCCTTCATTACTCCTAGGACGTCGTACTTCTTGATATTCGCCAGAACGCTTAGTGCGAGTAAATTGGTTAGAATTACCTGATTGTCTTGGTTTATCTCCAGAAGAGCGTCTAAATTCTCCAGAAGAATCCCCAGAATAACTAGAGCGTCTTGAATCAGAAGAACGTCTAAATTCTCCAGAAGAATCCCCAGAATAACTAGAGCGTCTTGAATCAGAAGAACGTCTGAATTCTCCAGAAGAATCCGCAGAATAACTAGAGCGTTTTGAATCAGAAGAACGTCTGAACTCTGAAGAATCATTACGTCTTGCTTGATTAGAGTCCCTTGAACGTCTAGGTTTATTAAAATCTGTGAATTCACTTGCATTATCAGAATCTCTAGAGCGAGTAAAATCCCTAGAGTTATTAAAACCTCTTGATCTCTTATCACTAGAATGTCTTGGTCTTGAATCAGAAGAACGTCTGAACTCATCAGAATCATTAGAATAGTTAGAACGTCTTGAATCAGAAGATTTTCTATATTCTCTTGATTCACTTCTATGATCAGATTGTTTTGCCTCAGTAGGCTTAGAAAATCTTTTAGAATCTGATGAATGCTTTGGTCGATCAGATTTTACAAAATCATTATTATTATCTGCATTTCTTGATTCAAAGAAATTATCCGAACGCCTAGAATTACCACCAAATCTTTTTCTTTTAGAAGAAAACTTATTGCTATTTCTTGATCTTGAAGATTTATTGCCATCTCCAGATCTTGGCTGTCCTTTATAATTATCTGGATTAAGCATTCTATCTATAGCTAACCAATTTTTTTTATCTGCTGGACTAATAATATTTAATGCAGCTCCTTCAGCACCTGCTCTTGCAGTTCTACCTATCCTATGTACATAATCTTCTGGCGCATTTGGTAAATCAAAGTTAATAACATGTTGTACATGAGGAACATCAATTCCACGTGCTGCAACATCAGTTGCTACCATAATACGAACCCTTCCCTGACGGAAAGCATTCATAACTCTTTCTCGTTTATGCTGCCTCAAATCTCCATGTATTGCTGCAACAGAGTGATCTTCTTTTTGCAATCTAACTGCTAATTTATCTGCACCATATTTGGTCTTAACAAACACAATGATCGAACCTTCTCTTTGTCCTAATTGAGTATTCAAAATATTATATTTTTCTTTCTCTTCAGCATTAATATTTTCTTGCGTTAAGTTAACCGCAGGAGCAATAACATTATTATCAATAAATATTTTTTCTGGATTATTTAGATATTTTTCTGCTAATTCTTTCTCAACATTTGGCAATAAGGTAGCAGAAAATAATAAACTTTGTCTCTGACGAGGTATTTGCTTTATAATTTGCTCTAATTGCAAGCCAAAACCCATATCAAGTATACGGTCTGTTTCATCTAACACTAAAAATGAGATTTTATCTTTATTAACGCTTTTACGGGCGAAGTGATCTATTACCCTTCCTGGCGTACCGATAAGAATTCTTGCGCCATATTTTAGTTGATTTAACTGTTTATGTATTGGCTCTCCTCCAATCAATAATGCTGTAGTTATTTTTGTTTTTTTACTACTTAGCAATTGATTTGCCATTTTTACGATCTGTTGAGCTAACTCACGAGTTGGCGTCAATACTAATGCCATTGTTCCTGGATTATCCATAAGATTAACTACCAAAGGCAACATAAATGCCAATGTTTTTCCAGTTCCTGTTTTTGCAGAACCTAATATATCTTTTCCTTGCAAGGCAAGAGGGATAGATTTTTCTTGTATTGGAGTTGGTGTTACAAAATTCGCTTTTTCAAGTGCCTCAAGAATTGGGTAAGGCAAACCCATTTCAGTAAAATTAACCATAAATTTCCTTTAACTATAATAAAATTAGAACAACAATCTTTGGTAAAAACTTATCCAAAGATAACTAAACGCTATTCCCATTTTATTTAGCCCAGATTTAAGGGTAATTTTTTAAAAAATCTTAAAACTAACTTAGAATTTTAAGTTTAGCCAGCAATTGAAATATAATAAAAATAATTGCTATATATGTAAAATGGGTAATATAGATTTACTTAACTAAAAAATAAAGGGACTCTTTCAAATATATGAATCCTAAGAATCCCTTTAAATAACATAATAATTATGCATCAAGTAGTTTTAGCTCTACTGCTGAAACTTTGCCTTTGTTAGTGGCAAGATCGTAACTTATTTTTTGGTTTTCATTTAAATTCTGTACTATTACTGGTTTTTCTATTTTAT
>CAZTUN010000039.1:0-13429 GCA_964616845.1 uncultured Rickettsiales bacterium | reverse complement strand
CTTTAGGCATAAATATCTACAATTGACCAATAACTAAAAAATTAATACCAATTACGATCTATACTAATTATGGTTAGATTGTAAAGGAAAAATAGTGAATTATTTTTTAGAAAATAATTCACCTAGTTCTTTAAACATGGTATCGCTTAATTCTAAAGCATCACGAATAGTTACAGCATTTTTGTAATATCTAGTTACATCATGACCAATGCCTATTGCGGTTATTTCGACTAGCTTATCTTTTTCTATAGTATTAATTACATATTTTAAATGATCATCAAGATAATTTGAATTATTAGAAGAAAGTGTACTATCGTCAACAGGAGCCCCATCTGAAATTATCATAAGTATTTTGCGTTCCTCAGAGCGATTTAATATGCGGTTATATGCCCAAGCAATAGATTCACCATCAATATTTTCTTTTAGAATGCCATCTTTTAGCATTAAGCCTAAGTTATTTCTGGCTTTGCGCCAAGGAGTATCTGCTGATTTGTAAATAATATGCCTTAAATCATTTAATCTTCCTGGATCTTTAGGCGAGCCATTTTTTTGCCATAATTGTCTGCTCTTGCCACCTTTCCACTCAACAGTAGTAAATCCAAGTATTTCAACCTTAATTCCACACATTTCAAGAACCTTGGCAAGTAGTTCTGCGCTCATTGCAGCTAAGGTAATTGGTCTTCCTCTCATCGATCCTGAATTATCAAGCAATAAAGTGACAATAGTATTATAATTTTGAGTTTGTACTTGTTGTTTATAAAATAACTTATAATTAGGATCGGCAATTAACTGAGCAAGGCGTGAAGAATCAATAATTCCGTCTTCTAGGGCTAAATTCCAACGAATATTTTGTTCAGAAAGTAATTTACGCAACAATAAATTAACATGATTACGTGGAACTTGACCTTGACTTGCAAGCCTCATATCTAATTGTTTGCGTAAACGAGATAAATCTTGAGAGTTACATAATTGCTCTGCGTGGACGATTTCATCGTAGATATTAGTATAGCGTTTATAAGAATGATTTAGATTTGCATCGAATATTTCATTATGGTTTAAATTGGTAATAATATTTTCTTCTATAGGGATATTGGCAAGTTGTTCTTGATTTGGCGAGAAAGTTTCTTCCTGCTTAGAGCTAGTCTTAAAAGAGGTTGCTGAATTAGATGATGGAGTTGATTGTTCCTGTTGATTAGATTTATTATCTTCGTTAGTTTGATCAGATTCTGGTGAATTTTCTTGCTTAGCTTCTGGTTCTTTATTTAATTGAGCAAGATCTTTAATAAATCTTAAAGCTTCTTGAGAAAAACTTTCTTGATTGTATATGTGAGAAGAAAGTTTATCTAAATACTTTGTAAATTTTACTTCTAAAGGAAGAATATATTTAGCAAGGTGTTTAGGGGTAGTAAGAGGAAATATATTTTTTAAGAATATAAAACGTATAAGTTCGGAATAATTTATATTATTTTCGTCAATTTTTAATTGCTTAAAATCTTGTTTAATTTTATACGCAACATTGTTACTTATACCTTTGAATGACTTTAAAGCGATGCTTTCAGTGCGAGCTATTTGTAATTTGTTGAATATATCGACCCCTGACTTAGAATCATTAAGATTACTGAGAAATTTTTTGGCTATAAGATTGTCATGAAACCTTAAATGATAACCATGGCTATCAACAATACCACGAAGTATATTTTTATTATTATGGTTTGCAGTGATAGAAAGATCATGACCATTTAGAAAATAGTGATGAATTGTAGAATTACTATTATTAATACTTACAGATGCTTTGTTATTATGTGACAATGCTCTAAATAGAGCGGAGGATATTTTATTTACATCTTCATGAGGTGTCATAATATAGTAATTTTAATCTATTATATTAATTTTGTTTAAGGATCAGAATTTGACTATTGCCATATTTGCGTTGGTCTAATTTAGAAAAATATTCTGGAAGTTCAATTTCTTTCTTTGAGGAAGCTTCGACAATTATTACGGCATCATTAGCGAGCCATTTATTATTGTAAATGCTAAGAAGAGTTTTAGTGATAAGATCTTGTTCGTAAGGAGGGTCAATGAATACTAAATTACATTTTATATTTGCAGGAGGTAGGTGAGTGGCATCCATTCTTAAGAAAGTTGCGTTATTGGTTTCATTAATATGAGCTATGTTATGTTGCGCTATTTTTAAATGATTAGGATCTTTATCAACGCATACTACATGTTTTGCTCCTCTGGATAATGCCTCAACAGATAAAGTTGCACAGCCACAAAATAAGTCTAGAACTACACAGCCATTTAGAAAATCGCTAAATTGACCATGACTTAATATATTAAAAATTGCTTCGCGAGCAACACCCATAGTAGGACGCAAAGATTGTTCTTTTAAGGACTCGATCCTTCTTCCACGATATTTTCCAGAAATGATACGCATAAAGCCTTTATTTTTGTAGATTTAACTGACATAAAGCAGGTACTATAGTACTAAATTTTAGTGGTTGCAACTGTTGAGTCCATTGGTAAATCTAGGTTTAGATGGTTATAGTCCTATAGTTATAAGCTTTGTGATTGGCATAAGAACAACTAGATTAGGGGCTAAATCTTCTCTTTTTTGCTATGTAAATTGTTAATTTGTTAACTATAAAAATATCTCAATTTGGTCGCTAATATTTTTTATATCGCCAATTTTTAAATTACCTAATTCTATGTCACCATAGCTGGTGCGAATTAAGCGATTTACCTGTAAATCAATATGATTTAGCATATTGCGAATTTCACGGTTTTTACCTTCACGGATAGAAATAGTAAGCCAGCTATTGGTATTACCTTGAGATTCTATATTTATTTCAGCAGGAGCATATTTTATACCTTTAATGGTTATGCCTTTGCGTAAAAGATTTAATTTATCTTCACTAACATGACCATGTACTCTGACCCGATAAGTTCTAATTATAGCATTTTTAGGATCGGTAAGTTTCTTAGAAAAATCTCCATTATTGGTCATCAATAATAATCCTTCTGAATTATAGTCAAGGCGACCAATATAAATTAAATGTGCAAAAGATTTAGGTAAAATATCATAAATAGTATTACGACCACGCTGATCTTTTTTGCTAGTTATTACTCCAACTGGCTTATAAAATTTATATAATTTTATTTCTCTTTGAGTACGCACTATTGTACCATTAACCTTTATAATATCTGTTGGAGTAACGTTTATTCCTGGTTTAATAACCAATTGATCATTTAAGGTTACTTTACCTTCAGTAATTAGTTTTTCTGCTTCACGGCGGGAACAAATTCCAGAATGAGCAATAACTTTTGCTATGCGATTAGAACCTTCGGCTTTTGGTTGAGTCATATATTTTCTTTCTTTTAGCTAATATTTATTCCTAGAATAAATTTCATTCTTGTTATCTTTGCAAGTAAGCAACACACCAACAATAGGATAATTTTTTATAAATCGTTATATTTTAAGATTTCTATTTTATTATAAGATTAGGTAGTATAATAATCAAGTTCAGGCGTAATTAGTTATGGTGTTTTTAGTTAAGTTGCATTAATTAGAAGCGCAAGGTAAAGAGCTGTCATTAGTATTATTTAAGAAAAAATTAAGTAATTTTGTGACAACATGTAAGAATATAATCATTTCATTATTAATATAAGGGAATTTATGGCAGATAACGTAGTTGATGCTGCAAATATCGCTGGTAGTGTAGCAAATCACAGTCTTTCAGTTGGTAGCTTGATAATGCAAGCAGATATTGTGGTGAAAGGAGTGATATTTTTATTGTTTATGGCATCGTTTTGGAGTTGGGCACTTATTTTTGATAAATGGAAAACTTTTCGCCAAAATAAAAATAAATTAGCTAGTTTTGAGCATGCTTACAGGTCAACTAGAGCTTTAAAACAGTTCTATGCTGCGACAAAAAAACAAATAGATAATCCAATGGCGGCTATGTTTGTCGCTGGAATGTACGAAATTACTGATGGAGTTTTAAGTGGAGTAAAACATCCATCAGCAGAAATAAAAGAGAAAGCTAAAGAGCGTATATTTTATGCTATCGCAAGAGTTAAAAATAAAGCCCTTGAGAGAATGGAAAAAGATTTAATTTTCTTGGCTACAGTTGGTGGAGCGGCACCATTTATAGGGTTATTTGGAACTGTTTGGGGTATAGTTAATAGCTTTCAAGCAATTGCAGCAACAAAAAATACAACACTTGCAGTGGTTGCGCCAGGCATTGCAGAAGCATTACTTGCTACAGGAATTGGTTTAGTTGCTGCGATACCTGCTGTAATATTTTATAATTTCTTTAGCAATGAAGTAAGAAGAGTATCAATAAAGTTAGAAGATTTTAATAATGAATTAAGTTCAGTATTAGTTTTTTCTTTAATATCAGAGGAATAGTTTAGCTTCTTAATAAAGTAATTTAGGTTTGTTTTATGGGAATGGGTACTGGAGATAGTGGTTCAAGGTCTGGATATAGACCAATGGCAGAAATTAACGTTACTCCGTTAGTTGATGTTATGTTGGTTTTGTTGGTGATTTTTATGATTACATCGCCAATGTTAGTATCTGGGGTAAATGTTGATTTGCCCAAGAGTGATGCTGCGCCAGTTGAAACGCAAGAGGAGCCTCTATCTGTAAGTATAAATAAAGATGGTAAAATATTTTTACAAGAAACTGAAATTACAGTTGATAAACTAGTAACTAAATTGGAAGCTATTTCTGGAGAAAAGAAAACTACAAGAATTTTTGTTCGTGGTGATAAAACTTTAGATTATGGCTTAGTAATGAAGGTAGTTGGTGCTATTAATAGTGCAGGGTTTAATCAAGTTGCTTTATTAACCGATACGAACCAATAGGAATAAAATTTAAGGTTTTATATCAATGTCTAGAAGATCATTAATTCTATCAGGACTAGCTCATCTACTAGTAATTATTGTACTAGTATTTGGACTTCCTAGATGGATATCAAGACATGATATGCAAGAACAGATATCAGTTGTACAAATATTGCCAATCAAAGAAATAACTAATATCAAGCCTAGCCATCCTAAACCTAAAGTTAGTAAGACTCCAGATAAACAAAAAGCAAGTGAACAAAAAAAGGAACAGGTAAAAACTAGCCAGCCAACTAAAGCGGCAAAGCCTGAGCCTAAAATAGAAAAGAAACAAGATCCGCAACCAATGCCTAAATTAACAAATAAGCCGATTATTAAGGAGAAACCAAAACCAACTCCTGTGGCAAAAGCTACTAAAGTTGAAGAAAAAAAACAGCCAGATAAAAAACAAGCTCCTCAACAGCAGGAAGTAAAAAAAGATAACGATAAAAAGGCTACTAATAAGCAACATGATGATTTTGATACAGTCTTAAAAGCTGTGCAAAAAATGGATGATCAAAAAGCAGATAAAGCAAAACAAAAAGTAGAAAATAATAAAGATGATTTTAACGACGTAGAATCTTTAATAGCAAATAATGCTAAGGACGAGGATTATAAGCCTGGCTTGCCAATGAGTATTAGTGAAAAAGATGCTATAAAACAGCAAATAATGCAAAATTGGGATGTGCTTCCTGGAGCTAAAGATGCTAAAGATATGGTTGTTACTTTAAGGATTGCGCTTGCGCCAGATGGAGCCGTTACAAATGTTATCATAGTTAATAAAATAAGATATGGTTCTGATAATTCTTATCGTGCATCTGTTGATTCTGCGATTAGAGCAGTGTACAAGAGTAGTCCATTAAAGAATTTGCCTCCAGAAAAATATGATGTTCTTGATGGTTGGCGTAATTTGGAACTAAATTTTGATCCTCGTGAAATGTACTAGGATGTTTATATATTTGTTTAATAATAAAATTTAACTTTTTGATTAATGGTAATAAAATGATTAAAAAAATATTATTATTTCTAAGCTTAATTATTGCCTCGGTGGAAGCTAATGCTCTGGTAAGTATAGATATAACTAAAGGAAATGTTGAGCCATTGCCAATAGCATTGCCACATTTTGTAACAGCATCAGCAGAGGAACAAAATACAGAAAATTCTATGATGCAGGTTATTGAAAATGATCTTGAGGGATCTGGACTATTCAGGTCGATCAATAGAGAGGCATTCATAGAGAAAATCAAAAATCCTAATGCCAATCCACAATTTGCAGATTGGCGACAAGTTAATGCTTCGGCTCTGCTTACAGGCGGATTAAATATAACAGGTGCAAATAGTTTTGCTACAGAATTTAGATTATGGGACGTATTGGCGCAACAACAAATAGCAGGAAAACGATATAGTACTAATTTGAATAATTGGCGGCGAATTTCTCACATGATAGCTGATGAAGTTTATAAAAGGTTAACTGGAGAGAGTGGGTATTTTGATACAAGGATTGTATATGTAGCTGAAAGTGGTCCTATGCGCAGAAAAATAAAGCGTTTGGCAATTATGGATCAAGATGGTGCTAATCAAAGATATTTAACTGATGGTAAAGATTTGGTTCTTACGCCAAGATTTTCACCTACTTCTCAAGAAGTATTGTATTTATCTTATCAAAGTGGTGTTCCTAAAGTATATATAAGAAACGTAGATACGGGCGAGGAGCATCTAGTAGGAAGATTTGAAGGTATGTCTTTTGCGCCGAGATTTTCTCCAGACGGTAAATCAATAATATTATCTGCAACTGAGAATGGAAGCAGTAATATATATGTATATAATTTAGCAACGGGTAGTCAAAGAAAGATAACTAGCGATGACTCAATTAATACATCTCCTTCTTATTCACCAGATGGGACAAAAATAACTTTTAACTCTGATAGGGCGGGAAGTCAGCAATTATACGTAATGAACAGTGATGGTAGCGGAGTAAAAAGAATTAGTTATGGTTCTGGTAAGTATGGTACTCCAGTATGGTCGCCAAGAGGAGATTATATTGCCTTTACTAAAATAAGTCAGGGGCAATTTTATATAGGGGTGATGCATCCAGATGGGAGTGGAGAGCGCTTACTAACACAAAGTTTTCTGGACGAAGGACCTACTTGGTCACCAAATGGTAGAATTATAATGTTTGCTCGTGAAACTAAAATATCTGGCAGTAATAAGACAAAATGGGGCGTTTATACCATTGATCTAACAGGAAAAAACGAGAAAAAAATGCCAATAGCTGGAGATGCGTCTGATCCAGCATGGTCTCCTTTGCTAAATTATTGATATAATTGAAAGAAAAAAAGGGTAGTTTTATAATAAGTATAGAGCTTCCTTTTTTCTTATTGTAGTAAACTAATGGTTACTATGATCTTTATAGGCAGAAATGAGTATAAAAATGCCAAAAATATCATATGTAATGAATCTGATAGTAAATAATCATGAAAATGTTGTAAAAACTATTTGACCATGGGTTACAAAAAGTGTAATTACACACCTGAATTGTACCTGCGGGATCTAATTGAGATTGTTCTGTAGGTAGGAAGAATAACTTATAATATTAATTTTAATAAAACAATTTTAAGAGGATTGGTCCCCATGTTTTCTAAATTTGCTAAAATTCTAGTTACTATATCAATGCTAGTTTTCGCTGCTGCATGTAATGGAAATAAACATTCATTAGCTAACGGTGGTAAAACTCCAGGTGAAAGATTAAATATCGCTAGCGAAAATCTAGAGCCTTTCACTATAATCAGCAAAGATGGCAATAATGTTATCAGAGCTAGCGACAGAGTATTCTTTGCTTATGATAGCTCTGCAATAGATGCTGAGTCTGTAAAAACTTTAACTCGTCAAGTTTCTTACTTAAAAGCTCATGATAAATTAAAAGTTACTATCGAAGGACATTGCGATGAGCGTGGTACTAGAGAGTACAACTTAGCTCTTGGCGAAAGAAGAGCTAATGCAGTTAAATCTTACTTAGTAAAAGCTGGTGTTAATGCTAAACGCATCACTACAATCAGCTACGGTAAAGAGCGTCCAGCTGTTATAGGTAACAACGAAGAAGCTTATGCTGAAAATCGTCGTGCTGTTACTGTTCCAGAAGGCATGTAATATATAAACTATTGTAAATAGTTTGAAGCCAGTGCATAATATATGCGCTGGCTTTTTTATTTTAATAAAGATCAAGCTTAGATATTAATTAAGTTATTATTTCTTGATAATTAGGTGATTAAATTTTTTAGGGGATTTGCTGATATGAGAAATCGTCATTACTTTAAAATAATATTATTTGTTATTATAGCTTTTGTTTCATTTAATGTTCTTGCTAATGATGAACAAGAAATACAGAAATTGAAGGATAAAGTTAATGGCTTGCAGAATAAGATAAATAACATACAAAATGATCTGTATAATAAAAATAGTACTGGTTCGGATAGTAACGAACTATCAGCACAAGCTCAGCTTACTAAAGTTGATGAAGATATGAGAAAAATAAATGGTAAATTAGAGGAATTACAATATCACTTGGAAGAACTTACTAAAAAACAAGATGCTCTTACCAATGATTTTAATCAAAGAATTGCGGGAATACAAAATGATATAGATAGATTAAAATCTGGTCAATCTAATCAAGCACAACAAAGTTCAAGTTCGTTAGCAAGTAAACCAACTGAATTAGAAGCAAATAAAAATAACTTTTCAACAACTTCACAGGTTGCCTCTAATAAGAATGAGCAATCTTCTGTAGCTAAGGAAGTTGATGGAGGCTTATCTCCAGCTTCAGAATATGAAGCTGCTTTTAGGTTAATTAATCAATCAAAATATGACGAAGCAGAAGTTGCCTTAAAACAATTTATTAGTAAAAATCCTAAAAATCCTTTGGTAGAGAATGCAAATTATTGGTTAGGAGAAACGTTTTACGCTAGAAATAATTATAGCCAAGCTGCGGTTTATTTTATGAAGGGATATCAAGGATACCCAAAAGGTAATAAGGCTATAGATAATTTATATAAACTTGGATTATCTTTAGATAAAATGTCAAAAACTAAGGAAGCATGTACAACTTTTGCTAAAATTGGCAATGAGTTTCCTGATATGAGTCAAGAAGCTAAAAAGAAAGTTGATGGAGAAAGAAAGAGATTGGCCTGTAAGTAAATAGGACTTCTATATATTAGCGATATTTTTATGGATCTTTTTAATTATTTTAAAGAGCAATTAGATATTTATTTGCCCAGAGAAGAAGTTAAGCTTGCGGTTGCTGTTTCTGGTGGGGCAGATAGTATGGCTCTTGCCATACTTCTTAAGCGAAGTAAGATTAATTTTATAGCCTTAACAGTTGATCATGGTTTAAGAAAAGAGTCAGCCCAAGAAGCTGTCCAAGTAGGTAAATGGTTAAGAGAATTAAAAATAGATCACGTTATATTACAGTGGCAAGGTAGTAAGCCTTCAAGTAATATACAAGAAGAGGCTAGAAATGCTAGATATCAAATTATGGCCAACTATTGTTTAAGTAACAAAATTAATTATCTTTTAGTAGCTCACCATTTAAATGATCAAGCTGAAACAGTATTACTTAGATTATCTCGAGGTAGTGGCATAGATGGTCTGGCAGGTATGTCTGTTATTAAAGATTTATATGGAATAAAAATATTCAGACCTTTTCTTGATATTCCTAAAAAAACATTAATTAATTTTTTGAAAGAAGAAAATATTAATTGGATAGAAGATCCTTCTAATAAAAATGAAAAATTTAAAAGAGTTAAGTTGCGCAATATGCTTGAGCAATTTGAGGATGAAGATATTTTGATTAAAAGACTTAGTCAAACTGCTAAGCATATGATTAGAGCGCGCAGCTATATAGAACAACAAGTTGAACTATCGCTTAAGGATTTAATAATTAAAGAGCAAGATATTATCAAATTGAATATGCAAATATTTGCTAAAACTCACCCAGAAATTGCGTTAAGGGTCTTGCTTAAAATTATTAAAATAATAGCAAAAGATGCTTACAAACCTAGATTTGTTAAGTTAGAAAGGCTATATGATGATTTATTGGCAAGTTCATATAAAGGAGCAACTTTATATGGCTGTATATTTGGCAAAAAAGACAAAGACGGCAATATTTCTATTAAAAAAGAATTTTAGTTGTATAAATATATTAAAGACATCTTGAAAAAGCTTTTTTTAATTACTAAATAAATGGTTTATTATTCCTATTTTATTAGCTTAACTTATAACCTGTGTAGTTCATTTTATGCGTTCAATTAAAAATATTATCTTTTGGGTAGTTCTCTTACTAGGTTTATTTATTTTACATGATGTAGTAAATGGCTATATGGATGCTAAAAAATATCCAAAAATTCCATTCTCAGATTTTTTAAACAGTGTTGAGCATGGAGATGTTGCTTCTGTTAATATTAGGGGCAAAGATATAAAAGGAGAATATAAGTCTGGCAAAGGTGGTTTTTCTACTTATAGTGTTGATTATCCTGATTTAGTAAAAGATTTAAAAAGTAAGAAAATTACTATAGAGGCAGAATCTTTAGATAGTTCTATGCATTCTATATTTGCAGTTTTACTGTCATGGTTTCCTATGTTGCTAATTATTGGAGTATGGATATTTTTCATGCGTCAAATGCAAGGTGGGGGTAAAGGTGGCGGAGCTATGGGATTTGGTCGCTCAAGAGCAAGATTGTTAGATAATAAAAAAAATAAAGTTTTGTTTAAAGATGTTGCTGGAGTGGAAGAGGCAAAAGAAGAGCTAAAAGAAGTGGTGGAGTTCTTAAAAAACCCTGCTAAATTTAGTCAGTTAGGTGGAAAGATTCCTAGGGGTTGTTTATTAGTAGGATCTCCGGGTACGGGTAAGACTTTGTTAGCAAGAGCTGTTGCTGGTGAAGCGGATGTTCCATTCTTTACAATATCTGGTTCGGACTTTGTTGAGATGTTTGTTGGAGTTGGAGCAAGCAGAGTTAGAGATTTGTTTGAACAGGGCAAACGTAATGCTCCTTGTTTAATATTTATAGACGAGATTGATGCAGTTGGTCGTCATCGTGGTGCAGGTCTTGGTGGTGGCAATGATGAAAGAGAGCAAACTTTAAATCAATTATTGGTTGAAATGGATGGTTTTGAGGCTAATGAGGGAATAATAATATTGGCAGCGACAAATCGTCCTGATGTACTAGATCCAGCTTTATTAAGACCAGGAAGATTTGACCGCCAAGTAGTTGTAGGATTGCCTGACATAAAAGGACGTGATGAAATATTAAAAGTTCACCTAAAAAAAGTTCCAGTTGCTCCAGATGTTGATACTAAAGTTATAGCAAGGGGTACTCCTGGATTTACGGGTGCTGATTTATCAAATTTAGTTAATGAAGCGGCTATTCTTTCAGCAAGGCGTGATCTTAAGGTTGTTACTATGAAAGAGTTAGAAGAAGCTAAAGATAAAGTGATGATGGGTGCTGAACGTAAAAGTATGGTTATCGGAGATGAAGAAAAAACTCTTACAGCATATCATGAAGCAGGACATGCTATAGTTTCTCTATATTGTCCTGATTCTGATCCTATACATAAAGCAACTATTATACCTAGAGGAAGAGCACTTGGAATGGTAATGAGGCTTCCAGAAAAAGATCGTCTCTCATATACTAGAGGTAAAGCAAAGGCTGATATGGCAGTTGCTATGGGTGGACGTGTTGCTGAAGAAGTTGTATTTGGCTATGATAAAGTAACATCTGGGGCATCTGCTGATATAAAATATGCTACTAATCTTGCCAGAGCTATGGTTATGGAATGGGGTATGAGTGATAAATTAGGTCCTGTATTTCATGCTGCTGATCAAGAAGAGGTTTTCTTAGGAAAATCTTTATCAAGGAGCAAGAATTTATCTGAAGAAACAGCTAATTTAGTTGATGATGAAATTAAGAACTTAGTTGAAGAAGGACTAAATACAGCAAAAAAAATTATTACCAAGCATAAAACAAAATTTGAAAAATTAGCAAAAGCATTGCTTGAGTATGAAACTTTAACAGGTGATGAAATTAAAGATATTATTGAAGGAAAAAAAATTAGACAAAATGATAATAACAATGATGGCAATAATGATAAATTACCTAAATTAGGATCTTTGCCTATTAGTGAAGAAATTGCAGTTGAAGCATCTGCTTCAGAAGAAAGTTTAACAGCAAAAAATAAAGTAAAAAAACCTAAAATAAAATCTTCAGATCCTGTAGGAGTTCCTCCAGTTATTAATCCAGAAGGGGCTTGATCTTATTATTAAAATAAATTATATTTACGTACTTGTAATTAATATTTTAATAACTGAGAGGGTCTTATGTCCAAAGAGAATCTTACTGCAAAACGAGCTATAGAAAAAATGATAGCAATTTATAGTTGGGGTAAGGGAGAAGTTCATAAAGAAGGACTAGTATGTTATGGAGATGATAAAGCTTTAACTTTTTCTGCATTAGAAGAATACGCTAATAGTAGTTTAGATTCATTATCAAAAAATGAAGCTTCACAATTACTTGAATTAATAGTAGAAAAAGTATCAAAGCAGGGCATGCCGAAGCCAGAAGAATCAGATCCTCTAGATAATATAGCTATTAGATTAATTAGTAAAAATGCAACTTTAAAAAAATTTGATGCTACGTCCGAAATTAAAGACAATATTGAATATATAGAAAGGCTTAAGGCACTCAAAAAAATACCAGATTCGCAACTAGAAGAATGTCTTTTTGGAAAGAGACCTTTTTTATCATGGACTGTTTGCTAAGTGAATTTGAATGAAATGAGCTTAACTATATAATTTGACATAAAACAATAAAGTAGTAATATTGCTTTTAATATTTTTAGAGAAGCAAATTTTATTTAGGTAGATTATGAAATTAAAGAAAGTTATTCTAACTTGCGTTGCTGCTAGTTTTTTAAGTTTTGCAAATTTTTCTTGGGCAAATTCTGATAAAGCTGATATGGGTGCTATAGTATTGAAACTAGGTGACTATGATGCAAGGCGTTGGGCGCAAATAGATGGTAATGCAAAGCCATCTGGCATGTTGGGTCTAGAATATATAGACAAGTCCAGATTTATTTTTGATATAAAGCCAATTTTTGGATTTTTAACTAACGATAGTAGCGATTTATTTGCTTACGCTGGAATATTAAAAGATGTGCAGTTGACTGATAAATATTCTATGCAATTTAGTTTTGCTCCTGGATATTATGAACATAATGGTGGCAGGGATACAATAGATCTTGACTGTAACTTAGAATTTAAGAGTGAAATAGGTTTCTCTTATCAACTGCCAATTGGTGATAAAGTTGGCTTGGCATTATCCCACTTGTCTAATGCTAAAATAGGCGATGAAAATCCAGGAACTGAAATTATCACTATTAATTACACAATACCATTTAATAGCTTTTAGCGGAAGTTGAAGCTTTTTAAATAAGTTATTATGTCGCTTGTGAAAAAGTCTCTTTTTGTTATCCATTAAAGAAAATCATGACTTCC
>CAZTUN010000038.1:0-13939 GCA_964616845.1 uncultured Rickettsiales bacterium | reverse complement strand
AATATTATATAGCCTAATCTAAGAGTGGCTCGTAGCCTTTTTCACGGCAGACTACATAACAATTTCTGGTTCTTATAATTTATTTTAAAATTAATCTTTTACAACATAGTTACTAAGTTCGGTAGCCTTACTGTGATCACAATGATACATTAATTTCATTTTTTCTTTTATATAATCAGGAGCTTCACCGTTACCTTCTTCTAAAATAATACCAAAGTCCTCAGCGTCAAAGTCTCCTTCGATAACAGCTTTCTGAAAATCAAGAATACGATCTTTTCTAACGGCTATATAAAAATAGCGTTTTTTCTCATTTTCATCTAGGTAAACTACGTAAGTTACAATATATGCCTTACTGTCTACTAAGTCTTTAGGAATATTTCTCATCATAGCCTCTGCTAACAGAATCCTCATGATAGCAGGAGTTTTTTAGCTATTCAACCATAAATAGTCTTTTTAATGCGCATAAACAAGCAAAAGGCTGTTACTATAGAGCAATGATGTTAGTTATTTATCAGTTAGGTTAGCCACGTTGTTTAGAATTAGTATTCATAGCAGTAGAAGTTGATTGAGTAAGGTTGGGATTGGGTTTTTCGGTTGGGTTTTCTTGTTTATTTTGTAATTGTCCTACAATGCTAGCTTGAGTTACTTCTTTTACATATACAGCCATAAATGTCCTTTATTATATTCTTATATTAGTTATTCTCTCTAATGCCAATTCCCAACATAGTAGTTAATTATATAGGAAGAAAGTTTCTAAAATATTAACAGATTAATCCAGTACAATTAATTAGATGTAATGATAATGATAAAAATTTTCTTTTCCACTGGTTTTTTTATAAATTTTACTTTATTTAGCTATAGCAATGTTAACAAATAATTAAAAGTCTCATGAGTCTTACAAAAATTGGTCATAAAAAAATAGCGATAGCATCAGATCATGCTGGTTTTGAGCTAAAGAGAACATTGAGGCAAAAAATGATCAGCGATGGCTTTGATGTTGTAGACCTTGGTACTCAAGATGCGAATATATCTGTAGATTATCCAGATTATGGATATGCGGTAGCAAAGTTAATTGCAGCAGAAGAGGTTGAACTCGGAGTTATTATTTGCGGAAGTGGAATAGGCATAACTATTGCAGCTAACCGTAATCCTAAGGTTAGAGCTGCCTTGTGTACAAATATTGAAATGGCAAAATTAGCAAGAGAGCATAATGATGCCAATGTTCTTGCTTTGGGAGCAAGAATCATAGATCAACAAACGGCTATTGACTGTTTAAAAACATTTTTACAGACAAAATTTATGGGTGGTCGTCATGAATCTAGAGTTAAGAAGCTTTCTAACCCTGTAGAATTTGAATAGTTATTTTAGTATTTTTTATAATTGTTTTAGTGGAGTAGTTTATGACAGAGAGAAATAAATTTTTTAAAGGAAATTTAGCAGATCAGGATAAAGAAATATTTGTAGCAATAGGCAAAGAGCTTGGTCGTCAACAACATCAAATAGAATTGATTGCATCAGAAAATATTACGAGTCGTAGTGTTTTACAAGCAATGGGAACAGTTCTAACAAATAAATATGCAGAAGGATACCCTGGAAAACGTTATTACGGTGGTTGCGAATTTGTTGATGAGATTGAAACATTAGCAATAGAAAGAGCAAAGAAACTTTTTAATTGTAACTATGTTAACGTACAGCCTAATTCTGGATCTCAGGCCAATCAAGGTATTTTTATGGCGTTAGTAAAGCCAGGCGATACAATTTTAGGACTTGCGCTTGCATCAGGAGGACATTTAACTCATGGGGCGGCTCCTAACCAATCTGGTAGATGGTTTAATGCGGTACAGTATGGCGTGCGTAAGGAAGATGCGCTGATTGATTATAATGAAGTTGAAAGATTGGCTAAAGAAAACAAACCAAAATTAATTATAGCTGGTTGTTCAGCTTATCCCAGAGTTATTGACTGGGCAAGATTTAGAAAAATTGCAGATGAAGTAGGAGCTTTCTTGATGGTGGATATGGCTCATGTGGCAGGTTTAGTTGCCGCAGGTACTTATCCTAGCCCATTACCTCATGCACATGTAGTTACTTCTACAACGCATAAAACTTTAAGAGGTCCTAGAGGCGGGCTAATTTTGGCTCAAGATGGTAATATAGTTGTTAGGAAAACTCCTTCAGGAGCTGATGTAACTTTAGCTCAGGCAATAAATTCAGCTATATTCCCAGGTATACAAGGTGGTCCTTTAATGCATGTTATAGCTGGAAAAGCTGTATGCTTTAAAGAGGCATTAGAGCCAAGCTTTAAGCAATATGGACAGGCGGTAATTGATAATGCCCGTGCGTTAGCTGAAATATTAGTTAAGCGTGGGGTGAATATTGTTAGTGGTGGAACAGATAGTCACGTGGTATTGGTTGATTTAACTCCTAAAGGGCTTACAGGAAAAGAGGTTGAAGAGGCACTAGAACGTGCAGGTCTTACTTGTAATAAGAACGCTATACCTTTTGATCCACAAAGTCCGTTTGTTACATCTGGCGTAAGACTTGGAACTCCAGCTGGAACAACAAGAGGCTTTGGCGTAGAAGAATTTAGACAAGTTGGTAATTTTATAGGTGATGTTTTAGACGGTCTAACAAAAAATAAGTCTGACAATTCAAAAGTTGAGAAAGAAGTTCTTGCTCAAGTTGCAAAACTATGTGCTAAATTTCCAATTTACGACACTATTGGCTAAAATTAAAAAGGGATAACAAATGCGTTGCCCATTTTGTGGAATTGAAGATACACAGGTAAAAGATTCGCGTTCATCTGAAGATGGGACAGCGATTAGGCGTCGTCGTGAATGTGTAAGATGTGGTTCAAGATTTACAACTTTTGAGAGGGTTGTAATTCGTGAAATAATGGTGATTAAAAAAGATGGTAGCAAAAAATCTTTTGACCGAGATAAATTAGTACGTTCTATTAATTTAGCTGTACGAAAAAGACCAATAACTAATGAACAAGTTGAGCAAGTAGTTAATAATATAACTCGTAAATTTGAAACCTCAGGAGAAGCAGAAATTACAACTAAACAAATAGGAGAAGCTGTAATGGATGTTTTGTATTATCTAGATCAAGTTGCGTATGTTAGGTTTGCTTCTGTTTATAAAGACTTTGCTGAAACGAAAGACTTTAAGGAATTTATTGGTAATATAAAAAACAAAGAAATTAATAATAACTAATTATGGCCGCTTATACACAAAAAGATTTTGCTCTAATGCAAAGAGCTTTGGAACTTGCACAACAAGCCATTGGTACAACGGCTCCAAACCCTAGTGTAGGATGTGTAATTGTAAAGAATGGTCATATAATAGGTCAAGGAGCTACAAGAAAAGGTGGAAGACCTCACGCAGAAGTTATCGCATTACAGCAGGCGGGAGAGCAGGCAAATGGAGCAACAGCTTATGTTACTTTAGAGCCATGTAGTCACTATGGACAAACCCCACCATGTGCAAAAGCATTGATAGAAGCAAAAATTGCTAAAGCTTATATAGCTACAATAGATATTTCAGCAAAAGTAAATGGAGCTGGAATAAGATTGTTAAAAGAAGCTGGCATAGAAGTATTTCTAGGATTATGTCAAAATGAGGCTATTAAGTTAAATCAAGGTTTTTTTTCGGTTATAGAAAAATCTCGTCCTTATATAACTATAAAGCTTGCCACTACTATTGATGGAAAAATTGCTACTTCTACGGGAGACAGTAAATGGATTAGCAATAATAAAGCACGAGATTTTGTTCATGGATTAAGAGCAAAAAATGATGCTATAATGGTTGGAATTGGAACTGTACTGGCAGATGATCCTTTGCTTAATTGTCGCCTTAAGGGATATGAGGATCGTAATCCTTGCAGAATAATAATAGATTCAAATTTACGTATTCCAAGAGATAGTCAAATATTGAGAACAGCAAAAGAAATCCCAACAATTATTTATACAAGAGTACAGCAGGAAATAGATAATATTCAGGTAGTAAGAGCTCCGATTATTAATGATAAAATTGATTTGAATTTTGTATTAAAGGATATTGCAGGAAGAGGCATAACTAGACTATTGGTTGAGGGAGGAAGTAGTATTGCAACTTCTATGCTAGAAAATGATGTGTTTGATGAGTTAATTTGGATAAGATCGCCAATGCTTATAGGTAATGATGGTATTCCTGCAATAGCTAATTTAGGAGTAAAGGATTTATCGAGTGCTAAAAGATTAAAATTAATAGATATTAGCACTTTGGATAATAATATTATTGAAAAATATCAGGCAATTTAGTCTCTGGATAACTAAGCCAATATGATTCTAAGCCCCCCATTCTTTATTGCGGGCAAGATGTTCATAATCATTATATTTTGGTTTTATTTTAGGATCTGGAGTAGATAAATATTTTGCCTGTGGGTCATTAAAATAATTAATTAAGTTATGGATACCTTCATTTGCTTGGTCAATAAGATTATTAATATTACTTTTATTGCTATCGGCATTTTTTATAGATGCTGGCTCATCAATATTGCCTTTTAGCTGCCAAAATTCTAATGAATAGATTTGATTGCTAGTGATTTTAGGTTCATTAAATTTTCCATTACGTAAAATTAACCCCTCTAATATTATTTGAGGAGAGATTCCTAAAGAAATTTCTTTATCAGTTGGAGGCGTTCCTGTTTTATAATCTATAATGCTAACACAATTATCTTTTACTTCAATACGATCAGCTTTTGCCGTTACAATAGTATCAATAATCTCTATATAACCTTGTTGTTCTGTAAAAACTAATAAAGGTGATTGCCTGCGCTTTTTTTCATTATCTACAAACCACTTAGCAATTTTATTTAGGCGTGACCACCAAAAATTATAAGTAATTGGGTTAATTACATATTGGTCTAATTCATATTTTATTATAGAAAGCAAGTAATTTAGCTGGTTATTTTCTTCTAAGGAAGCATAATTTTTTATAAAATCATCCAAGCATTTATGGACAATATTTCCTAATTCGGCAACTGATGGAACATAGTCTAAAGTTTCTAATTTATATAAGCCAAGAATGTTCTTAGCATAAAACCCATATGGATTACGAAGTAAAAGCTCTATATTAGTTACAGATAACTTTTTAGGTCTTGCTTCAATTGGCGGAGTTGGGGCTGGAGGGGTAATAGAATCAAGAATTTCTATATGATTAATTATTTTTAGCCAATCTTGCCAAGATTTGGTGCTGACAATTTTTTCATGTAAATTAAGTTTTTTCAATATAATTTCTAGTTTGATTAAGAAGCGTGAACTTATAGTTTGAGCTCCTCCATTCTTAATGCTTCTTGTTATTATAACATTTGGTTGAGCGATTAGATTTGCAAATGTTTTGGCTTGCAAAGCAATATTTTGTGCGTTAGTCAAAATACCTAACTTTTTTGTCATTTGCTCATTTAGCCAAGGATTTATACCGCAAATAGAAGGAATAGATTCCTCGTTTACATCGCTGATAATAATTAGATCTCGTTTAAGAATTTTTGCTTCCTCAGGCGATAAAATTGTTAAGCGAGGAAGATTATTTTTATTAGAACAATATGATATATTATTAACTAAACTATCAAATATAGTTATATAATCCCCCCATTTTACATAAGAAAATAAATAAGTTGAGTTAGCAAGACTATTAAGTTCATTTAATATAGCGACTCCTGCCTCGGAATGAAAAGGAGATATATCATATTTTTGTGGATTTTGATCAGAAGTATTAGCAAGCTCTTGAGCAAAATTAACATGAGATGTAATTAATTGCTCAATAGATAGCGCATGATTTTTACCGATTAGTAGGAATTTATCGATAAGAAAATCTAGTTTCTCTATAAAATCAAGATGAGGATAATTATCTTTTTTTAGTAGAACTAAAATATCTTTAATCCCATTTGGGAAATTTCTTTTGCGTAAATAGTCTTTTTCTAGGTTATAAATGATGTTATTAAATTTATGCTTTTCATGCCCAAGACAACAATATTCATGCTTTAACAAGGCTAGAAGATCTTTTGTGGTATAGTTTGAAGTTAAAGAAAGAATTAGTTTTAGAAAAATAGCACAAGAAGAATTACGGATCGGCTTATTCCAAGTTTGCTCTGCTGGTACGCCTAACTTATTTAAGCTAGTAATTACTTTTGCAGCTAGGGTTTTATTTTGGGTAACTAACGAGCAAGTTTGATTATTGGTTAGTAATATTTTCTTAATCATTAAGGCGATCACTTGTGCTTCCTCTGTAGCAGATGAAGTTTGAATATATTCTAAACCATCTATAGCTTTAGAAGAAATATTATCAATATTTTGCCAATAAGTAGAATTTTCTGCGCTATAATTTAGGAGAGAAGCAATTTTTTCTTTATCGATATTAGAGTAAGGTAAATTGATTACCTGATTACGGTTTATATTAAGAAGATTTAATAGTTTTTTATTATGAAACTGTGCATTATCTTCATGTAATTCTTCCCACATTCCATCACTAATAAAGTAATCTAGACCATTAATAAAGATTATGCCATTAATCTTATTGGAAATAGCTTTTAGCAGATTTTTTATAGGCGTAGTATAATTATCAAATCCAGCAATAATTATTGGAGAAGGTGAAGAATTATTCTCGATCGTTTTGATTTTTTCTTGAATAATTAAGTTTAAGTATTGTTCTTTTGAAATTAGATTTTTATCATTTAAAAGCTTAGGCCATACATCAATAATTAATTCAAGAAGATCAAGAGTAATTTTCCATTGTTTAGCAAATTCATTAGGCACTAGATTTTTTAGATCGCATATTGGGGCTTGCTCTGCTTCAAGTATGTTTAAGAATTTAGCTAATTCTTCGCCAATATTATGAGTTTGAGATAAAGTTAAACTAATCCCTTCTTTGTTCCTTGCCCATTGTGCTACTAAATTACTAAGCAATAACTTTTGTTGCAAAGAAGAAAGTATGGTTGGATTATTTGGAATATCTACAAGATATTTGTTGGCTTCAAGGTCGTTTAATACTTCTATTTTGGGAAATATAAAAGAGTCTTTAGTTTGTAGAGAAATAAAAGCAGATAATAAAGATTTAGCATAATGCTGATTGGGTACAATAACCACCGCTTTTGGATCATTACGGTAATTATCCAATATAAAGTTAGCTAAACTATCTATAAATGGGCTAGATAGAGGAATGTTATAGACTAATGTCATCGCAACATACCTTAATTATAATATTAATCGTCTCCAACTTTTAAAGCAGCAATGAAAGCACTTTGAGGAATTTCTACATTACCAAAACTACGCATCCTCTTTTTACCCTTCTTTTGCTTTTCAAGTAATTTGCGTTTACGTGTAATATCACCACCATAACATTTTGCGGTTACATCTTTGCGCATGGCACTTACGGTTTCACGAGCAATTATTTTTCCGCCAATTGCAGCCTGAACAGCAATTTTAAACATTTGCTGAGGAATTAGATCCTTTAATCTTTTGCATAACTCTCTACCACGACCTTCAGCTCTGACACGATGTACCATTATGGCTAAGGCATCAACTGGTTCTGCATTAACTAATATACTTAATTTTACCATGTCTCCTTCAGTATATTCTGCCATTTTCCAATCAAAGCTTGCATATCCTTTAGAACATGACTTTAGACGGTCATAAAAATCAAAAACTATCTCACTCAAAGGAAGTTTGTATATAAGCATTGCTCTGTTGCCAACATAAGTCATTTCTTTTTGGATTCCTCTTTTTTCAGTGCAAAGAGAAAGTATATTGCCAAGATATTCGTCTGGAGTCATTATAGTTGCTTCAATCCAAGGCTCTTCTATAAAATTTATTTTTACAGGATCTGGCATATCAGCTGGATTATGCATCTCAAGGATAGTACCATCATTCATGTGAATTTTATATACTACAGATGGAGCTGTGGTAATAAGATCTAAATCAAATTCGCGCTCTAGTCGTTCTTGAATGATTTCTAAGTGCAATAATCCTAAGAATCCACAGCGGAAGCCAAGTCCTAATGCTCCAGATGTTTCCATTTCATATTCAAAGCTTGCATCGTTTAATCTTAATTTGGCTAAAGAATCTCTTAAATGATCAAATTGTGACGCATCAACAGGAAATAATCCACAAAACACTACAGGAAGATTAGGTCTAAAACCAGAAAGAGGTTCAAGGCAAGGATTGGCCTCGGTTGTAATAGTATCTCCAACTTTACAATCAGCTACCTGTTTTATAGCTGCTGTGAAGAATCCTATTTCTCCAGTCTTTAATTCGCCAGTAATCTTTTTCTTAGGAGTGAATATACCAACATTATCAACAGTATAGGTTGCTCCAGCTTTCATCATGCGTATTTTTTGCCCTTTCTTAATAGAACCATCAAATACTCTAACAAGAATAACAACACCAAGATAAGGATGATACCAGCTGTCAACTAGTAGTGCCTTTAAACTACCATTAATATCTCCAATAGGAGCTGGTAAATTGGTAACTATAGCTTCTAATACGTCTTTTATGCCAATTCCAGTTTTGGCTGATATTTCTACAGCATTACTAGTATCAAGACCAATAACGTCTTCTATTTGTTGCTTAACTCTTGGACTGTCTGCGGCAGGAAGATCAATCTTATTTAATACAGGAATAATTTCATGATTATTGTCAATTGCTTGGTAAACGTTGGCAAGAGTTTGTGCTTCTACTCCTTGTGTTGCATCAACAACTAACAGAGAGCCTTCACAAGCAGCAAGAGATCTACTTACTTCATAAGCAAAGTCAACGTGACCTGGAGTATCCATAAGATTAATAAGATATTCTTTGCCATCATTTGCTTTATATTTGAGCTGTACGGTTTGTGCTTTAATAGTTATTCCACGCTCTTTTTCTATTTCCATAGAATCAAGAATTTGAGAACTCATTTCTCTTGCCTCAAGTCCTCCGCACATCTCAATTAACCGATCAGCTAAAGTAGATTTGCCGTGGTCAATATGAGCGATAATAGAAAAATTACGAATATGAGCGATAGTTGTAGCAGACATTTTTTTACCTTAGACTTCCACCTAATTTGGCAACGGTTTCAATTATTTTATTACTTAAAGAATCAAGTTCATTATCTGTAAGAGTGCGATCTTGAGCTCTAATTCTTACAGAAAAAGCAATAGATTTCTTACCTGATTCAACATTTTTCCCTTTATATATATCGAAAATTATAACCTCTTCGATTAAGTTCTTATCTAGTTTTTGAATAGGTTTTAATATTTCATCAGCAGATATTTTTTCATCGATGATAAAAGCAAAATCTCTAGTTGAGCTTTGATAATTTGAAAGAACAAGATTTTTACGAGCAAAAGATGACTTTGCTTTAGCGGCAGGAATATTGTTTATGAATATTTCAAACGCAACTACAGGAATCTCAATAGAGAATCTTTTTAAGATAGTAGGATGAATTTGTCCAAAATAGGCAAGAATATCTTTACCTAATTTTAGAGTTCCACTTTTACCTGGATGGTAATAAGGTAAAGCTGATTTATCGCATTTTAAAGAATCAGTTGGAATATTTAGAGCAGTTAAAGCTGCAAAAACATCACCTTTGGCATCAAATATATCTACATCTCTTGAAGCTTCATGTACGTTACGGCAAATTGCTTTCCCACAGCGTATTCCAGATGTGGTATAAATATGATTCTCTGGCTTTGTTCCAGTGAAATTATTGCCAAGTTCAAATAATCCAAGATCTTGATAACCACGCGAATTATTGCTTACAATAGCATCTAATAAATTAGGTATTGCAGAAGGTCTAAGATAATCAAGTTCACTACTGATAGGGTTCAATAGCTTTAAATTTTCTTTTATATCAGTAAATAAGCTTGCTTTTTTTGAAGACATAAATGACCAAGTTATAACTTCACTTAGTCCTTGCTCAACCAAAGAAATCCTTGCATTGGATAGTTTTGAATAAAAGCCATTGCTATTATCTTGTAAGAGATTGTTATCCTTTGGTAAAGATAATGTAGGTATATGACTATAACCATAAATACGAGCAAATTCTTCTACCAGATCTTGTGTACAAGTAACATCATTGCGCCAAGATGGAACTTCAAAAACGCCTTCTTTAGAATTAAACCCTAAAGCTATAAGAATTTCGCTTATCTTCTCAGGAGATGTTTTTATTCCTGTAAGTTTTTCTACTAAATTATAATTAAAATCTAGTAATTTAGGTTTATTATCCAAATTATTAATGCAAATTTCCTTGCTCGCCTGTCCACCGCATAAACTTAAAATGAGACCACTTGCAATTAAATCTGCTTGCTCCATGAAATTTGGGTCGATTCCTCGCTCAAAACGAGATCTAGAATCAGTTAGAATATCGAGTCTTCTACCAGATTCAGCAACAATATTACGATCAAATAAAGCTATTTCTAATAAAACATTTTTAGTGTCTAAAGAACATGAACTATTTACGTTCCCTATAATTCCAGCTAAAGCAACAGGCTCTTTAGTATCAGCAACTATTAAATCTGAGGCAGTTAAATTATAAGATTTATTATTAAGTGCAGAAATGATTTCGCCATCACGAGCTTTTCTAACTGTTAAGCTGCCATTAATTTTATCAGCATCGTAAACATGAAGCGGGCGAGCAAAGCTAAGAGAAATATAGTTCGTTATATCTACTAAAGCAGATACTGAATTTACGCCAACAGCATTTAATCTATTTTTTAACCAAGAAGGTGATGGTTTATTTTGTACATTAGAAAAATATCTATATATAAATTTAGGACATAAACTAGCTTCACTAACTGACACAGTAAGTGGGTTAGAAATATCTTCGGAGATAGAAGGTAAATTTATAGGCTTTAACCTACCAATACCAGCTGCTGAAAGATCACGAGCTATACCGTATACTCCTAGGCAATCTCCACGATTTGGAGTCACCGCAATATCAATGATAGGGTCATCTAGGTTAGCTACTTGATAATATTTTTTACCTATATCATTAGCAGACGCTTCAACTTCAATAATTCCTTCGCTCTTGCAACTAAGACCAAGTTCCTCTGCAGAACATAGCATGCCATTACTATCAATACCACGAATCTTAGCTGCTTTAATTTTTAAATTATTAGAAGGTATTGTAGTTCCAACTGGAGCAAGTACAACATAAATGCCAGCTCTGGCATTCGCAGCTCCGCAGACTATTTGTAATTTATCCACACCATTATCAACGGTACAAATTTGTAATTTATCAGCATCAGGATGAGGGCGCGCATCTAGTATATATGCAACAACAAAATCACGTAATTTATCTGCTGGATTTTCTATAGATTCTAGTTCAAGACCAATTTCAGTCAGCTTATCAGTAATAGTTTTTAGATCAGCATTAGTATCAAGAAATTCTTTTAACCAAGATAAGGTGAATTTCATATTAATCCCCCTAGTGAATTTAGTTTAAATCCATAATGGTTTAGCCAGCGCATATCGCTATCAAAAAATGCTCTTAAATCTGGGGCTCCATATTTTAACATTGCTAGTCTTTCTACCCCAACACCAAAAGCAAATCCTTGATATTGTTCTGGATCTATGCCTATATTTTTTAGTACATTAGGGTGAATCATGCCGCAACCTAGTATCTCTAACCATTTATCGCCATTACCGATAAGAATCTGTTCGCCTTTTTTACTATAACCTATATCTACTTCAGCAGAAGGCTCGGTAAAAGGAAAGAAAGATGTACGAAATCTTAAGGGAAAATCTTTAATACCAAAAAATTGACTTAAAAAGTCGTGTAGGCAACCTTTAAGATGCCCCATATTTATATTATCACTTATACAAACTCCTTCTATTTGATGAAACATAGGAGTATGAGTCATGTCGTAATCGCTACGATAAACACGACCAGGTGCAATAAATCTAAAAGGAGGCTTATTATTAATCATAGATCTAATTTGTACTGAAGAAGTATGAGTACGCAATAACATCTGTGTTCCGTCCTCAGCCTTATCATTAATGTAAAATGTATCTTGCATTTGGCGAGCAGGGTGATTACTTGGAATATTTAACGCAGAGAAATTATAAAAGTCTGTTTCTATCTCAGGACCTTCTTTTATAGAGAAACCAAGAGATTGAAAAATTTTTTTACATTCCTCAATAACAAAAGAAATTTGATGAATTGATCCTAAATTTTTTGCTCTAATTGGCAAAGTAACATCAACAGATTCGCTACTTAATTTTTTATTTAGATTTTCCTGTTCCAAGAGATATTTTTTAGATTCTATTGCATCGCTAACGCAAAGCTTTAATTGATTTAGTTTTGCTCCAAAACTTTTTTTCTCTTCATTAGGGAGGAGTTTTAGTTTTTCCATTTGAGCTGTAATTAAACCCTTTTTGCCTAAAAAATCAATTCGTATTTGCTCAAGTTGATTTAAATCTTGGGCAGTTTGAATAAGAGGAATTACGTTACTTGTAATAGAATCTAATTCGTCAGTCACAAAACAAACCTAATTTTATGTTAGTTGATAGGATTTGATAGTTTTAGAGCTCGTATAAGAAAATATAGTCCTACAATTGTTAGCCTTTTAAAAAAGGCTAGAACTGTAAGACTATACTATTCTTTAGTATATTATTTTTACTACTTAGCTAAAGCAATCTTAACTGCTTCTACTATATTTGCAAATGATTTTGGTTCTGTCATTGCAACATTTGCCAATATCTTACGATCGATTTGAATATTTGCTAGTTTCAAACCATTGATAAAGTTAGAATAAGATAGTCCGTGTTCACGAGCTGCCGCATTAATACGTTGTATCCAAAGGCTTCTGAAATCACGTTTTTTGTTTCTACGATCACGGTAAGAATAACGTAATCCTTTCTCAACTTTTTCTATAGCAACGCGGTAACAATTTTTTGATCTTCCACGATAGCCTTTTGCTAATTTTAAAATTTTCTTATGACGATTTTTTGAAATTTTTCCACTTACTGCACGAGCCATGGTTTTTACTCCTCAAATATATATGATGCTTTTACTTATTTCTGTTTGCGCTTACGGATAAATAGCTTAACTATTTGCTCGTCGGCTTCTGAAACAACAGCCATTCTTCTCATGCCGCGGATGAATTTTTTACTACGTTTTACCATTCCGTGTTTTTTCCCAGCAGGTTTATGTTTTAACTTGCCAGTAGCGGTAAATTTAAAGCGTTTTTTAACGCTGCTTTTAGTTTTTATTTTTGGCATTTCTTCCTCATGTTAATTAAAAATTAAAAATAAATGACCCCACGGGCATGCCATAAGCCTTGTAGTAGTCTAAATTAAAGAGCTAGGCTTCTACAAGAATATAGAGATAAAAGCAAGAAAAATAGTTTAATAACATAATATTAGAGTGCATTTTAGAGCATAAAGGATAAATTTAAAGCAAATTAAAGGCTTTATATCAGGCACATAAAATATAACTAAACTATTATTATTACATATAATATAAATTAATTATATAAAATAATTTATCTATATTTATTATATTATTATAAAAACAAGATAGGTCTGATAACAGATGGAGATATTATGCGAGCAATTTTTGTAGTTATATTGCTAACACTAACACTTAGTTTCTATCATACTAAGGTTATGGCAATTACAGATTATGAGAAAGTTGAGATAGTAAAAGAGCTAGTAAATAGCAAAGAGTTGCAAAATTGGGATTGGGAAAACGCTATAAAGAAAATCGGCGATGTTGTGCTTGGCAAAAAACAAAATAAACAAGAAGCGCAAAATCAAGTTCAATATCACAAGATAGGCTTTGCTCGTTATTTATTTATGACAATAATGCTATTGATATTTGTCTTAATAATTTTATGGTTAGGTTTTTCTTTAAAAAGAAGATAATTTTATTTTCCGTTATTATCGCTATGAGTTGCTATATATCTATATATATTTTGGAAGGGTAA
>CAZTUN010000037.1:0-14104 GCA_964616845.1 uncultured Rickettsiales bacterium | reverse complement strand
GCTTCGTCTTTAAAAGATAATGGTCTTATTGCTGCTATTTTACCAGTCTATGATCAAGATGAATCTTATACGTTATCTATAAAGCAGGACCTATTCCATTTTTCTAGATCATATATAATCAATGAATTTATTAAAACAGGTCTAAAACAACTAGATGTAATTAACTTAAATGAATTAAAATTAACCATTTCTAAAGATGATGAAACCAACCTTTCTTCTAAGGAGCGAGAAAAAAATGCTCCAGAACCTACTGAAATATTAGTAATA
The DNA here is from genome assembly GCA_964616845.1 of uncultured Rickettsiales bacterium. Lineage (GTDB taxonomy): Bacteria > Pseudomonadota > Alphaproteobacteria > Rickettsiales > UBA6187 > CAYZBM01. The sequence goes on along the minus strand of CAZTUN010000037.1, from coordinate 13,837 downwards.
TTTCAAAAACAATAGTCATTTAGACTAATCGCACGGATCCATTAAGGTTTTTTTAACTATTTTGGTTAATAATAATATTTGTTCTTTTATTAATGATGCATGTATCTTTGAGGCTAATAATGACTTTTTTAAGAACTTCTTTTTTTATTCTTTCGCTACTATCTTTTGCTTTAGGTAGTAATTTAGCATTAGCAAAAAATATAAAACATTCTAAGCCTACAACCAAAATAGATAATTTTGATGATAGCGAATTTTCTGATGAAGTTATAGTTAAAGATCCCTTTGAAAAAATGAATCGTAAAGTTTATAAATTCAACCATTATGCTGACAAATATGCAATAAGACCAATAACCGTTGGTTATCGTAGCATCGTGCCAAAAGGTCTGCGCAAAGTTATCAAAAATATATTCTCTAATATTAACGAACCCATCACTATAATAAATAGTGCTTTACAAGGAGATATAAACTACTCAGTACGAAGTTTTGGTAGATTTATGGTAAATAGTACTCTTGGTTTAGGAGGAACTATGCGCCTTGCTAATGATAGTAATAGAAAAGAAGACTTTGGGCAAACTCTTGGAAAATTCGGAGCAGGTCCTGGTGCATATATAGTATTACCTATTTTAGGTCCTAGCGATACTAGAGATACAATTGGTTATGTTGCTGACATATTTAGTGATCCTTTAACTTACGCTGTAAATCCTTACATCAACTCTGCTATATCTACTGGCGAAGGAATCAATAAGCGTGATGACTTATTAGAACTTACTGATGAGGTAGAGCGTAATTCTTTAGATCCTTATGTTACTTATCGTAGCCTATATTTACAACGTCGCGCTGCAGTAATAAAAAATGAAGACGATTTAGAATAAAAATCTTGAAAATATTTGGGTTTTAAACTAATTCTAATCCCTTAATTATTATATTAACTTGGTTTGCTAAAATTATGAAAAAATATATCCTTACATTGTTGAGTTTATTTTTTATATCCATTTATTCAAATTTTGCATTTGCAGAAGAAGCCCAAGTTCGTAGTTTTATTGAAGGGGTTAGCGATAAGGCTTTAAATTTAATTAAAAATAAAACTCTTTCAGAACAAGAAAAATATAACAACTTAAGCAAATTATTTGAAGAATCAGTTGATACTGATTGGATGGCTCGCTTTACTATTGCTTCACATTGGCGTGAATTTAGTCCCGAACAAAAAACAAAATATCTTTCTATCTATAAAAATTTCCTTGTAGATACTTATATTCCTAAGTTCAAATCTTATAATGATCAAAAAATTGTTATTGAGAAAGTTGTATCTCGAGATAAAGGGGTTTATGTAGTTAGAACATCTATAGTTTCAAAAGATGGTACTTCTTATAAAGTTGATTATTACATCAGAGAAACTAAAGCTCCATTGCCAGAGAAATTTCAATTAGGCGGTCGACCTACGGCATATGGCTATACTCATAAAATTTTTGATATAGTTGCTGAAGGAATAAGCCTTATCACTACTGAAAGAGCTGATTTTTCTTCCGCTATATCTCAAGGAGGCATAGATTCTTTCCTAAGTAGACTGCAAGATCGCAACATAAAGCAATCTGGAACCGCGTCTCATAGTTTTAAAACAACTGACTAAAAACTAGGGAAGCTCTTTTCTTTTACTTCCTTTGCGTATTGCTCTACAGCAGAGCTGATTATTTGACTAAGATTAGAATATTTTTTTACAAATTTTGGTGTTTTTTCAGACAAACCAAGCATATCGTCAATAACCAAAATCTGACCATCACATTTACAAGATGCTCCAATGCCTATGGTTGGAATCTTTAAACTGCTTGTTATTTTTTCAGCTAACCTATCTGGTACATTCTCAACTACAACCGCAAATGCTCCAGCTTCCTCTACAATTTTTGCATCATTGAGTATATTTTTTTGCTCTTCTTTTGTTTGCCCTCTAGGCATATAATTACCATATATATTTACACTCTGAGGCTTTAATCCAACATGAGCCATAACTGGAATTCCAGATCTTGTTAAATGAGCTATGGTATCTGCAATTTCTACTCCTCCTTCTAATTTAACCGCTTGGCAGTTAGTATTCTTCATAATTAAGGCTGCATTATTAAATGCAGTTGCAGAATCTGATTGATAGCTTGCAAATGGCATATCTATAACTACAAAAGCTTTACTAGTACTTGCTACTACTGCCCTACCATGATTAATCATCATATCCATAGTTACAGGAAGTGTGCTTTCCATACCATAAATTACCATTCCTAAAGAATCTCCAACAAGAACAATATCGCAATATGGATCAATTATCTTAGCTATAGATGATGTATAAGCTGTAAGACAAACAATTGGAGAAGTAGCTTTTTTAGCTTTTATGTCTAGTATTGTTATTCTCTTATCCATAATAGAGCCTTTTGAAAATATAACATTTAAAGCCCATAGGCTGCTATAGCCTATTATAGGCTATTAGTTTGTTTTTAGAAGCCTTTTTTATCTTCTTTTGGTTTTGTCTTTTTCATTGGAAATGATAGAGTTATGACAGTTCCAACGCCAACCTCACTTTTTATGTCAAATTTACCACCCATTATATCGGTCAATTTCTTGGTTAATGGCAGACCAAGACCAGTCCCATCATGCTTTCTACTTAATGAACTATCAATCTGACCAAACGGAGCCATAGCCTTAGATATATCCTTTGGAGCTATACCAATTCCTGTATCTTCAACGGTTAGAACTATACTTTCTTCTAGTATATCTTCCCTTAAAGACAGAGTAACTTTGCCATTCTCTGGGGTAAATTTTACCGAATTTGATAATAAATTGAGAATAATTTGTTTCATTCTCTTTGGATCTGCACTGAGTACTACTGGTCGAGCCGGAATATTTTCAACTAAGTTTACTTTAGCTGCATCGGCACGAGGCTGCACTAACCTCATACAGTTATGGGCAGTTTTAGCCAAGTCAACATCGACAGCCTCAAGTTCAAGTTTTCTTGCTTCTGCCTTAGAGTAGTCTAATATATCGTTTATTAAACTAAGCAAATGAACTCCAGATGAGTTAATATCATTTATATACTCACGATATTGCTGATGCCCAACAGGTCCCATAACTTCATCTTTTATAATTTCAGAAAAACCTATTATTGCATTAAGGGGGGTTCTCAGTTCATGGCTAACATTAGCTAAGAACATAGATTTTTCTTGATTCTGACTTTCTGCCTGAGACTTAGCTTTTTCTAAATTCAACTTTTCTTCATGCTGCTTATTAATTATTCTTTCCGTTTTCTGTGATGAAAGATAAAAGCCTATATAGAAAAACGAAAATACTAATATAACTGCTATTATTATATATATTTTCATCCAAAATATAGGCTTAGTTGCAGCAGTAATATCGCTCATAAGTTCAATATTTGCTGTCAAAGCATTAGTTTGATTTACATCTTTACATTCAGAATTATCTAGGGGAAGTTTTGTATATATATAATCGTCTTTTCCAAGTAAGTCAGATTCATGATAAAATGCAACTGATGGCAAAAACACCCCTTTACTTAAATCTTTAATTGCACTTGGATCTTTAGATGAATAAACTACATTAGCTTTATTTGTGGCAAAAAATTCATTCCCCTTGGAATTAGAAATAGATATCCTAGTTATTCCAGATGTTTTTAAAACTGTTTCAGATAAAAGACTAAATTTTGTAAATGCATCATTATTTTGCCATATGGCAATATCCTGATCTTTTATTTCAGATAAAGCAGGTAAAAATCTGCACCAAATCCTTTTGGTATAGCTATCTGCAACTTCCTTGTGTATTGAAGCTATGCTATCTTTTATGGTAGAGTTAACAATATAATTTGTTAGGTAATTACTAACCAAAAAAGTTACCGCAAAAATAACTGCAATTCCTATTATAAGGAAATGCTTTATAGAACTGCCCATAAAAATACTGCTTTAACTACCTATTAAACTAACTTTATATTATATAAGATGATATTATGAAGCAAGCATATATTTTAGCACAAAAAGCTTTTGCCAACGACGAAGTTCCTGTTGGCTGCGTTATAGTGGATAACCGTACAGGTAAAATATTAGCTAAGGCACATAATACTGTTGAGTCTTTGGCCAACCCTCTATGTCACGCAGAGATTATAGCTCTAAATAAAGCTTTAAAAAAAGAACATGATAAATATCTAAGTCATTGTGATATTTATGTTACGTTAGAACCATGTCCAATGTGCGCAGCTGCTATAAGTCTTGCCAGAATCAGGAGACTTTATTTTGGAGCATACGATATAAAAAGTGGTGGCGTTGAACACGGACCTTGCTTGTATAAGTCACCATCTATTCATCATAAGCCAGAAGTTATTGGTGGCATAATGGAATTAGAATGCAAGGACTTGCTAGAAAGTTTTTTTGCTAATCTTCGTAAGAACTCGTAAAATATATGAATTTATTTAGTTAGCCGTAACTCCCCATTTTGCTTCTAAGTAACTTTCTATTGCGCTTTGTTCTGATCCCGTAACAAATTTATCATATCCTATAACTTCAGCTATCTTGCCAGTAAAATCTCCAGAACCACTAATGCTTCCTATAGTCATAACATTTCCATAATAAAGAAGATAATTTGTAAATCCTCCGCTTGGCATTGTCATTTGTACAGATGAAACGTTATTATTTCCTATTACTTTACTGTACATATTTGTTCCATCTGTTGAATATTCAATTATATATGGAGTATTTACAATCATAGATGCAGGATTATCTAAATTAATTCCTCCTACACTGCTTCTGATTCCTGTATTATTATTATAAAAAATTATGTTAAGTCCTGTACTAGAGGCAATATTAAACAGTCCTTTACTTGAAGTTAAATCACTAACCGATGCGACCATATATAGGGAATAATTATTTGATATTGTATTATAAGCGGTTGTAGAAAGACTTGAGGCAGTAAATTCGATAGCAGGGTTACTATTAAATGATCCTGTACTATATTTTACTACTTGAGCACTATTTAATAATTCTTGATGCGAACCACTTTTATCTCTCCATGTAACTATAGAACTTCCATTGCTAGGCTGACTGCTTGAAAGTTTATCACAGTAAACATCTGTTGCATCATACCATAAAACTAAAGAAGCAGATGGATTCCCAGAGAATGTATCACTTACGCATGCAAGAGTAGCCCCCCATTTATTTGCTAAATAATTTTCAACTAATCTACGATTTCCATCGGATAATTGTTCATTATATGCAATGATCTCTCCTATATAACCATGAAATGGTCTATTTCCAGAACTATCTAATCCTATCATTCTTACATTATTATCTGTTTTATTAATTACCCCAACCTCGACACCAGAACTGAAACTTCCTTGGCTTGCATCTATATAAAGATTATAAGCAGCATTCGCATAAGAATATATGTTACTTATTACATGAAACTTACCATCTTGAACTATAGCTGTTTTTGTTGATGTTCCATGATCATTTATTCCATCAGATAGTTGAGAAAAAACTGAATTAGGAGTTATAGATATTCTAGTATATATTTGTTCGCCTAAGGTTACTGATGCACCAAATATATCCTGATTTCCTCCACTCAACATTTCAAACGTAATAAATAAACTATTTGCATTACCCATTGAAAAACTAGGCGTTGTCATATAGCTTTGTCCATTTACATTCGAGGCAAACATTAAAGCAGCTTTCGAATTACTTATGTCAAACATCATATATGGCTCTCTACCGCTTGGAGCTGTAGCATTGTAAAAATTTTCTCCGCCTATATTTTTCTTATCTGCCCAAGTCGTAATAGTTGCGCTATTGCTATAGTTATGAGATTCATTTCCTTGACAATCAACATCATTTGCATCAAGCCATATAGATAAGTTAGTTTTATAAGGCAGCGAATTATCGGTAACACACTCATTAACCGCTATTCCCCATTTGTTACTTAAGTATGATTCAACAGTTATTCTATCTTCTTCAGATAAAGCTTGGTTATAAACCAAAACCTCTCCTATTAACCCACTATATGAAGAAGACCCTCCGCTTGAACTAGCTATATTATAAGATACTGAATTTGTATCTATATTTGGATATGGAGAGGATCCTGCTGTGCCTTGATGACCATTAATATATATTTTAGATGAACTGCCCTCACTATAAATATAGCTTAATATGGCTGGAGTATTACTGTAATAAGCACTAGATGATGCAGAGCCACCCCCTATTTGACCTATTATATTAACACCTTGATATAATAATTTAATATTTTGACTATCTGTAGATGATGCCCATAAATTAGCTGATTGGGTTGAGGTAGAATCTAAAATCATGATTATACTGTTATTTCCTGCCAAGGTCATAGCCGCAGTAGATGAATATTGTCCAGAAGAAAAACTTAAAGCTGGCATATTATTTATGGCACTGGTTTTATAATATGAGGGAGCGTAGGTTACATCAGAAACTGATGCGTCGTGGTTGCTTGTACTCTTATCTCTCCATACCGCAACTTTATCTCCTGTAGCTGGCTCGTTACTTGAATTACCATCACAATCTACATCTGTTGCATCATACCATACAGTAAGCCCAGATTTTATCGTAAGAGAAGAATCTGTTGCACAACTTAGAACTCCAATTCCCCATTTAGCAGCAAGATCAGCTTCTATGCTTAATCTTTCTGAATTTGTTATTCCTCTGTTATAAAGCAATATTTCACCAACAGATCCATCAAAATACTTACCACTTCCAGCACCTGCTATATAGAGCTGACTATCTGTTCCGCCATATGTACTATATTCAGGACTTGAAGAAGACGATGCCCACAATGCTCCATTATTGTATATATTATATACTGGCGTGGTACCTCCGCCTGCAATAGCAGTTATTATGTTATTAGTTCCGGGAGAAACAACTGTAGAACCAGTCGCCAAACCTTGTATTGAAATTGACCCAGAGGTAATATTCGCACTACCTATAAAAACATTCCCAACATTTGAGTTACCTACTCCGTATCTAAAAACATTAGCTGCACTAGTTGCTTGCCCCAGAAGAACTGGTATATAGTTAACTTGGAAAGAATCTGGATTATAAACTAATGATATTGCAAAATCAGTTTCGTCGACCCCATTTAAGTTAATTGACTTTAAATATCCGTAACCAGAACCAAGATGCGTATAGATAGATGGCCTACTATTTATCGCTCCAGATTGTTGGTAAATAGGAGGTGGGGCTCCTGTATCGATAGTTGCAAAATGTTTATTAACAGCTTTATCTTGCCAACATCCTATGCTATCTGCATTTCTTATTGTTTGCGAGCAGCTAGTATCTGGATGTAGAGTATCACTATCTTGAGCATCTAACCAAAAATTTAATCCTTTGGTCACAGACCCTGGAGGAGTTTTTACAGTACTTATTCCCCACTTATTAAGTAAATAACTATTAAGCTGATTTATTTCTCCAGAAGTTAATTGAGCGTTATAGGCAATAATTTCTGCTATTTCACCAACAAAGAACGAACCATTTGGATTTAATATTCCCCCCACAGTTATATCAGAATAATTATAAGGATCTCTAGCAAACCCAACATAAGACTTGCTAATATCTTCTATCAAAGATCCATTTATATAAACGCTCTCATTAAATTGCGAATCCTCAGCTCCACTATTAACCTCGGGCATGTCTTGAGTTTGTAATGTATATACATAAAACTTACCTGGATCTGTTACAGTTCTAGTTGCACCAGAAAATCCTGGAAAATTATAAAACACTGAACCGTTTTGTATACCATATATATAGCCACTACCAGTATTATCTGTCTGAGAATAAAACACTCTTGGGGTAGAAACATTGCTATCTTCTTTAAGAACTATTGCCGCTTCTGAATAATGATCTGGACTAAGTAAGGCAGCAATTGGCGTAAGACTCATTGCCATAGAACCATCAAATTGCAAAACTGGCAAGCCATTTAAAAAATTTTCTCTTAATATTGGCTTATTAGCAATAGTTGGTTGCGTATATAATTTTAAGCGATTATTACTTTTATCATACCAACATGCAACTTGTTCACCAGAAGTAGCTAGTACATCTTGTCCTCCACTATTACAGTCATCATTGGAAACTAATGAAGTTGCTTCGGCAGCATCAAACCATAAAGAAAGATTTCTTGTTGGTGGGCCGCTAAACGTAGTCTCAACGCAAGGGTTTTTTAAATTTGACCATGTTCCATCTCCTACTGAATTCATTGCTCCATCAGGAGAACATTGTTTAGTTGGAGCTCCTGATGTTGAGTTAGTATAACCAAATAAGCATTGTCCTGTTATATCGTCTGGCCCACTATTTATTTTTGCATTTCCAGTAGCAGGAAATCTAGCATTATCTGAAACTTCTGGAGAACATTGTATTCTTACACAATCATTGCTAGTGTCTCCCCATATTGCATTGGCAGAGCAATTTCTAGTTGGAAGTGTTCCATTGGGATATGTAGCGGTTCTATATAATATGGCACATTCTTTTGCGCTAACTCCACTAGTACCTGCATTGCTATTTGGCCAAACTGCATTGCCGTCAGCATTTCCAGCTCCAGAGCATACTAATGGGGTACAGTTATTCGTAGTACTGACCCAATTGCCGTCATCATGACATACTTCTAGCATCATTCCTACTCCAGAGGTGCATTTAACTCCCGTCATCAACCTAACAGAACCAACTGGTTGTCCAGAACAAGTGACTTTTTTACAATTATTACTCCCAGAAATCCAATAGCTATTTCCTGCTGTTCCAGAACAAATTTGTGTATTAGTTCCTGTCTCCCCTGGAGGACAGCCTATATCCCTTGTGCTATCAACAGATAAATTACATGCGCCATATTGTGGAGCGCATTCATTACTAACAACTTGCCACGTTCCGTCCATAACACAAGCTTCGCTTACAGCAAATTTACCAGACTCACCATCTACTCCTAAGTAATTATTTCCGCATCTAGAAGTAGATGCGGCTCTAACCATTCCTACATTAGAACTATCGCACTTAATTAAACTACAACTATCTCCATTAGTATCTGTTGTCCAATATGTTAAACTATCTGTTGCTGTTTTACAGCTTTGAAGAACTTTTCCTCCTCGATTCCAACTACAAGCTTGTACTCCTCTAACGCTATTTAATAAATCACAAGTTACTCCACCATCTTTTCCTGTTGGTGTTGTACAGTCGGCAAGTGCTGTAATTTCTTGCCAATTTCCATATTGAGAGCATTCCTCTACTATCCCTTTACCAACCTGACCATTGCTACAACCAACTACTCTTCGTTCTCCATAATTTTTATTTCCTTCGCATTTGACTGGATTGCATAACTTCTTTGATACGGTCCAAAGACCCGATCCTGTTGATAGATTAACCAAGCACGATTCCATTATTCTTCCTTGATAACCAACAGGACATCTTTTCTTGGGGTCTGGACTCTCTCTTATGTCACCTATCTTTGTACAATATCCAGACGTATTTAAATTTCCTCCAGAGTTATTATTTCTAATAATAAATCTTACCACGCAGGCAAGATTAGTATTTGATAGATTATATTCTCCATTGGCTATACAAGCTTGACCATCTCCATTATCTGTTCTAACAACTCCACTATTTGGCTTACCATCATCTATAGCACTGTCGATTGCATAAGCTTCTTTTGGGGTCATAATAGAAATTGTTTGGCTGTTCTTGCTAATCCCTCCCAATTCTATAACCAACGCATCTTTGTCTAATGAAGAATCTAGTTTATTATCATACACATAATAACCACTTCCCTCAAAAGGACCACTAGGTATACCACGTCCAATAACATTTCCGCTTAATCCATCATAACTGCCATCTATATAACCTGATTGACTAAGATGCTTCCAAAATAATAATGCTTCTTTTTGTTCTACCCTACCATTTCCATTTCCATTATCTGCATCGGAATTTAAAGGAGAAAGAGCCTTGGCATAAGCAATATCTCCAGGAAGAGCCTTATATTTGTTTTCAAATTTATCAATTGCTAGCGAAATAGACTTGATCTCTCTGAGGGCAGAATTAGCTTTAGCTCCTTTTAAAAGCTGTATTCCTCCCGTTGAAAGAACAACAATAGTGGCAATTGCCGCAAGAGCTATGGCTACTTCGGTAATACTAAAAGCAAAACTATATTTATTTTTCTTTACTATAATCCACTCCGCTAATTCACTAACTAGTATTTTTAGGTTACTTTAATGCAATATTTCTATCAATTATTAATTACTTATTTGGCTTGTACTGTAACTAATTAGTTGCAACCCTAAGCATATACTCCACACTAAAATATTTTTAGCATAAAGCTTGACAATATTTAAGGTGTGCGGCAGGATCAGCAATTATTTTGCAAGGAAGCACTTTGACTATATTTGACCTTTCTGTTATAGTACTTAACTTTGCTAAATTATAGATAATTAAAAAGATATGTTTATTTATAAGGATTCAATTGATGCCTGAAGATGATTTATTTCTAAAACAAGGTGATTTCTCCTTATATATAACCCGTGATCCTAAGCATATATTAAAGGCTCAAGAGCTACGTTATAAAGTTTTCTTTAACGAAATGTCTGGACGAGATACTAATTCTAATCATAAATTGCATCTCGATAGCGATGAGTATGATGCTTTGTGCGATCATATGATTGTTTATGATAATTCGTTTAATACAGCCAGACCTATAGGAACTTATCGTTTTCTTCGTCCAGAATTTATGAAAAAGATTGGTCGTTTTTATACAGAAACAGAGTTTGATCTCCATAAATTAATTAATAATTTCCCTGGTAAAATCGTAGAGGTTGGTCGCTCTTGTGTTGACTCTGAGTATCGTAAAGGTGGGGTTATAAAATTCCTTTGGGGTTGTATTGCCCTTTACTTAGAAAAACATGATATAGATTTACTTTTTGGTTGCGCAAGTTTTGCTGGAGACGTAGCAGAAAAACATGCTATGCATTTATCTTACCTCCACCATTATCATTTAATAGATGAAAATTTACGCCCTACTCCTTTAGAGGAAGTAAAGGCTAACTTTAAAATTATTGATAAAGAATTAATTAATGAAAAAAGAGCTTTTGCATCACTACCTCCTCTAATAAAAGGATATTTGCGTTTAGGTGGTAAAGTAGGTAGTGGCGCAGTGATTGATCATAATGTAAATACAACAGATGTATGTACGATAGTAAAAAAAACTGACATAGCCAAACGCTACATCGATTTTCTTACTCCTAATTGAATATAGAAATATTACCTGCTATCATATTTATATAATATAATTTTTATATTATATTTACGCAATTTTTATTTTACGATGTCTAACATGAGAAATCTGATAGCTATTATCCGACTTATACTTTTAATTATTCATACTTTCTTAACCGTTTTTATTTCTAGCATTACTAATGTAATATTACCTTATAAATTTCATTCTATAATTCTAGGAAATTGGTATAAATTTGTTTTATGGCTTTTTAACTTTAGAATAGAGATTAACGGGAATATTCCAAAGAATTTAGGCATATTAGTCGTATCTAATCACTGTTCCTATATGGATGTCATGGTTATTGCAAGCGCAATACCTGCTCACTTTACTCCCAAAAGTAATATTAAGAAATGGCCTATAATTGGACAAATGGTAAATGTTAGTTTGCCTATTTATATTAATAGAACAAACATTAGAACCCTTCCTGAACAAAACCAAAAAGTTACAAAAGCCCTTAATAATGGTCGAAATATAGTAATTTATCCAGAAGGAACAACTAACAATGGTTCGGAAGTTTATCGTTTTAAAAGTGGCGCATTCTCATTCTTAAGTGAAGAACCTAGTGCTAAAGATATTGCTGTACAACCAGTTTCAATTGTTTATAGCCAATATAATAACACTAAATTAGCTTTAGGCGTAAATTCTCCTGTTGCTTGGTTTGGTGATGAAAAATTACTTCCTCATATATGGAAAATGCTAAAAACACATACATGTATCGTGCAGTTAACATTCTTGCCCCAAGTTTACTTAAAAGACTTTGCTTCTCGCAAAGATCTTGCTCTTCATTGCGAAGAAATAATACGCTCTTCCTTATATGAAAATATAGAAAAATTATAGTATTTGTATGAAATCACTTTTTCCTATTGCAACGGCTTTTCGAGAAACTCTTCGAACTTATACTATTGTCCAGTTTAAAAATGACCTTTTTGCCGCTTTCGTAGTTTCAACTATTGCACTACCACTTTCTATGGCTCTTGCTATTGCAGTAGGACTTCCTCCAGAACATGGAATTTATACTGCTATTATTGCTGGCTTAATTGCTCCGCTTTTAGGTGGCTCACAAACTCAAGTTAGCGGGCCTACTGCTGCCTTTGTTGTAATCCTTGCTCCTATAGTATCAGAATTTGGGCTTCGCGGAATAATTTGGGCTTCTATTTTTGCAGGAATAATACTTATTATCTTAGGTGTTTTAAGATTAGGTCGCCTAATTAAATACATTCCTTATACCGTTACCACAGGTTTTACAACGGGAATTGCGGTTGTACTTGCTATACTTTCTCTTAATGATTTTTTAGGTCTTAATTTAACTAACTTGCAAGGATCTTTTTTAAATAAGCTTATAATTATTATTACCGCCTTACCAAAGCTAAATATTGCATCTTTATATATTGGTCTTACAACTATTGTTGTAACAATTATTGCAAGTAAAATAACTAGATTAATCCCTAGCGGACTTATTGGTCTTAGTGCTGGAATAGTAGTTTCCTTTTTACTTAAGCAACATAATTTTATTATCGAAACAATTGGAACTCATTTTTATTATTTAGATCATGGGCTAACAATACAAGGGATTCCTAATTATCCTCCAAAAATAAATGTTCCTAATTTAAATAATAACGACTTATTCTCTTTTCCTAATTTTACTGAAATACATCATCTTGTTTTACCTAGTCTTACTATAGCAATATTAGCTGCTTTAGAATCTTTGTTATCCGCAACTGTAGCAGATAGTCTTGCTGGAACTAAACATAATCCTAATTCAGAACTAATTGGCATTGGTTTTGCTAATGTATTTTCTGGTTTTGCGTCTGGTTTTGCAGCAACTGGAGCAATAGCTAGAACTTCTCTAAATATTCATAATGGAGGAAGAACTCCTATCTCATCAATCTTACATGCCGTTTTTATATTGATTTATATAATGTTTTTTGCTCAATACTTAAAAGAAATACCTCTAGCTTGTTTGGCGGCTTTATTAATATATACTGCGTACCATATGTCCCATATAAAGCAATTTGTTACAACCCTTAAGGTGGCTCATAAAAGTGATATTTTTGTTTTAGTTACTTGCTTTATGCTTACCGTACTTATTGACATGGTTGCTGGAGTGTTTGTAGGAATATTATGTGCTACTTTTTTAATTATTCATAGATTAACTTTGCTTAGCAATTCACAGATTGGCATTGATAATAATACTTCTGAAAAAAACTTTCCTCTTCCCGACGGAATTTTCTTATATAAAATTAAAGGTCCTTTATTTTTTGCTAGCGTTGAACGAACTCTAGATAAATATAAATTTGCTCATGATTATATAGAAAAATTTATTATTGACCTTTCCGATGTTCCTTTAATAGATATGACTGGGCTTGTTGCTCTGAAAGAATTTATTCTTAATTTATCAAAAGAAGGCAAAACGGTAAGATTAGTTTGTCCTAATACAGATATTTCTAGGCAAATTTCTTTGAAATTATCTTATAACTCTGCACTTAATTCTGTTTGCTGTTATAAAGATATAAAAAGTGCCTTAGCACAATAATAG
>CAZTUN010000036.1:3278-14197 GCA_964616845.1 uncultured Rickettsiales bacterium | reverse complement strand
AAGTTTTAATATCTTTCTTTTCATATAGATCTAGCTGATCTACATGTTCAATATGATTTAGAAATTTATGATTGGTTAATTGGAAGAAAAGAACTGCCAAGTATTTATAATCATCCTTTAATATTAAAAATTAAGAATCATAAAAATTTTTAAGCATCTATTACTTATAATTTAACTTCCTAGAAATATATTAGTTCAAGAGTAATTTTGTGAAACAAGCGATAGAATTAACTATACAAAAATCTATAAATAATTTTTATGGACTGTCTCATGGTTCTGATGCATATGAAATAGCTAAGTTTATTACCTCAAATAATTCATCTCCATTGGTTATAATTGCTCGAGATGAAAAAAGAATGGATTTATTAAGCAAACAAATCAGTTTTTTTAGTCCACATACTGATATAATTACTATTCCGGCTTGGGATTGTCTACCTTACGATCGTATCTCGCCTTCTCCACAAAATAGCAGTAATAGAGTAAGGTCATTATATAAATTAGCTTTAATGACTCAAAAAAACTCTTTTAAAAATTCAATAGTAATAACTACTATAAACTCGTGTTTACAAAAAATACCTAATTTAGAAATTATTATTAATAATACAATTGATATAAAAGTTGGACAAAATCTTAGCAGGGATAATTTTGTTAATAATCTTATTAATGCTGGATATTTACGTTCTGCTACAGCAAATGATGCAGGAGAATTTTCAGTAAGAGGTTCTATTTTAGATATTATTCCTGCAGGAATTGCTAATGGCTACAGGATTGATTTCTTTGGCGATGAAGTTGATAATATAAGGATATTTGATCCCCTTACCCAGATAAGTAGTGATTCTGTAAAACATTTATTAATTGTTCCTACTTCAGAAATTATTCTAAATAAAGATACTATTGCCTTATTTAGAAATAACTATCGTGATAGATTTAATGTCTTGGCAAATAATGATCCTCTCTATGAGGCAATTTCAGATGGTCGTCATTATCCTGGAATGGAACATTGGCTACCTTTATTTTATGAAAAAACTAAAACATTGTTTGATTACTTGAAAAACTTCGTGGTTTGTTTTGATTATTTAGCAAATCAAGCAAGGATAGAAAGAATTGAAACAGTAAAAGATTATTATCAAGCAAGATTGATTAACTTGCAAAATGATAAAAATTGTACTTATCGTCCTATACCGCCAGACAGTATGTATATTATACATGAAAATGAATGGAGCAAATTACTAACTAATCACAAACAATTAAATTTTTCTATATTTGCTAATGATGAAACTTGTCCTAACGATGGCGATGTAGATAATTTATTATTCCATTATCGTGCAACTAATTCAATATTAAGTCAGTCAAAAACTAAAAATATTAATGTATTTGAGTATTTAAAATCTTACATTGAAGAAAAAAGATCTCTATTGAGAAAAGAAAATTCAAATACTGGACTTAAATGTTTTATAGCCTGTTTTTCTAATGGTTCAAGAGATAGATTGGATACTATCTTAAAAGAACATGAATTCCATACCATGTATATTGATAATTGGAATGAATTTAGTAGTGTCAAAGGAAAGACCATTGGCTTAATTATTCTTGAATTAGAACAAGGTTTTATTGGTAAAAATATACTAATAGTTAGCGAACAAGATATACTTGGCGAAAGGATAAACACTAAAAGGCAACTAAATAAAAAGACTGAACGTTTTTTTATTGAAGCATCGCATCTTAATGAAGGGGAGCTTATAGTTCATAAAGAACATGGTATAGGTCGCTTTGAGGCATTGGAAACTTTAAATATTCTTGGACAAAAACATGATTGCTTAAGAATAATTTATCATGGTGGAGACAAGTTTTATCTTCCTGTAGAAAATATTGATGCTATTTCGCGATATGGGACTGAAGATGATGCAATAAAATTAGATAAGTTAGGTGGCACAGCTTGGCAAGAACGTAAAGCTAAGTTAAAGAAAAGAATTTGTGATATTGCTTATAATTTAATAAAAATTGCCGCAGAGAGAAAGTTAAAGATAGCTCCAGTAATGGAAGCTATAAGCGGTATGTATGATGAATTCTGTGCTGGTTTTCCTTACGTTGAAACCGAAGACCAATTAAGGGTTATTAATGAAATAACTCAAGATTTATTGTCAGGTAGGGCAATGGATCGGTTAGTTTGCGGAGATGTTGGCTTTGGTAAAACTGAAGTAGCTCTTCGCGCTGCGTTTATTGCTGCTGGAGCAAAACTACAAAAGCAAGTTGCAATTATAGCACCTACTACCTTACTTGCTAGGCAACACTTAAAAACTTTTAAAGAAAGATTTGCAGGTTTTCCTTTTAACGTAGCTGGTTTATCTAGACTTACTCCAAGCAACGAAGCAAAAAAAGTTCGTAAAGGCCTTGAAGATGGAACTATTGATATTGTAGTTGGAACACATGCTTTGTTAGCAAAATCAATAAAATTTAAAAATCTTGGTCTTCTTATCGTTGATGAGGAGCAATTATTTGGAGTGACGCAAAAAGAACGCTTAAAAGAGCTTCAGTCTGAGATACATGTTCTCTCACTATCTGCTACTCCAATACCTCGTACATTGCAAATGTCTCTAAGTGGCATAAAAGATTTAAGTCTAATTACCACTCCCCCAATAGATCGTCTTGCTGTACGTAGCTATATAATGCCATTTGATGATGTTGTAATACGCAATGCAATACTAAGAGAGCATTATCGTGGAGGTAAAACTTTTATGGTATTACCTAGAATAAAAGATCTTGATAAAATGTTTGAACATTTAAGCAAGATAGTTCCAGAAGTTAGTCTCATAAAAGCTCATGGTCAAATGATGCCAACAATACTTGATGATACTATGAATAAATTTTACGATGGCAAATATGATGTACTAATTTCAACCAATATAATCGGATCTGGATTAGATTTGCCTACTGCTAATACAATTATTATACACAAAGCGGACAAATTTGGTTTAGCGCAATTATATCAAATGCGTGGTAGAGTTGGTCGTAGCAAAATTAGAGGATATGCTTATTTTACTACTGATGCTCATAAGCAATTATCTAAAATGGCATTAAAAAGACTAGAAATTATGCAAAGTTTAGATTCTTTAGGAGCTGGTTTTAGTCTTGCAAGTCATGATATGGATTTAAGAGGCTTTGGCAATTTACTTGGTGATGAGCAAAGTGGTCATGTTAAAGAAGTAGGCATTGAGCTTTATCAAGAAATGTTAGAAGAGGCTATTAATAACACTAAGACAAGTGATAAGAATATATTAGATGATAACTATGTTGCGCATATAAATTTAAATATTCCTGTTTTTATTCCAGAAGAATATGTCTTAGATATTGAGTTGCGGCTAGGTTTATATCGTAGGATAGCTGCACAAAAAACTGAGCAAAAACTTGAAGAAATAGCCATTGAGATGATCGATCGCTTTGGCAAACTACCTATTGAGGTAAATAATCTACTTGAGATAATGAAAATAAAATTAATGGCTATTAGTGCAGGTATTGATAAAATTGATGTTGGTCCTAAAGGAGTAGTATTGAGTTTTTATAAAGATAATTTTACTAATCCTGACAATTTAATTGAGTATATTCACAAGAATCCTACTACCGTAAAATTACGTGGAGATAATAAGCTTGTTGTAAATCACAGTGTTACAAATAGCGAGCAATCTATAGTCAGCGTTAAAAACATACTAACTAAAATTATAACTCTAAAATAAAAATTAGTTGCACATAATTACCTTCTAAAATATAGTTTAGTGGTACTTTAATAATCTTGAAGTAAGGTTATGCTTCCAATATTTTTCATTTCTTTTAAAGTTGATAAGAAATGTCAATCTAATAGCCTTTATTGTAGTTTTTTCAAGTAGGAGATACTAAAAAATGAGAATTGGAGTTATTAAAGAAACCTATCCTAATGAATTTAGAGTTGCCATATCTCCTGACAGTGTTATTGGGTATACAGAATTAGGTTTAGAGGTATGGGTTGAAACAAATGCTGGTCTAGCCTCTGGTTTTAGCGATAATATGTATATCAAATCTGGAGCGCAAATAGTTGATATAGCCAGTAAAATTTTGCGTTCATGTGATATTATCTTAAAAGTGACTCCTCCTACAGAGGCGCAATTACGTGAAATTAGAAATAATACATTGCTTATAGGCATGCTTGCCAATGATGAAATAAAATCATTGTTACCAATTTATGCTGAACAAAAAATCAGTGCTTTTGCTTTAGAATTTTTGCCTAGAATATCTCGTACACAAAGTATGGATGTTCTATCTTCTCAAAGTAACCTGTCTGGATATAAGGCAGTAATTGATGCTGTAGCACATTATGGTAGAGTCGTACCAATGATGACAACTGCAGCAGGTTCTATAAAACCTGCTAGAGTTATGGTCTTAGGAGCTGGAGTTGCAGGTTTACAGGCTATTGCAACAGCAAAAAGATTAGGAGCTATTGTTTGCGCTTTTGATGTAAGAGCCGAAGTAAAAGAACAGGTACAAAGCTTAGGTGCAAAGTTTATTGAGGTTGAATCTGAAAAGCAAGAACATAACTTAGTATATGCCAAAGAAATGTCAGAAAAATACAAAGAAAAGCAATCACGATTGATTGCCGATACTTTAACTAAACAAGATATAGTAATATGTACAGCTTTAATTCCAGGTAAGAAAGCACCAATATTAATTACAGAAGAAATGGTTAAAAACATGCCAAATGGTTCTATTATTGTTGATTTGGCAACAGTAAATGGAGGTAATTGTCAAATTAGCGAACGTAATCAAATCGTTAAAAAATATGGCACAACCATTATTGGATACGACAACTTCCCTAGTAGACTTTCTCAAGAAGCTTCTCGCCTATATAGTAATAATTTATTAAATTTCACAAAATTATTTGTCAGTACAAAACTAAATCGCATTCGTATTAACGTCGAAGATGAAATAATACAAAAAACTATGCTTAGTCATAATGGAAAAATTATTCATCCTAACTACAAACTAGAGTTTAATGCATGACAGACATAAATCAAGTAGCAGATAGTGCAGCAAAACTAGCCGATATTGCTGCAAGTATCTCTAATAAAGCAATTTCGTTAAGCGAAAATATTCTTAATTTAAATTGCGTTGAAAAAGTTACTTTAGTTAATGGAGTCGATCCTTTTATTTTTTCTTTTACTGTATTTATTATGGCATGCTTTATAGGTTATTTTGTAGTATGGAAAGTTACCCCTGCTCTACATACCCCCCTAATGTCCATAACTAATGCAATATCAAGTATTGTAATTATAGGTGCATTAATCGCCGCCTCTACTGCTTCTCTAGCACAAAATCTTGGTTTATTTGCAGTTATGATAGCATCTATAAATATTTTTGGTGGTTTTATTGTAACTATTAGAATGTTGCATATGTTTAGCAAGAAAGGAAAAAAATAATGACTCATATTAGTAGCAATAGTGTTTCATTACTTTACTTATTTGCATCTGTATTATTTATTTTGGCTATAAAGGGGTTATCATCACCTTCTTCGGCAAGAACAGGAAGTATTTTTGGTATAGTTGGAATGATAATCGCTATTGCTACTACTTTATATACTCAGCATTTTTCTAATCTATTAAATATTTTTTGTGCTGTAGCAATAGGAGGAGTCATCGGAGCGGTTATTGCTCTAAAAATAAAAATGACCGCCATGCCACAATTAGTTGCTGCTTTCCACTCTTTAGTTGGAGCAGCTGCAGTACTTATTGCAGCAAGTATATTATATTCGCCATCAGGTTTTGGTTTGGAAGTAGCTGGAAAATTAAAAACAGCTAGTAGTATTGAATCTGCTATTGGTGCTATAATTGGAGCTATAACTTTTTCTGCTTCAATAATTGCTTTCTTAAAATTACAGGGAATATTAAGAAGTAAGGCAATATTAATTATGGGGCGTAATATTATAACTTTATCCCTATTAATCACCATGATATATTTTTTGGTTGATTTAGTTATTACCTTAAATCCAATTAGTTTTTGGATAATGGTAGCTATTGCTACAATTATAGGCATATTAATAATTATTCCTATAGGTGGTGCTGATATGCCTGTAGTTATTTCGATTCTAAATTCATATTCTGGTTGGGCAGCCGTTGGGATTGGCTTTACTTTAAACAATACTTTATTAATAATAACTGGGGCTTTAGTTGGAGCAAGCGGAGCCATATTGAGCTATGTCATGTGTAAAGCGATGAATCGCTCCATTATGAATGTTATATTCGCAGGAATTAATAATTCTAGTGAAACATTTGTAAATGATAATGATGTTGAACAGCTTCAACCTACAAATAAAGGCAATAGTGCTGATGCAGCCTTTATAATGCAAAATGCGGAAACAGTTATAATAGTGCCAGGCTATGGCATGGCAGTATCTGGAGCGCAACATGCTTTAAAAGAAATGGTTACTCTACTTGAAAATAAAGGAGTTAAAATACGTTACGCAATTCATCCTGTTGCAGGTAGAATGCCAGGTCATATGAACGTATTGCTTGCCGAAGCAAATGTTCCTTACGAACAGGTTTTTGAATTAGATGAAATTAATCGCGAGTTTGATGAAACAGATGTGGCTTTTGTGATTGGTGCAAATGATATTACAAATCCAGCTGCTAATAGCGATAAAAACTCGCCAATCTATGGAATGCCAGTTTTAGATGTTGAAAAAGCTAGAAAAGTTTTATTTGTAAAAAGAGGAATGGCTTCTGGATATGCAGGAGTTGATAATCCATTATTTTATAAAGACAAAACTATTATGTTATTTGGTGATGCAAAAACTATGTGTGAAGATATTATTAAAGCATTAAAATGATGGCAATTATACATACATTAATATTATTTGCTGTTTGCAATTGTTTCTTAACTGTTATTGGTTTTTTAAGCGGTGGAGTTAATGTAGCAATAATAATATTTGGATCAACTTCATTATTAGAATTATTTACTTGTTTATACGCTACAAATATAATCTTGCGTTTATATAAAGCCTATCCAGCTAATATAAAAATATTGCCAGAGATTTTTGAAATAATAAAAAAAACTAGTATAATTGCTAAAATTCCTTTTCCTCAATTATATTTAATAGATTCTTCCCACGCCAATAGTTTTGTAGTAGGTACGGCTAAAAAGAAATCTTCCATAGTACTAACTACAGCAATGATTGATAATTTAAGTATTGAAGAATTAGAAGCAGTAATAGCATATCATATAAACCAAATAGACACTCGTGATTGTATAATCAATACTATTTCTGTTGTGATGGCAAGTTATGTTTATGCTATATTGGATATAGCTAAATTATTTGATTCTAGTACTGAGCCACAAAGAATAAAAAAAATATACAAATTTCTTTCTTATATATTATTCCCAATATGTAGCTCCATAACTATATTATTTTTTATGCCAAAAAAATATTATCTTTGGGATCGACAAGCCTCTACAAAATATAATATGAGCATGGCTTTTGTCTCTGTCTTAGACAAATTATCAAAATTAAATCCAAAATATATAGAAGAGCAATATCAATTCTACCCTGCGATAGCTTCAATATTTTTAATTTGTCCTATACCTTATAGCTATTATTTTAATAATCATCCAACCATTGAAAATCGTATATATTCTATATATAACTTTTCAAAGCAATAAATGCTAGCAATGTTAAGATATTTTATTTCTGCCTGCTATTGCAGCATAACTCAATGGCTCTCTTAGAGTACTATCAGCTTTAGGCTGTTCTGGTTCAGCAGAAGCTTTAGGCTGTTTTGGTTTAGCAGCAGCTTTAGGCTGTTTTGGTTTAGCAGCAGCTTTAGGCTGTTCTGGTTTAGCAGCAGCTTTAGGCTGTTCTGGTTTAGCAGAAGCTTTAGGCTGTTCTGGTTTAGCAGAAGCTTTAGGCTGTTCTGGTTCAGCAGAAGCTTTAGGCTGTTCTGGTTCAGCAGAAGCTTTAGGCTGTTTTGGTTCAGCAAAAGCTTTAGGCTGTTTTGGTTCAGCAGAAGCTTTAGGCTGTTCTGGTTTAGCAGCAGCTTTAGGCTGTTCTGGTTCAGCAGCAGCTTTAGGCTGTTCTGGTTCAGCAGCAGCTTTAGGTTTTTTTTTCTTATTGCCAGTTGGGTTCTGACTTGAAGATTTACTTTCTACTAAAGCTAACATTCTTTGAGTGTCTTGTTCCGATATTCTTAGTAAATTTTCTGCAATTATATATTTTACTAGCTCAGCAATATAAGATCTATTTTCTGGAGTAGTATTTTCAATATCATCTCCTAATTTCTTATAATCTTGCATAGTTTTAGTTAAAACTTGGCTATAACTTTCTTTGAAAGCAAAATTTGTTATATATCCTTGTGAACTAGAAACTATAACACTTAGTAAGGTTGTAAAAGATTCTAAATCTTTACATGGACTACATTTAATTGTTAAGATATTTTCTGCAGAGTTCAAATCACTATCTTTACTATTATATAATATTTTATATACATTTCTCAGTGCCCTAATCTTCATTATAACTTCTTCATCTACTATTGGAGATTGTAAATTACTTGTATAAAAAATTTTTAATATATTATCAAAAATTTCGCCAAATCTTTGGATAGATCTTTTGCATTTTCTAAATTCCATCATATTATCAAATAGATCAGCACAATATATTTTCGCAGAAACAGGAGTTAATGCTAGACCTATTAATATGCTCATTTTATAATCATAATAATCATACTCAGCTTTATCCTTATAAGCTTTAATATAGCTCTCTATAAGCTGATTAATTTCTTTTATTAGTTGGTCATCTATATATATTTCATCTTTATAATTTGTAAAACCCTTACAAATATCTTGAAATATCGCAGATGGTTCTGCTTTATCATTGGCTAATCTTGTGTATAAATTAATTAGGTTAAATTTTATAGTTAGTAGAGATAAATTTTTATGAGCTAAAATATTATCTGCTGTTGGTTCTCCAATTATATCTTGTACAACATCTCTAAAGTTTTGTAATGCTGCTTCTGTTGTTAAATAAGCTCTTGAAGCACTATTATATGCATAAGGATTTTGCCCTGCATCCTCTTTAGGCTGGTACAAAATGCCCAAAGGGTATTCAGTATAGTATTTGTTCATATAAGTTAATGCATATCTAAAAAATAAATATGCGTTAATAATTTTTATTTGATTTATTAAAGGAGGCTTATCAGTATACTTTAATATTTCTAAAATTGGTTCTAAGTCTTGTGGCTCTAATAACGATTTTAGGTATTCTAAGATAATATTTTGAGCCTGTTCAGTTAGATCGCTGTGCTGGAGATAGCTTAAATAAAAATACTTTTTTCTAGGCTCTTGCTCTTCCAGAGCTAGTTTTATTACTATTGTAGGGTCAATTAATTTAAATATTTCAATTTCATTGGTTTTAAAAATCTGAGATAATGAATTAAAAATTGTTAAGTCTTTTTCGTTGATATATTTAATTGGGCTAAATAAAATAACTGATATGACTAAATCTCTTGCATCTAAATAGTTTTTTATGGCAGCTTCTCTATCGCCATCTGCAGATGTTAATTTAGATTTTGTTATATTAGATATATCTTCAAAAGTTTTATATAAACAATAAAATGCTATCATTTGTTGTGTAGAAGAATAGTCAGCCCCTTTAATAATTGTTACCTGCGATTGCATATAATCGTAAATAGAAGAAATTCTTTCTAATGAATCAGAGCTATATTTTGTTTTAGCTTCCTGCTCTAAGTCAAAGGTTTTATGTCTATTTTCTCTTTCTTGTGATGTTAAAATATTTCTATCTATTTTATTTTGTAATTGTGCAATTAGTTTTAAATATGGATTAATAAAAGAATTTTCCTTTTTACTTTTTAATTGATCTATAACAAAACAAATTTGCCTATAGTGACTAATATCTATTGGTGAAATTGTATGATCATGATTTGTAAGAATATCGGTTGAGACTTCTTCGTATATTCCAAGGAATCTAACTATTTGCAACAATATATAATTTTTTATACAATCATTAGCAGAAAATATTTGCATCATGCTTGCCTGCATAACAATGGCAAAAGATGACATATACGATCTATCATCAACAGCATAAAATTGCTCTTTTGCAAAGAAAGATTCCCCTGCATTGACAAGGAAAGGATTGTAATTTGTTAATATTCCTAGTTGCAGATCAGTAGTTGTAGGACTATTTTGACCTAATGGTTTAGCACTTAATTTTTCCTGTAAGCTTCTAATCTGAGTTACAATTAAATTCAAATTTAGAGAAGGGCTAATCATCATTAAATTTAAGTATAATTCATATAATTTTTGTTCAATAGAAGGATCAATATCACCTTTTTTGCTAAGCTGAGTTGCTTGAATAGCAGGAACTTTCTTTTCTTTAACTTCTGAATGTAGTAATTTTAATTGTTGAGCTAGATATGATAAGTGAAATAAATCTGCTTCTGATATTTTTACTAGCTTTATAATTTTATCTATGACTAATTCCACAAGATCCATTACTACAACAGTATGAGCATGAGCTCTATAACCGTCATTTATAATTAAAACATAATCCCTAATTCTAGAGATAATTGTGCCTAAATTTTCTTTTTCCTTAATTAACCTAGTATAATAAGACCGTTTATCTGGTGCAGATGCAAGTTCATCTAAATATCTCATTAGATCATATAATTCTTTAAAATTATTGCTGCCTGACTCTATTTCTAATTCTTGTTCTAATTCTTGCACCTTAGTTTCTGGAATTTTATTCCGATAATATTCTAACCGAGAAGATAATGTTTTATTTCCTAAAATAAATTCTTTTTGGCTTACTCCTAAAATATAAGACCGAAGATTATTCTCAAATTCTTCTTTATTTAGATGTTTTAATAATTCTGTACTCATCTGCGTAGACT
>CAZTUN010000036.1:0-3268 GCA_964616845.1 uncultured Rickettsiales bacterium | reverse complement strand
CCAGAATGAATTATTTCTACAAACATCCGTAATATTGCTTCTAATTGAATATAATTATATATGGCAGATTCTTCAGAATTATTATCAATTTTGTTCATATTAGGATATACTATAGTATCTAATATTTGTTTAACTATAGCGCCTTTATCCGTATAACCATTTAAATTTACATTATTAATCATTCCATATCTTAAAATATAAAGAAAATGATTATTATAAGCTAATTTAGCATGATACTCAGGTTTATTAGTGCAGTATTTCGAACCCATAAACGCCAAAATCCTAAAGCATAGGAGAAATTTATTTAATTCTTCTAAATTAAAATCACCTTGAGAAACATAATTAGTAATCTTTACAGATAAATTTTCTAGTGTACGGTCAAAATCAATACTTGATTCTATCAATTTTCTTTCTTCTGGTGGGATTACTTGAACTTTTAGACTATAATCTAAAGCTAATCCAGTTAGCTGTTCTGCTTTCTTAAAAGCAGCTGGTAATGTTATACCAAAGTCCCTGATTTGGTTATATTCTTGTCTAAAATTACTAAATAACTGTATATTTCCAAAACTTAAAAATAATAGATTATTAATTCCTTCATCTACTGCATCAATTAAAGACAATTTTAAGTTAATCTGCTCTTTTAAAGAAGTTTTTAACCTTTCATCAAGGGAAGAATTTTTAAGGCATTTACAAAAACTGCATAATATAGAAAAAGTGCTAAAGAACTCATCATTTTCCCAAGAACTATATTGTTTAGTTAATTTTTCTAATAGACTCAAAGCAAAATGAGAATATATATTGAATTCTTCAGCTTCTTTTACAGAAGCAGTATTACAAATACCTAAATTTTTTCCTATAAATTCTAATAAAATATTATGCGAGGATATCTGCTTTTTTTCTTCTTTAGAGATTACGTTATTTCTATAGATCAATGCAAGCATCAACCGGTTGGTTCTATTAATTATAGAGCTAATAATTTCTTTACTTTCTTTGGTAGAAAGAGTATTTTCTACTTCTTCTTTTAGAGCATCTTTAATTAGATTAGTTATTTTATTATAGTCTTGTTCTTGACCTATAATTAAATTAAGATTTACTAATAGTAATTTAGCTAAACTATTATTTTTTAAATCAATGTTAGCATTATCAATTAAATCGATATTATCTTTTATATCTTTAAGCAAAGATATTATTTCTTTACTCCTCTGATCTTCAGGTAAATTCTCTATTATAGCCAAATACGACTTAAACCATTCAACTGTCTGAGGAAAGAAAATAGCTAATTTATCAGGGGTTTGGGTATTAGTTAATGCTAGATTACTAATCTCGATGTATCTTGTTAACAACTCTTTTGAAAATATAAAGAATAATTTTTGTCCATTTTCTCTGTCATAAGGTAATATTTCAGCTAAAGTTATTAATATATCTGATAATCTATGTATATCACCATGGATATTTTCAGGAGTATTACCTACTGATAATATATTATTATCAATATAATTAAAATATTTAGTTTTTAGCGCAAGCTTAAGTAAAGGTGGGATATTTAATTTATTTAATTCTGAATATCCTATCTTATCTGCATATTTTGATGAATCGGTCTCTAATAAGATTTTATTAATTAATATAGCCAAGCTTTGTTCTTGAGATAAACTATCAGAGATTTCTTTAAATGAAAATGCATCTAGTATTTGTTTATGGGTAAGTAAATTAACTAGTTCTGTTACTATAAGAGAAGTTTTATTTATATTACTGTTATATTCTTGATGACTTAAGAGAGTTTCTAACTGATTATATAATTTTGCTATATCTTTTTTACTTAAAGATCCATCTTCTTCGCTTCTAAGACTTTTAACTAACTCTGTATTTAGCTGGAATAAATTCTCCGTAAAGCCAGAATCATAAGCTGATATCAATCTTACTTCTTCTTCGGTAAGCTCAATATTAGCTGCAAATATTTGCCTTTGCTTTTGTAATGAATAGTTAAATTCTAAGAATTCTAGAGTATTTGTATATTTTCCTTCTTGGTTTAAAGCAAAAATAGCATATTGTGGTAACAAGCTTGCCAATTGCATTGCAACACAATAATTTTCTAATCTTAGTCTGCAATCTTGAGAATTATCAATGGCTATTGTAACTGACTGGTTAATCGCTGTATATAAACTATTTATTGCTAGATCTTGCTTATCTATAGCTATTTGATTATATTCATCAAATCCAATATTTGATAATATTGTTCGTACGCAATTATTTATTTTGTCTTCTAAAGCTTGTATATTACTATCTATATGACTAATTTTCTCTAATGCCATTGCTAATTCCGTATTGTAATGTTAATTTATTACGGAATTAATAATTTAAAAATAATTAGTTACAAGCAAAATATTAGATTTTTTTTGCTATTATGATAGCTGTCTTAGCTGCAAATTTAATCAATGAGTATAAAGTGCCATAAGCTTTTGCCTCTTTTGCGCCATGTTCCAATCCTATATTACGATGTTCGATTTCCTCTTGGCGAAATTTTTCAATATGATTTTTTAAATCATGACTATATTGATCTTGGAATTGATTTAACTTGATTATTTGCTCCTTATAATGCTCATCTATAGTTTCTTCGATAGCAACTGTACATGCCATCGCCGCCTTTTTTCCCATTAAAGCAGTTGCAGCTCCTAGAGCAAAACCTGTAATATGCCATATAGGCATTAACAAGCTTGGTCTTGATTGCCTATTAATTATCTGCTGATTAAAATAATTAAGATGTTCTTGCTCTTGCTCAGCCATATGTCTTAAAGTATCTGCGCAATCAGATTTGCCTAATATGGCTAATTGACCTTGATAAATTTTTTTGGCTCCATACTCTCCAGCCTGATCTACGCGAATAATTTGTTCAATTATTTCATCTTGATTAGCAGTACCTGGTAAATTAGTAATTCTATTATTTAGCATTTTTTTGCGCTTGATATATTATATAACTTGAAAATAATAACGAAATTAAAGCATTCCAAGCTGCCATAGATAAGCCTAAAAATATAAATTGAGGTTTATCACATGAAACATTAGGAGCCGTTAATAATAATTGCCTAAGTACATTAATATTATCAGCATTTGCTAAAGTGTCTAGGCAAGACTCTTTCATTTTAAAAATTCCTATCTCTACTCCTGTGTGATATGTAGCCAATATTCCACCTGCAAATATAATTATTCCTGATAATATGTTAACTACGCTATGTATTTTTGAATTTTTAATCAGAAAACTATTTATAATAGT
>CAZTUN010000035.1:0-14299 GCA_964616845.1 uncultured Rickettsiales bacterium | reverse complement strand
TTCTCAGCAAAGACAATATAATAATAATTATAATAATCCTGCTAATTCAAATTCTTTCTTTGCCAATCGTCCATTTTGGAGTGGCTTAGGTGGCGGTCTACTTGGAGCTGGCTTAGGAAGCCTTCTTTTTGGTCACGGTGGCGGATTTAGCGGAGTTGGAGGTTTTGGCGGTCATGGAGGTGGTTTTGGCGGCGGAATATTATCTTTCCTAATGTTTGCGGCAATTATATATTTCATCTATAAATTTTTTACAAGATCACGATCAAACTTCCTTAATAATAACATGAATTATCAAAGCCAATTTCAGCAAGAATCTAATAATTTTAATAGTTGCGAAGCCGCAAATACTACCAACCTAATCTTAAATGAAAATGATAATCATGATTTTGAAAATAGCTTGATTCAAATTCAAACTTTATGGAGTCAAACTGACATAACAAAATTACGTCAATATGTAACTCCTGAAATGGCAGAATATTTTAGCGAACAACTTTCTGTTAACACCAGTAAAGGTTTAGTCAATAAAGTTGAGCAAATTAGAGTTGTACGCCAAGATGTTATACAGGCATGGCATGAATATGACCTTGACTACGCTACTGTAAAATTACAATGGAGCGCTATAGATTATATGGCAAAAATTGATAGTAATAATTTTGATGCAGATTATATTGTTGAAGGCAATAATAAAATAGCTTTTCAAGTTGAAGAAGTTTGGACATTTGTCAGAAGCCCTGGCGGCAGATGGTTATTATCTGCAATTCAGCAAGTAGAGTAATTGAGAATTATTCTTTAAGCTTTACTTGATTTAGCTGCTATAAATCTAACTTTAATTTTCTAAGTTGTGGAGACAATATACTTGTCACAGCAACTACTAATAAAGTTCCCAAACCTCCAAATACTACAGAAGGAACTAAGCCAAGTACCCTAGCTGCCAATCCCGATTCAAATGCTCCAAGTTCATTAGATGAAATTATAAACATACTGCTAACTGAAGAGATCCTCCCTTTCATATTTTCTGGTGTCAGAGTCTGATTAAGAGTTGCTCTTATTACAACGCTTATACAATCAAATGCTCCACTTAAAGCTAAAAAAAGCATCGATAGCCAAAATATTTTACTCAAACCAAAACCTATTATTGAGAAACCAAAACCAGCAACGGCTATTAATAATAATTTTCCACTGATATAACGCATCGGCTTTATCGCTAAGAATAGTGCCATACCAATTGCACCAAAAGCAGTTGCAGAACGAAGCAAGCCTAAACCTTGTGATCCAACATGCAAAACTTGATCAGCATAAGCAGGAAGCATTGATACTGCTCCACCCAATAACACTGCAAACATATCTAAACTAATAACTGGTAAAATAATTTTGTTATTGAGAATAAATTTCCATCCCGCAACCATACTTTTAATTGCAGATTCTTTAGAGATATTTTGATATTTACGAGGATGATTACTAATTCCATATAAAGATATTAGTGCCATAAGCATAGAAATTGCCGACATGGCCCATGCAGTTCTAGCACCATAGCCACCATAAATTATACCTGCTAACGCAGGGCCTACAATAGTTGCAAATTGAAATGCTGTATTAAACCAAGCAGTTCCAGAAGCATATTCGCTTTTTGTCATTACTTGCGCATAGAGAGAAAATGCCGAAGGCATAGCAAAACTACGCGCTATACCAGAGATAAATACTCCTATAAAAATAACTATAATAAGTAAATTTTTTGCAATAGGAATAATTTCTCCAGCAAATATAAGCATCACTATAATATTTACTACAAATACAGAAATTGCGATTAAATTTATTTTATATGGTCTGCTTTTATCAACTATATATCCAGCAAATAAGGCGCAAAACAATGCAGGAATTGCTTCACATAAACCCGTTAAACCTAGAATAAATGGGCTTTTTGTTAGAGAGTAAATTTGCCAACCAACTATAACTGCTTGGCTTTGTATTGCCATCCATGTAAACATTCTTGAAAGAAAAAGTAACTTGAAGTCACGATTCCTAAATACTAAAAATGAAAGTGCCATATATCTATGATTTTTTTAATTAATTCTAGGTTGATTTATAATATTATTACTTTTTATCTTAACGTAAGTTTTTATAGTATTTCAAATTAATTTATCGTAGGTTGTGGTGAAATATCAAATTTAATTATGGATCTTAAGATAAGTAAATATAGTAATGACTTATCCCTGACATAGATCATTTGCAAATAAGATAAAATTTTATATTTTTAAATAGGGATCTTATTTTAATTCACTATAAATTTCAAGTGATGACGACCTAGGAGGCAGGCAACATAACTGGACTCTTAGATCTTAGAAAGGCTAGTTTAACTCCAATAACGCTTAAACAATAATCATGAATTTTTAACCCATCAATCCATTAATATCTTTAAAGCTTTACTGCTCTCATATAACTGCTCCCCTAGATCCTTTTGCTTGCGATCTTGTAGTTACTCCTTTTTTAGTTACTCCTCCTAATCTGGAACTAGGATAGTCTTTTTTTGCGTCATCTTTTTTTGCGTCATCTTTTTTAGCTTTTCTTGCTAATTTTGTAGCTTGCGGTGGAACTACTACTTCCCCCATCTCCATTGCTTGTGCTTCACTTGCTTGTGCTTCACTTGCTTGTGCTGAATTATCCATCTGCTGTTGAGGTAACTGTCCTCCTGCTTGTGCTTGCCTTGCTATTAATTGCTGCATTTCTTGTGCTTGCCTTGCTATTAATTGCTGCATTTCTTGTGCGTGCCTTGCTATTAATTGCTGCATTTCTTGTTGTAGAAACCATGCTTGTGCTGGATTATCCATCTGCTGTTGAGGTAACTGTCCTTGAGCCCATGTGGGAACTCCCCACATAAGAACTGGATTACCCATCCGCTGTTGAGGTAACTGTCCTCCTGCTTGTGCTTGCCACCATTGTTGTACTTGACTTGCTTGTACTTGACTTGCTTGTGCTTGACTTGCTTGTGCTTGCCTTGCTTGTGCTTGCCTTGCTTGTGCTTGCCTTGCTTGACTAGCCTCAAATTCTTTCAATTGTTTTATAAGAAAATCTCTTTCGATTGTTTTGAAATTTTGAGGATTTTCTTGAGTCTTTTCTTGAGTCTTTTCTTGAGTCTTTTCTTGAGTCTTTTTCATAAAATCCACCTCATCTCTATATCACATCTATATAAGTTCTGTTTATTAACTTATTAAGCTTTTAGGCGGTAACTAGTGATAAGTCAATATATAATATAGCTCAGTTACAAATAAGCCTAAGATCAAAATTTTATATTTCTAAATAGGAATCTTATTTTAATTCATTATATTTCATCATATGCAGATAAGGCTCTATTTCTAGCAAAATCATGATCAATTATAGGATTTGGATAATCTACTCCCAACTTAATCCCTGCTCTAGCTAAAGTTTGTTCATCTGCTTGCCATGGACAATGAATATATTTATCAGGAAGTTTGCTTAAATTTGGCAACCATTTTCTTACATATTCACCTTTATTATCAAATCTTTGCCCCTGAAGTATAGGATTAAATATTCTAAAATACGGAGCACCATCTGCTCCACAGCCAGCAACCCATTGCCAACCACATATATTATTAGCATTATCTGCATCAACTAAAGTATCAAAAAACCATTCTGCTCCATAACGCCAATCAATAAATAAATGTTTAGTTAAAAATGATGCTACAATCATTCTTACCCTATTATGCATATATCCTGTTACCCATAATTGCCTCATTCCAGCATCTATTATTGGATAACCTGTTTCACCTTTCTGCCATAATTTGAGTAATTTCTTATTATTAAGCCAAGGAAATTTATCAAATTTCTTATTAAAATTATCCTTATATAAAGTTGGATAATGATAAATTAAATTGTAACAAAACTCTCTCCAACCTATTTCTGTTAAATATTTATCTGCATGAGCTATGTTTTTGTGATCTATTTCTTTTAAAAATTTTATAGCTTGCCATATTTGCCTAGGTCCTATTTCTCCAAAATGCAAATGTGGAGATAATAATGAAGTTGCTTGCAATGAAGGAACATCACGCCCTGCTGTATAGTTTTTAATATTCTCATTAAGAAATTTTTCTAATTTTTTTAATGCTTGTTTTTCTCCAACTTGCCAATTTTCTTTAATTGATATTGACCAATCTGGTTTAGTTGGCAGTAAATTATAATCTTGCAATCTAAGACTATCATAACTAATTTTATATGCCTGCAACTCTGGTATAGGTAAAATTTTATAGTCTGGAATAATGCTTTGGCAATATTTCCAAAATGGCGTAAATACTTTAAAATTAGATCCTTGTTTTGTTTTAACTTCCCATGGCTCAAGTAATAAGGAAGCATTAAAGCTCTTCACTTCAATTTTCTTTGATAATTCATCTTTTATGATTTTATCCCGATTGATAAAATATTGATCATAAAGTCGATTCCAGTATAAAGCATCTGCTTTGGTTTCTTTTATAAAAGCTGAAATTTGTTCTAAAACATCTCCCCTTTTCAATATAAATTTTATTTTATATTTTAAAAAATCTGCACTTAATGATTCAAGACTATGATGAAGCCACCAATCTGCTGCTGATGTTTTGGGCATATGTTTTGCTGCATTATCGTCTAAAATATAAACTGGTATAACTTGTCCAATTTTGGCTGCATTATAAAGAGCTGGGTTATCTTCTAATCTTAAATCTTGTCTAAACCAAACAATTACTTTTCTCATGATTTGCTAGCCTCTTTAAAAATTTTATTATTTGCTCCAATAACTTAAGTCTTATTCTATTCTTAAAGAAAAATAGCATATATATATTATTTGTCTTTATTATATGGTATATGTATCATCCTAATTATAAATTTTCTTCACAGATTTTAAGAAAACTAATGAGAGCTTTAAAGAAAATGTTAAATATCG
The DNA here is from genome assembly GCA_964616845.1 of uncultured Rickettsiales bacterium. Lineage (GTDB taxonomy): Bacteria > Pseudomonadota > Alphaproteobacteria > Rickettsiales > UBA6187 > CAYZBM01. The sequence goes on along the minus strand of CAZTUN010000035.1, from coordinate 9,372 downwards.
ATCTTCTTAAGAAATTAAATCTAACAGACAATAATGAAATACATAATAGCAAAGTATCGCAAATACTTACAGATCTTGTTGAAAATTTTAAAGATGAAAAAATTTATGTACGAAATATAAAAGATGCTCTTGCTGATCGATCATTTGCATTACTAATGCTAATATTTTGCATTCCTAATTTGATTCCTCATGTTGTACCGGGGACTTCTACAATATCAAGTATTCCACTTATATTTGTTACACTTCAACTAGTAATGGGAATGAAAACCCCTTGGTTTCCAAAATGGCTCTTAAATTGTAGTATAAAAACTACCAGCTTACGAAAAATTATAAGAATTATTGTTCCTTATATAAAAATAATAGAATCTTTATTAAAACCAAGATTAGCAAAATTAACTACTAAACGCAGCGAACAATTGATTGCTATAGTATGTTTAGTTTTATCTATATTATCTATTTTACCTATTCCTCTAGGAAGTCTACTTCCTGCTATAACTATAGTTTTATTTTCTTTAGCTATTTTAGAAAAAGATGGAATTTTTGTTATTTTTGGCATAATTACTTCTATACTTAGCATTGCTATGATATTTTTTGGTCTCAATGCTTTAATAACAATACTTGAAAAATATATGCATAATGTTGGATTTTAATCAAATGATAATAAAAGAAATTGACCCTATCTCTGCTGCAAAATTACTAAAGCAACCTAACGTAAAATTAATAGATGTTCGCGAAGAAAATGAATATAATCAAGAACATATATCAGGTTCTACGCTTTGTCCATTATCTAAATTTGATCCTAAAACCACTGCTTGTAACTTTTTAGATAACCAAATAGTTATATTCCACTGTAAAATGGGCGGTAGATCTGCTAATGCCTGTAATCTTATTAGTAAAATTATTGACCAATCCAAACCTATAGAAATTTATAATCTTACGGGAGGAATCGAAGGTTGGAAAAAGAACGGCTTACCTACGGTAAAATAATAAATAGGCAATAATCTACAATCTATTGATTGGTAAATTCTTTTATTTTTTTTACAATAGCAAAAAATCCATTGCTTCTGCTTGGACTTAAATGTTGTTCTAGCCCTAATTTATTAAACAAATTATGTATATCTATGTTATTAATCTCGTCTTTACTACGATCAGAGTAAATTTTTAGTAATATAGCCACCAATCCCTTTACAATATGCGCATCACTATCAGCATGAAAATAATATTTTCCATCCTTTACATTACATAACAACCACACATTACTGGTGCAGCCTTGCACCTTATTACCATCTGTTTTATCTCTATCTTCTAATGAAGGAAGTTTTCTACCTAAATCAACAATATATGCATATCTATCATTCCAATCATCAAACATTGAGAAATCCTCAATAATTTGCTCCATAATTTGCTCTATGTCAGTCATAATATAAAAAATAATTTTTAATCTTGATCGGTTTTATTAACAATAGTATAAGCACGTTTATATAAATAGTACTTGTTAGGTACTATTTAGCTAAGTAGGCGATAATATACCACCAGTTTGTTTTGTAAATTAATAATTAAATAACCTGAGAACCAACAATGTTACGCTTAAGTCGTATGGCTGACTACGCTGTTACTATAATGTGTACAATGGCTACTAATCCTAGCCATAGGTTTAGTGCAAGTGCTTTAAGCAAAGATACTGATATAAGCGAAAGTACTGTAATGAAAATACTTAAGCTTCTTGCTAACGGAAATTTACTTATTTCTTCGCGTGGTATTATGGGAGGCTATTTAATTAACAAGCCTCTTAATGAAATTTATATTTTAGATATAGTAAAGGCAGTTGATGGACCAGTTGCTGTAACTCTATGTAATCAAGAAAAAAAAGACAATTGCAAAATTGAACCACGATGTATTGCAAAACATGGTTGGAATCGCATTAACCTCGCACTCGTTGCAACATTAGCCAAATTTAATTTAGCTGATTTTATTAACTCTTCTTATGATGGAAGTAAATATGTCGCTTGATGCAAATAATAACAATTCTCTTCAAGCTAGTGATGTCGTTGAACGCAAATATAAACACGGCTTTATCACTAATATTGAATCACAAAAAGCTCCAAAAGGGTTAAATGAAGATATTATTGCTTTTATCTCTAATAAAAAACAAGAACCCCAATGGATGCTTGATTTTAGATTACAAGCCTTTAGTTACTGGTTAAAAAATCAAGACAAGAAGCCAAATTGGGCTAAATTAAATTACCCTGAAATTGACTATCAAGATTTATATTATTATAGCGAACCGAAAAATAAGCCTAAATTAGAGAGTCTTGATCAAGTAGATCCAGAAATATTACGCACTTATGAAAAATTAGGCATTCCTTTAATTGAACAAAAAATGCTTAGCGGCGTTGCAGTTGATGCGGTTTTTGATAGCGTATCTGTAGTTACAACTTACAAAGAAAAACTACAAGAGAAAGGAATTATATTTTGCCCTATATCTGAGGCAATAAAAAAATATCCTGATCTGGTAAAAAAATATCTAGGTAGCGTTGTTCCATATACTGATAATTATTTTGCTACTCTTAACTCAGCAGTTTTTAGTGATGGATCTTTTGTCTATATACCAGAGAATGTAACTTGTCCTATGGAGTTATCAACTTACTTTAGGATTAATGAGGCAAAAACTGGTCAGTTTGAGCGCACCTTAATAATTGCAGATAAAAATAGTAAGGTAAGTTACCTTGAAGGTTGTACCGCTCCTACTCGTGACGAAAATCAGCTTCATGCTGCGGTAGTTGAACTAATTGCCCTAGATAATGCGCAAATAAAATATTCCACTGTACAAAATTGGTATCCTGGCGATAGCAACGGCAAAGGCGGTATATATAATTTTGTTACTAAACGAGGAATTTGCAAAGGGAATAATTCCAAAATATCTTGGACTCAACTAGAAACTGGTTCTGCTATTACATGGAAATACCCAAGTTGTATTTTGCAAGGCGATAACTCAGTTGGTGAATTTTACTCTGTTGCTGTAACCAATAACTACCAGCAAGCAGATACGGGAACTAAAATGTTCCACATTGGCAAAAATACTTCTAGCACTATTATTGCTAAAGGAATTTCTGCAGGAAAAAGTAGTAGTACTTACCGTGGTTTAGTTAATGTTAATCCTAAAGCAACTGAGGCAAGAAATTATACTAAATGCGATTCTTTACTTATCGGTAATAAATGCTCAGCTACCACTATTCCTTATATTGAAGGCAAGAACTCAAGTTCTAACATAGAACATGAAGCAACTACCTCTAAAATAAGTGATGACCAACTTTATTATTGCTTGCAACGTGGGCTAAGTGAAGAGGATGCCATTTCTACTATCGTAAATGGATTTTGTAAGGAAGTGTTAAAAGAACTACCTATGGAATTTGCTGTTGAAGCTAAAGCACTACTTGAAATAAGTTTAGAAGGTTCAGTTGGATAATTTATAAAAAATATTGGTGAATTTATTACTTACGAAAAGGAAGTATAATGTTAGAAATAAAAGATTTGTATGTTAAAGTTCAAGATAAGGAAATTATCAAAGGACTAAATCTTAATCTCAATAGTGGACAAGTTCATGCCATAATGGGACCAAATGGTACTGGTAAAAGCACCTTAGCTCACACTTTAACTGGTCGCCCTAATTACAATGTAACCTCTGGTTCTATAAAGTTTGAGAATAATAATCTACTAGATTTATTACCTCATGAACGTGCCCATGCTGGTATATTTCTTGCTTTTCAATATCCTGTTGAAATTCCTGGAGTTACTTGTTTAAATTTCTTAAAAAGTGCTATTAATGCTAAACGTAAGGCTATAAACTTACCAGAATTAGATGCGGTTGAAACACTAAAAATAATTCGCAAAAAAGCTAGTGAATTAAATATAGATGATGCCATGCTAAAACGTTCTGTTAACCAAGGATTTTCAGGTGGAGAAAAAAAGCGTTTTGAAGCATTACAAATATTATTACTTGAACCAAAGCTCATCATACTAGATGAAACTGACTCTGGATTAGATATTGATGCCTTAAAATTAGTTGCTGAAGCTATAAATTTATTACGAGATGGCAAGCGTTCTTTTTTAGTTATAACTCATTACAAAAGATTACTTGATTATATTAAACCTGATCATGTTCACGTGTTTAATGAAGGAAGGATTATAACCTCTGGAGGTAATGAAATTGTCGAGACTTTAGAAAATTCTGGTTATAAAGCATTCGGTATATAATTATGATGTTAGATAAAAAAGATTTATTAAATTACTTTATCGAAAATCAACCAAGCTTTTATGGTGCTGACAATTTCATGCTATCACAAAGCAGAAAAAAATATTTAGATCATTTTTTAGATAAAGGTTTTTCTACTAAAAAGATCGAAGCTTGGCACTATACTAGCATAGCTCATTTAAAAACATCTGACTTAATTCCAATTAATTACACTGCCACCGAAAATTTATATTCGCAAAATAACAATTCATCTACTTATAAAATTATTATTAAGGACGGTAAATTACAATCCGCAAATATTGGCGAAGGAATTAAACTATTAAGTTTAAGCGAATTATTTACGCAAAAAAATGATAATATATTTGCTGATAAAATATTATCTATGCTTAACTTCCTAGGCGATTTTAATAATCAATCTGAAATAGCTTTAAATAATGCATTATGTAATGATGGTATTTTTATTTATATAGAAGAAAACAAAACTATCGATAAGCTAATTGAAATTGAGCATATTTATAACAATAACTCTAACTATGGACAAAATTTTATATTAATTGGCAAGAATAGTATTGCAAATATTACTGAACAATTTAGCAACGCTAATTGCGCAATATTTGCAAATCATGTAACCAGAATTTATTTAGAAGAAAATAGCCATCTCAACACTTTCAAGTTACAAAATTTTAGCCATGATTTTACTAGTCTATATTATCAACAATCTCAACATAATATAAACGCAAGGCATGATAATTTTTCTTTAACTCTTGGAGCTAAAATTGTTAAAAATGAAATACGCTGTTATCTAAATAGCCCGTATGCGCAAGCAAATTTTTCTGCCATAGATTTATGCCATAATATAGAACATCACGATCTATATATTGCTACGCAGCATAATTCTCCTAATACCTTATCATCTCAAAATATAAGACAAATATTAAATGATAAATCTAAAGCTATTTTTTATGGCTTAGTTAAAATATCTCCTGATTGTCCTAAATCTTGTGCAAGACAATTAAGTAAAACTATTTTGCTTAGTGATACAGCTCAAGGTTTTGCAAGGCCAGAACTAGATATATTAACAGACGATGTTATTTGCAGCCATGGCTCTACCATAGGAAATCTTGATATCCAAGCTATATACTATTTGCAAGCAAGGGGGTTTTCTTATTCGCAAGCTTATACAATCTTAATTAATGCTTTTTTAAATGAATTAATTAATTCCATTTCCCATAATGAGGCAAAAATAAAAGTATTAAACAACCTAAATATGGTAGATCAATCATGAATAATAATGTAAATTTTTCTATAGAAAAAATTCGCAGTGATTTTCCTTGTTTTGCAAATGATGTAAATGGCAAGCCGCTTATATATTTAGATACTGCTGCCAGCGCACAAAAACCTAAAGCTATGCTTGACTGTTTACAAAATATTTACAAAGAAAATTATGCTAATGTTCATCGTGGTTTATATTATTTGAGTGCTAATGCAACTAGTCTTTTTGAGAAAAGTAGAGAAAAAATAGCAGCTTTTATAAATGCATCTAATGCTAAAGAAATCGTTTTTACAAAAAGCACAACCGAATCAATAAACTTGGTTGCTGAAAGTTATGGCTGTAAATTTATAAAACGCGGCGATGAAATTATTATCAGCCACATGGAACATCATGCAAATATAGTTCCTTGGCAAGAATTATGTAAAAAAACTGGAGCAATATTAAAGATTATTCCTGTAACTAATAATGGTGAACTAGACTATCTAAATTATACAAAATTATTATCTAATAAGACTAAATTAGTTGCTATAACCGCAATGTCTAATGTTCTTGGGACTATAACCCAATTAGATAAAATTATAAAACCTGCACATCAGATTGGTGCAAAAATATTATTAGATGCATCACAATTAGTTGTTCATCAGCGTATTGATGTAAAAAAAATTAATTGCGATTTTTTAGTTTTTTCAGCACATAAATTATATGGTCCTAATGGTGTTGGTATCTTATATGGTAAATATAATTTATTAGATGAAATGCCTCCTTATCAAACTGGAGGAGAAATGATTAGTGAAGTTGATTTTTCTGGCTCGACTTTCCTACCACCTCCATTACGTTTTGAGGCTGGCACTCCTGCTATAAGTGAGGTTATAGCCTTTGCTAGCACTATTGACTATCTTACTTTACTTAGTGATAAGGATTTAATAGATCATGAAGATAATCTTCTTGGTCATTTAAGACAGGAATTAAAAAACTTAAATGAATTTAAAATATTAGGAGATGCTTCTCTTAAGAAAGGGTTGATTTCTTTTACTCACGAAAGAGCCCATCCCTCAGATATAGCAACTATTCTTGATAATTATGGTATTGCTATAAGAACAGGGCATTTATGTGCACAACCTTTAATGAAAAGATTTTCTCTTACTGCTGTCGCAAGAGTTTCGATAGGAATTTATAATAATCATCATGATATAGAATGCTTAATTAAAGCGCTGCAAACTGTTAATAAAATATTTTAAGAATGTAAATAATATGGACGATTTTTTATTACACGAATTACAAAATCAAAAATTATCTGACAGCCAAATTGCGGCGATAGAGAATGCTGAAAGTTTTTATGATAAAGTTATAGCTGTTCTAAAAACAGTTCATGATCCAGAAATATCCGTAAACATATGGGACCTAGGATTAATATATGCTTTGGATGTTTCTCCAGATAATGATGTTTCTATTAATATGACTCTTACTGCCCCAACCTGTCCTGTTGCTGAAGCTATTCCTACTGAGGTAGAGAAACGTCTAAAGCAACTTCTTCCTGCTATTGGTAAAATAAATATTAATATGGTATGGGAGCCAGCTTGGAGCAAAGATATGATGAGCGAAGAAGCAAAATTAATTTTAGATATGTGGTAATTATTATGAAAAAAGATATCATTGATATTACAAATCCAGCATTATCTTATATTGATAGAATGCTTATTGAAGAAAAGAAAACTAGACCTCAGGTAAAATATTTTCGTATTGCACTAGAAAAAGGTGGTTGCTCTGGTAATAAATATGGTTTTAGTTTTACTAATGATAAAAGTTCTGGCGATGAAGAAATTAACATAAGTGGACTTAATATATTGATCGCTCAATCTGCTATATTAAACGTTATAGGCAGTACTCTTGATTATGAAGAAACTATATTTGATTCAAAATTAGTATTTATTAACCCTAATGAAAAAAGCCGCTGCGGTTGTGGCAAATCTATTCAATTTTAATAAAAAGGAAATAATTTATGCCTATTAGCCATTATGAGTTAGAAAATCTACTAAAGAAGTCTTTTCCTGATGGTCAAATCGAATGTATAGATCTTGCTGGAGATGATGATCATTGGCAAGTACATATAACTTCGTCTCAATTTAAAGGACTAACAAAAATTGCTCAGCACAAATTAGTGCAAAAAGCAGTAAGTGGTATGGATATCCATGCTTTAGCAATTAAAACCAATATTGCTCAATAATTTACTATTTATTAATTTAAGGAGAAAATTTATGGAAAATAATTCAATATTTGAAACTATAAAATCTACTATCGACAATAATAATGTAGTATTATTCATGAAAGGAACAAAACAGTCTCCTCTTTGTGGATTTTCTGCTGCTGTAGTAGATATACTTGATAATTTAGGCGTTGACTTCCATGACGTTAACGTTTTAAAAGACGCTAATATTCGTGAAGCTATTAAGCAATATTCTGATTGGCCAACTATACCTCAATTATACATAAAAGGACAATTTATTGGTGGTTGTGATATAACTCGTGAAATGAATGATAGTGGCGAACTACAAGAGTTATTAAAAGAAAATAACCTTATCTAATAAATGGTTAATAATATAACCAAATTTATAGTTTACATAGATATCTTGAATAATCGAAAAATTTATGATAGTTATTTATGGGCTATTTTAAATTGCTAATTTCAAATTCCTAGAGGGGATAGTTAAATGTTAAGTTCAATTAAAAAAATTGCTGTTGCAACTATATTAGTTTCAAGCTTGGCTTTTTCTGCTTTTGCAGATGGTTCTAAAGATGTCGTAACTAGCACAAGCAAAAACGTTGTAAGAAATAGTTTTGGCAACTGTGTTAGAACACAATGGAACGTAGAAACAGATAAATGCACTAATAACGGTGAAGCAAAATTACCTAGTTCTCATTCTCGCTCTTATTTAGTTTTCTTTGATTTTGATAAATCTAATCTAAGAGTTGACGCAAAAAAAATATTAGACCAAGCACTAGCTGATGCTAAATCTAAACGCGCTTTATCTTTTAGAGTTACAGGTCATACAGATACTGTTGGTACTGTAGCTTATAACATGAAATTATCACAAAAACGTGCTGATAGTGTTAAAGCTTATTTGATGAGCAAAGGAACTGCTAATAATAACGTTGGAACTGTAGCAAAGGGCAAATCTGAACCTTTAGTTCCTACTAAAGACGGTGTACGTGAAGCTCAAAATCGTCGCGCTGAAATAGTTTATTACTATCAAGAATAACTTGTAGTTATAAATTCCATGATGAAAAGGTCACCAATTAGGTGACCTTTTTTATACGTAAGATACTTGACTCTTTCGATCTGTGCTAGCGCCTTTTAATACACCATTTGGAACAACGAACGGATCTTCATCAAATTCTAAACCATTTAGCTCATCTGCAAATGCATCTATTATATTTTGGTATGTCTCAGGTAATTTTTGCTTTATATCCTTTATAAAACTAGCATATTTTTCTTCATCTATTTCCTCTTTTACTAAATTTAACATAAGCGTAAAAGATTGTTCATTTTTAAATTCTTCATCTGCTCTCTTATAAAATAACTTACTATCTGAATCCGAAAAAATAGAAAAAGCTTGTTCTAAAAATCCTTCATTCGTTACAAGGTTTAATTTTTGTATTTTTAGCAAACAAGCTGCTAATATATTTAATTGAGGATAATTTTTTTCAGCAATTAAGTTTGTGCTTAATTGATTTATTGCAAAATTAAATTGATCTTCTTTTGTATGCTCAATAAGTTTTTTTTCTGCATCTTTATTTCCATATGCCATAGCACGGCTTAAGTTAGAAAGCGCTTCTAGGTATTTATTAT